>JBLMZM010000275.1:0-8265 GCA_050258815.1 Ignavibacteriales bacterium
CAGGGTGCCGCTGGCGATCTCGGCCATATAGTCTTCCTTTCTGTATAGTGTAAGGTTTACTCTCATGATTGAGGCAGTTGCTGTCCACCTGACCTCCAGGTTAACACCTGTAAGAAAAGCATCGCCTGTCTTCGGAGTATAAATTGTAAGTGAGTGGGGAGTTTCCTTATCGGAAATCAGAACATTCGGGCCGTTGGGAGGGTCAGTCAGGTTTACCTTTTCGCGGCATCCCAGCTGCAGCAGCAAGGGTAAAAGACCAATAAAGAGAATAAAAAATTTTTTCGGCATTTTATTCCGTCTTCCTTATAAGGTTTGTGGAAAATAAAGATTTATTATTTTAATTGCTTAAAAATATTTCAGGGAATTAAAATTCCGTTTTTTATTTATACTATATAAAAAACTGATAATAGTAAATCCATTTCCGGGCAACTAATTTTCCCCTCCGGGAGGTATGTCAAAGCCTTTATGGTGAATTATTGCGGGAAACTTTGTATGTTTAGGCCCATAAAACAGCATAAATGCGCTTTACAAAAAGACCCCATTAATAATGAATGAAGAACATATAAAACACTATACGATTCCGGTTTTTATTCCCGAACTGGCCTGCCCTTTCCAGTGTGTTTTCTGCGATCAGAAGAAAATTTCAGGAAGGCTGGAAAGCCCATTGCCCGGAGAGATTAAACAGACCATAGACAGGCACATTTCAACTTTCCCCCCCGCAGGCAGAGTGATAGAAATAGGCTTTTTCGGCGGAAACTTTACCGGAATACCCATTGAGCTGCAGGAATTATACCTTAAAACCGCTGAGCCCTATATAAACAGCGGCATAATTAGCGGCATCAGACTATCCACGCGTCCCGACTATATCTCTTCCGAAAAACTTTCGCTCTTAAAACGCTACGGTGTTAAGGTAATAGAGCTGGGTGCGCAGTCACTGAATGCCGATGTCCTCAGGCTCTCCGGCCGGGGCCACAGCCTGAGCCACATTGAACAGGCATCCGGGATGATCATCCGGGAGGGCTTTTCACTGGGACTCCAGATGATGATAGGCCTGCCCGGCGACACGCTTGAACGTTCCATCTCTACTGCCCTGAGGATTGCAGAACTGGGCGCAGATAATACGCGCATCTATCCCACGCTTGTTATAAAAGGAACAAAGCTGGAGGAAATGTACCTGAGGGGAAAGTATACCCCCTTAAGCCTCCGGGAGGCCGTGGAATGGTCGAAAGAGGTGCTTAAAATATTTGAAGCCCGTAATGTCAGTGTCATCCGCATGGGGCTCCATCCCTCGGAGGGACTGCTTAGCGGGGAATGCCTGGCCGCGGGGCCATATCATATTTCTTTCAGGGAGCTGGTGCTGACTTCCATATGGGGTGAGCTGCTTAAACCCCTTTGCGGCAATGCCGGTGAAAGTATAACCGTTTCAGTGCCTCCTGACGAGTACAATTATGCCATTGGCTACGGGGCTGTAAATAAAAAGGAGTTAAACAGGTGTTTCAGGAAGGTTAAATTTATCAGGGATGCCTCTTTAACGGGAAGGGAATTCAATGCAGATTATTATTGATAAAAAGATGCCCCCCGGGGCTAAAACACTGCTTTTAGAATATGGAAGTGTTCTTGAACTCTCAACCTCGGGTATTGCTTATGAGGCCATATCAGGCCACCCGGATATATTTTTCTGCCTGACGCCAAAAGGACTCGTTGCAGCTCCCAACCTGCCCCAGGATTGCAGCCGTACTTTAAATAAGCGCGGCATTAAATTCAGCTTTGGGGATAAAGCCGTCGGCCCTAAATATCCCGAAAGCGCACATTATAACGCCGTTATAAGTGAAAACTTTCTCATACACCGCCTCGATATTTCGGATCCCGGAGTTTTAAGGCACTCAGAAACTCTTGAAAAAATTAACGTAAAACAGGGATACTGCAGGTGCAACCTGATTCCGCTTAAAGACGACCACTTTATTACTTCGGATTTAGGGATATATAATGCGCTCAGTGAAAATGGCTTAACCGTGCTTTACGTATTGCCGGATAATATTATTCTCCCCGGCTTCCCGAACGGATTTCTGGGCGGCACGTGCGGGGTATGGGAAGATGACATCTTTTTTGCCGGGAGCCTGGATTATCTTTCACAGGCAGATGAGCTGAGGGCATTCCTTAGGCATCTGGGTTATAATATAGTGGAATTATACGAGGGACCCCTGTTTGATGCGGGAAGTATTCTCTTTATTGAATAGAGCCGGCAGTGCATGCATGTTAACAGTCATTTATCTTCTAACGTGCATGCACCATCGGGGTTAATGTGAATTATATGAAGTGAACATGAAAAGCGTAATTACTGCTTTACCCTGTTCCAAATGTGAGTAGTTATTTTCCAGCTTTCATCGGGCTGACGTTTCCACACAAAAACAAACTTGCCCTTTTCCTTCATTGGATCCTGTCCCGGTCTGTTAATGCTCAGGAAATAATGACCCACCTCGTCCACGGTTTCGTTGTTTACGTTTACTTTCGAGGTAGTCAGGGTATCAAATTTGCCGCCCACACTTATAACTTTGGCCCAGAAGTTCCTGATACCGTTGGAACCCTGAATTATGTCAACATCCGGAGGCATGATTAAGGCGTCATCCGAATAATAGCTGGCTGCCGTAGTTGCATCGCCCTGATTTATGGCCTGCATGAACTTATTGCTTGTTTCCTCTATTGTTGCAGCCGGATTCATTGCCGCCGGTGTTGCTGAATGAACCGCACCTCCTGTTACATCAGAACCGGGAGGTGTGGTGCTGTTATTCTGGCTGCCGTTACTGTTTATATTCCCGTTATTACTGCCATTATTGCCGGATTTTGTAGTATCTGTCGTCTGAGCTGAAACAAAAGAAATCATTGTCAAAGAAAGAACAACTGCAAAAAGAAATTTACTTATCGCACTCATATTATATTACCTTCTATTTGTTAATAGATTACCTTGCATTATATAGTTAAAAATTGTCGTATTAATTTTAATGTAAGGATTTGAGAGCCAAATGAAACGGAAAAAAGAATCACCGTTTGGAGTAGTATATCTATGAAGGCAGCAACGGAAGTCGGAAAGCGCGCGTGCGTGGGGGAGGAAAAATAAGCCCTGAAGTCACACTCTAGTACTTCAGGGCCTTAAAACAGAAGAAATCAGCTGTTTTTACCGTTAGGGAACAGGAGCTTAAAGTCTTTTTCTTTGCCTTTCTGCCACCATTCGGTTGGAATTACCTGCCAGTTGCCGAAGGCTTTCGGTGTAACGGTCTTATTTTTCTCAATCCATTTCATCAGGTAGAATCTCAGGTCCTTGTCGGTAGATGTAATAATTCTGCCCGGGAGTTCATCTTTCGGGATTTTGGCACCCTCTGTCAGGTGTCCGCCCCCGCCGTTGCCGCGGTATGAGTTTACGGCCGCCTTATATTTCTTATTTAAGTCGAACGGGGTGCCGTCGCTCATTGAAATTATTGTAACTCTTTCTCCCACCGGTTTGGAAACGTCCACCGTATACTTAATGCCCGCAGCGCAATCGAAGTTGTAGTACTGTGCCTTCAGCTCATAGGAATTATCGCGCTCGTTTCTGGATGGGTTCCCATCCTTGTCCAGCTTAAAGTTTATAAGGTGGTCATCCCCGCTTTTCATCTGGTTGAACCAGAGGGAGTATGAGTGTTCCAGGAAACCCTTGATCTCGCGGCCCGTCATTTCCATTGTATAGAGGAGGTTTTCAAACTTATAGAGCTTGAACATATCGCGCACGTAAATTTCCCCTTTGTCTATTTTTGTGTCAAATGAAAGAGGGGCTGCAAAGGAGACGTCGGCACCAGTCATTTCGAGCTGAATGCTGTGGATAAGGTCCATGAACGGGGAGTCTCCGAAAAGCGACTGGCGCGTGGAAATCGTTTCGGTGAAATTTCCAATGGGTTCGGATACGTACTGCTTTACCTCATTCATTGCAGGCGTAAAGTTCTGCATGAATTCGTCATCGGGCTTGAAACTCCTGATCTCGACTATTTCGCCCGCAGCCGACTGCTTTTCCCAGCGCTTTGATTCTTTGTTGTAATTCAGCGACAGGTTTGCAACGGCAACGGTTCTGGAGTCATTATTGGGCCCTAAAAGAAGTACATCGCTGCCAGAGGGATCTTTTAGCGTAAGGTTCCAGACTTTGTGGTCGTGTCCGGTAAAAATGGCGTCAAAACCCTTTACTCTTTCTGCCACCAGTCTGGATGCATTCTCATTTTTTGGTGTCTCGGCCGACTGGTTGTTATAGTCATATTCCACGCCTGAGTGGAAGAGGCCGATCAGTACGTCAGGCTTTTCGGTTTCCTTTATGATCTTAACCCACTTTTCAGCCGATTTAATCATGTCCTCGAATGCCATTCCAGCCCAGATCTTCTCAGGCAGCCAGTTGGGAATAGCCGGCGTAATGAGTCCCAGCACGGCGATCTTAACGCCCTTTCTGTTAATAACCGTATAAGGCCTGAAATAAGGCTGGCCGCTTTTCCTGTCTACTGCGTTAGCCGCCATCCATGGAAATTTGAACTCCTTGTTTATGCGGTCGTATACGGGGTGGCCCGCCTCGATATCATGGTTGCCGATAGTTGCGGCGTCATACTGCATGAAGTTCATTACTTCAGAAAGTATGTGCGGCACGTTTGTTTTTTCGAAGTTGTAGTAGTAGACTACAGGCTGGCCCTGGAGTATATCGCCGTTATCAAGGAGCACCACTTCCTGCTGCCCGTTTTTCCTCTCCTGTTTAATATAGGAATAGGCCTGTGCTAGTGAAGTACTGGCCTGGCGGTCGTTCTTGAAATCGTAGGGAAAAACTGCTCCGTGCACGTCGCTGGTTTCGATGATCTTCAGTTTCAGCGCCTGTGCTGATATGGTGCCGTTTAGTATAAGGGTAAAAGAGAATAAAAATAAAAGAACACGGGTTCTTAGAGTATTTCTTTTCATAGTATGTGTGACTTTCCTGATTCTTTGTAATTAAATAAGTAACTATTCTGTTGTTTCATTTTCCAGGACTTCGAGGCTGACCAGTTTTGCAGATACGCCCTTAATGAGCTGGAGTTTTCTTGTAAGCTCCTCTTTCTGTGCTTCCTCGCCTACGAGTTCCAGCATAAGGAGTCCCATATCCGAACAATTATCGAGCACCCCGTCATGAATTCCGAGCCGGGTCTTGATCAGGCAGCCCCAGCCGGTAAGCACCTTCTGAACGTTGACTGCAGAATCTTTTCTGCTGCCGATTAGGATCAATAATACAGATTTTTTCATTTTATCCCCCGGAATAATTAAGAATTGATTTGGAATTATTGTATTATTATGTCGTGCAATGCTCTTTTGGGAACGTGGTGAACTTTTTCACTGTCGCGCCAGTATTTTACTTCTCCCGTGGGCGGAAGTTCCTCAATTACCACCTTT
Source organism: Ignavibacteriales bacterium (assembly GCA_050258815.1). GTDB lineage: Bacteria > Bacteroidota > Ignavibacteria > Ignavibacteriales > SURF-24 > JAAXKN01. Next base: position 5,425 of record JBLMZM010000275.1, read on the forward strand.
TCTGCCGGTTTGCCCAGGGCCAGAACGAGAAGTATTTCGAGTTCTTCCTGTATGGAGAGAATTTCGCGCAGCTTCTGCCTTTGAATTGAACCGATCATGCATCCTCCCAGGCCATTTTCTGCCGCTCCCAGCAGGATGCTTTGTGCCGCGATGCCATGATCGCAGCCGAAAACCTTGCTTATGCGGGTATCCCCGAGAATAATAATATAAGCCGCGGGCCTTTCGCCTTTTTCGGGACCCGGCCAGTCCTTCAGATATCCGGCCCAGGCGAGGCAGGGAAAAATGAGGGAATTTTTCTCCGGCTCATTTGAAATTATGTATTTAAGGGGCTGCAGGTTGCGGCCCGAGGCCGAAAGCCTGGCAAGTTCCACCATCTCTTCCAGTATCTGGCGGCTTACCGGCTGGTTCTCATCAAATCTTCTATAGCTGCGGTTTTTCAGTACGAGGTCTTTCAGCAATTTTTCTCCGTAGTATTTATTCCTGTGTATCGGGCCTCTGGGTGCCCGCGTCTTTTTTTCGTTCAATGAGCTCAATCATTGTTTTTGCCAGCTCATCCGGGATGATCTCGGTATAAAGGAAGCGGCTGCCGACGCATCCCAGGGCTCCCAGCGTGCAGGCAAAGGGCAGCAGGTACTTAAGGCTGAATTCAGGCCAGAAATATACAACCGGCGCCCAGCCGATGAGGATTGCGAGAGCATTGAGAAAAATGGTTCTTGTTACAATCCTCCTGGCCCTGGTGCCGTAGGTAATTTTATAATAGGGAAAGTTGATGAACACAAATAAGATCATCAGAACTACAGTAAAAGCCACACATATTAAATATGTTTTAATATCCATTTCAGTCTTCCTGATCTTAAAGCATCAGTTTTTGTTTATCCCTCGGGTAATTATCTGCCTTTTATGGCGGCGCCCCTGGCTGTGCCGGAGGGGTAATCTCAACCAGCTATTCATTAGCAGGCTGAGAGATCTCCGGCAGCAAGAAATTTATATCTTCCAGTATATGTTGCGCTTATTGCACCACAGGAGCACGACCCACAGAAGCGCAGTCCAGATTAAACCGAACAGCACACCGTCCCAGCCGCTATGTCCCGCCAGGTAAGGCTTAAAGCCCAGTGCAAAGACAAATATCCTGACGATTGGCTGAAGAAAATACCCCAGAAGAGCGTTGGAGCCGAATACAATGAAGGGTTTGGCCCATGATTGAATCTGCCAGTAGTCCATGATCATATAAAAGATAAGGAATGTAAAAGAGGCAACGCCTGAGGTAAAGATGGCATACGAAGCCGACACATTGGGTTTATTCATTGCAAATACCGGCCACTGGTACAGGTGCAGCAGATAACCTGCTATGCAGAGCACTGCTCCCATGGAGAGCGCCTGGATAATTATTTTACGGTGAGAGCGCGAGAGAACGGCCTCACCCAGCAGGGTGCCGATTACTGTAATTAAACCGTATGAAATTGAGGCCCAGGGTGTGCAGTGTACTGTCAGAGGACGCAGGGCATCGCCGGCAAGGTTTGTAATTGTAAGAAATGGTTTTGCCGGGTCTCCCAGCTGCAGCCACCAGGGGAATGTCAGCGACATGAACTGGTGGAAAGCTGCTATTGCAATAACTGCCACCCAGCGCCATGCGGGGCGCAGAAGCATGAGTGAGGCTCCCATAAAATATGCAATTCCTATCGCCTGAAGTATGCCCCACCAGTAGGATAAATTAAGTATTAGCGAAATATAGAGCACTCCCAGGGCTATCAGCAGAAATGTTCGGGTTCCCACGTGCTTCCACCATTCACGGCCTCTTTTGCGTTTGCTTAAGGGCAGCACCATGCCTACAATAAAAACGAAGAAGGGGGCCACCAGGTCGGTAAATGTGAGTCCTACGCCGGTTGTGTTGCCGATGCCGTCGGCTGCGTGGTGAAACTGGGAGACGGGCGTGCTGCCGAACCAGGACTGTGTAAATGGCAGATTCGCGTAGCCCGCTACCTGAATTACAAATATCATTGACAGTACCGTAAATCCGCGGAAAGCGTCAATTGAGGCTATGCGCGGTTTTTTTGCGGGAGCTGCGGCTTTTGTTTCTTTTACTTCCAAGGGTGTAGTAGCTTCTAAAGTACTCATGATATAATCCTTTTGCTAAAATTCTTTTCCGGAAAATACTGCTGAACGGGAGTATAATTCTGCTGAATAATATGGCAAATCTAAATAATTATACGATCAAGTAAAATACAAAAGAATTAATTCAGGTGAAGATTGTGCGGGTGACACTTAATCCGAGAGCGCGACGCGCTCGGGGGAGCCACGCGCCCGGTCCACTATCTGGCAATCCCGCCTGAACTCTTCCCGACGGTCATCGACCAGCTCGGGAGCGTGGGTCTTGCGGAGCGTGGGAGCGTCGTCGTTGAGAAGCCGTTTGGTCGCGATCTGGAGTCGGCCCGGACATTGAACGAGGCGCTGCACCGGGTGTTCCCCGAGGAGCGCTGTTTCCGTATCGACCACTACCTGGGCAAGTCGCCGGTCGAGAACATCCTCTTTTTCCGCTTCGCGAACGCGTTCCTGGAACCGATCTGGAACCGCGAGCACGTGCACCAGGTCCAGATCACGATGGCCGAGGACTTCGACGTCTCCACGCGCGGCGCTTTCTACGAGGGTGTCGGCGCGATTCGCGACGTAATCGAGAACCACATGTTCCAGCTGGTCACGCTGCTTGCGATGGACCCGTTCAGCGGCCGGTATGACGACGCGCTGCGCGACGAGAAGGCACGTTTCCTTAGGGGCGTGCGCACGCTCAGCCGAGGGGACGTTGTGCGCGGCCAGTATCGCGGCTACCGGGACACTGATGGAGTT
>JBLMZM010000276.1:0-27416 GCA_050258815.1 Ignavibacteriales bacterium
CTTTGGAATTGAGACATAGTCCTTGAATCTGTCAGGCACTGGGATATAAACCTGGTTAATTATACCAAGTACGTAGTAACATTCGTTGGAATCATTGCTTTCAAGTATGATTCTGACGGCAAAAAGATCGTATATTTCTTCAAATGGTTTGTTACGTTTGATCATTTTGCGATAAATACTGTACAAATGTTTTGGCCGGCCGCTGATCTCGAATTTCAGTCCATGCTCTTTCAGCTTTTCCATGATCGGGGAATTAAACTTATTTATGTAAGTTTCCCGTTCACGCCTTTTATTTTTGATCTTACGCGCCAGGTCGTCGTATGCTTCTTTATTCAGGTACTTAAATGCCAAATCCTCAAGTTCCCACTTAACGCGGGCAAGACCGAACCTGTGTGCAAAAGGAGCGTATATTTCAAGTGTTTCTCTGGCTATTCTTCTTTGTTTTTCAGGGTTAACAAATTCCAGAGTGCGCATGTTATGCAGACGGTCAGCAAATTTCACCAGAATTACACGAACGTCCTTGACCATTGAAAGCAGCATTTTACGGTAGTTTTCAGCCTGGGTTATATCCTGCCCCTTAAAAACGCCTCCAATTTTCGTTACACCATCGACAATTTCGGCAATTTCCTTCCCGAATTCCTTAGTTATAAAGGTAAGATCAAAATCGGTATCCTCCACAACATCGTGCAGTAATGCGCTGATAACAGAGATATCATCCAGCGGAATTTCTCTTGCCACAATCATGGCAACTTCATAAGGGTGGTTAAAATATGGTTCACCCGATGCCCGGAAATCATTTCTGTGAGCCTCGTAGCTCAATTCAAATGCTTTCTTGAGCAGTTCTTCGTTGACGCTGGGAAGATTGTGCCTGCATGTTTCCAGCAGGTCCTCAAAAATCCTTCTATTTTTAGTTACCCCTAAAGCCATATCTTTTCCAAATTTAAATCTATGAAGATTTATTAGTTAGAATTAAAAAACACATATTCTGCTCAATAAACAAAATTACAGGCGCAAGAGTTCTTCTCTTAACTTCTTTACCTTATCCAGGCGGTCATCCAGGCGGTCAGTAACATAATCCGAAAGAGACTTCAAAGACAGTATTTCATCACATAATCTTAAGGCTGTTTTGTTATCCCCAACCTCATGGTTCAGTAATGCCAGTTTATGCTTTAATATGATCTCATTATAATGATTGTTATTCTTCAATTCAAGGACAGAAGAAAGAAGTTTTTCAAATACTTCTATCGCTTTCCTTTTATTGATTTCCTGATAAGCCCTTCCGAGACCCCACTTAAAGGATCTGTTGCCAGGATATTTACTTAATACCTTTTCTGCAATATCGGCCGCCTTTTTATATTCCTTGTCATTGATGTAAATCCACATCAGGGAATTTTGTGCCAGATAATGATTAAAAGTATTTTTCCCCAGGGCAAGCGTTAAGTATTGCACCCCGAGCTCTTTTTCATTGCTTACAAATGGAACCCACTTTGTTTTAGCACTTTTCCAGTACTTGTAAGTACCAATCGCAATATATGCATCATAAAACGAAGAATCCATCTGCAGGCATTTATTGAATTTTGAGATGGATGATAGACCGGACGAGAAAGCCGAGATATAATCCCTGTTTAAGGCTTTGAAATACGCCCAGTATCCCTTGTTTAATGCCAGGAAATAGAAATTCCACGCATTATGATCGTTTTTTTCTATCAGTTTATCAGTCTTTTTCTCAGCTTCATTCAGCCTGGCAGAAATATAATTTTCATCGATGGCTTCCCCATAATCAATAGATGCTGCCATTTTCACGGCAGCCAGGTAAATGCTGCCCAGGGGCAAATCGGGGTAATTATCATTAAGGCGCTTAAACTTCAGTTCAGCATCTGCGTAATTCTGTGTAACAATACTTTCAATCCCGCTCCTGAGTAACTGATCAACTTTGGGATCCGGATACTGTTGAGCATGGATAAGCAAAGGGAACAGTAAAAGAAAAAATAATAACTTATAGTGTCCCAAACGTTCTGTCACCAGCATCTCCCAGTCCAGGCAAAATATATCCTTTTTCATTCAATGTTCTGTCAAGCGCAGCCGAATAGACTTTGACATCGGGATGGGTACTTTCTATTCTGGCAATACCCTGTGGCGAAGCAACCAGACATGCAAAAATACATTCCACCGCTCCCCTTTTCTTAAGAAAATTCAGTGCAGCAGCCCCGCTGCCACCTGTAGCAAGCATAGGATCCAGCAGGATTACCTTTGCTATATCTATATTACTCGGGGTTTTATAATAATAATCAATTGGTTCAAGCGTAATTTCATTTCGCTGGATCCCGATGTGCCCGACTTTTGCCTCCGGAATAATCTCCAGGAATGCATTTACCATACTGAGTCCGGCTCTTAATACCGGAACCAGGACAATATCCTGCGCCAGTTTGTGACCTTCCGTCTTTTCAAGCGGTGTTTCAACTTCAAAACACTCCAGTTTAAAGTCCTTACTGATTTCGAAAGCCAGAATCGAAGAAACTCTTCTAAGGGCCATTCTAAATAGATTCTGATCCGTATTTTTATCTCTTAAAATTGCCAAATCTCTTTTAATAAGCGGATGATCCACCAGATTAAAATTTTTAAACCCCTGCATACTACCTCAATTTATTGATTTCTTATTTTTACAGATTAAACTTACTGAATTTATTTTTATAATAAAATTTATTTAATATTCATGCCCTTTCAAATACACAATGCCGGTAGAAGGTGTTATTCTTCAGGCCTGAATGGTTTTTTACTCCCTTCATACAATTCATATTCCAGAAGTCTGCAGTCGATGTTGCCGTTAAAAAACGGGATTTTCCGTTTTGTTTTCAAACCTATCTTCTTGGCCAGATTCAGATTACCTGTAAATATGTAACCATTATAGCCCTGGCATTTCTGCTTAAAGAAATCGCCAATACCTTTATAGACCTCCTCAAGCTCTTTTTCCTGTCCAAGTCTTTCCCCATACTCTGGATTCAGCATTACGACGCCATTTCCGGTGGGAATTTCCGTCTCCCTGAAATCACATACATTGAATTCAATGAGGTGGTCAACACCTGCCGTCTTTGCATTCTGAATGGCGGCTTTAATTGCTTCCCTGCTAATGTCTGTTGCAATTATTCTGCCGGACAGACTCTTCTTTGCCTTAAGCTTTGCCTCCTGCCTCACCTTACGCCAGGCTTCCTCGTCATACCCCTTCAGATGCATAAATGCATAATTGGTTCTTAAGAGTCCAGGAGCTTTGTTCAGACCCATCAGGGCAGCCTCAATGGCCAGGGTTCCGCTGCCGCACATTGGATTGATAAAATGCCCCTCGCCATTCCAGCCGGAAGCTACAATAACCGATGCAGCCAGTGATTCCTGCATCGGCGCCTTAAAAGGAATTTTCCTGTAATTCCTTTTAGAAAGCGTAACTCCCGAAGTATCAAAAAATACCGAACAATGGTTATTCGCCCAGTAGAAGTAGATCATTGCACCCTTTCTTTCGGATCCTGAATCGGGCCTTACACCATATCTTTCCCTGAACCTGTCCACAATTGCATCCTTTGCCTTCAGATTTGGAAATCTGGTATCCTTTACCGACGGGTGATCAGCAAATGAGGAAATACTTATATACCCGGTCTTAAAAAGATAATCCTCCCACCGGATCTTGTGGAACCCTTTGTATAGAGCATCCGGTGTTTCAGCGGGAAATTCCTCAAGGGAAAACAACACCCTGTGTCCAGTTCTTATAAAAAGGTTCAGTCTCATTGCATCTTCCATGGTACCTTCTGTTTCGACAAAAGTTTCCGATTCAGAAACAACAGGATAACCCAGCGTGGAAATCTCCTCTTTCAGAAAACCTGCAACTCTCTGAGGACAGCTAACCAGTATTTTACTACGTACATCAAAAATCGTCATTTAACATCCGGATTAATCAAAAATTACTTCACGTTTAGTGTTTTAAATTATCTGCCTTTAGCATTATGATACTGCCGTCCATAGTTGTAATTACCATCTCTTTTGAGTTTATCAGGGAAATATTGTTAACAAGGGCTGAACCGGTCCTATGCACCCATTTAAGATCGCCTGTATTTGCATTTAAGTCATATACAGAACCGTCCTTTGTACCAAAAACAAGATTTGCATCCTTTTCAACCGGCATGTTGGGATCAATATCATATCCATACCCTTCGTTTTTGATCCATTTATACTCTGGATCCTTAGCCGAAGCATTTACAGCCAGTACTGTGTCATTCATGCAACGGGCATAAACCGTGTTTCCATCCTCAGAAATACCAATGGATTCACGCACGAGGTATCGGTTTGTTCTCCATAAACTCTTTCCTGTGTTTGCATCAAGTGCCGTCATATATCTGTCCGGAGCTACTATAAAGATCTTTCCATGGGAAGCTACAGGGAAACATGCAGCAGGTGAATAAAGGACCTCTTGCTTACCGTTGTTCCATTTCCATTCAAGAGCTCCAGTCTTCTTATTTAAAGCATAAAGATATGAATCCCAGGCTCCGAAAATCACCTTGTTCTGATAAATAAGAGGTTTAGACTCAACAAATCCCCCAACCTGGTCAAATTTCCACAGCAGTTTTCCAGAATTCAGCTCTATAGCCCTGAATTTATTGTCACTTCCTCCTATATATACAACACCCTCGCTGATTACGGGTACTGCAACAACGGCAGCTTCTGTCTTAAGCTTCCAGTTAAGCTTCCCTGTTGTGGTATTAAGGCAGTAAATATTGCTGTCTGCTGATCCAAATATAACTTTATTTCCAACAATAGCAGGACTTGAATAAATAGCAGAACCGGTCTTAAAACTCCATTTTCCGGTCCCGTCTTTTTTTGACAAAGCAAAAACATTTCCGCTTGTGTTGCCTGCAATAATAACATCTTTCCCAATTGCAGGAGCTGAAGCTATTACAAAACCCGTTTCCTTCCTCCACTTTTCAGTAACAGCCGGATATTTTTTGTTGGCTGAGTAATCAGGTCTTTCAGGTACCTTTGTTTCTGCCAGATAGTTCCTTTTTTCCAGTGAAGTTTTGCACCATACCGGAAGCGTCTTGTCGCCAGGCACGCGTTCAGCAAAATAAGCCGTGTCGCTCTTTAATTCGACAATATTATATCCCCCGATCTTTTTCCCAGCCCTGAGATTGGACCGTCCCATAACTCCCGGGACCCCCTCAAAACTCAATTGCCTGTTGGCATGTCCATGACCTACAAGAATTAGTTTTGTATTAAATTTTTTCACCCTGTCGAGTACTTCATACCAGTTATCGATCTGTGGATCTACCGGATAATGGGTGACAATGATAATCGGCTGTTCCTTATCTTTAACACCGGCGAGTATGCCATCAAGCCAGCGCAGGTCCTCAGGGGCAAAATGGCCATCACCCATTCTCATGAGAGGTCCCTCGTGGAAACCGATAAATAGTATTCCACCTTTGTTAAATGTAAACCTGTCATTTCCCCACATTTTTATGAAATCTGTAGCCCCGGATTCAGACCATTTTGTGTCATGATTTCCAGGAATGACATAATATGGCTTCTGCAGGTTGTCGAGAATAGATTTGGCAATCCTGAGGTCACTGCCCTTACCGGTCTGACTAACGTCACCCGAAACAATTATAAAATCTATATTTGGCTGTTTATTGATATCTTCAACTGACCTCCTGAGATCTTCCTCGCCGGTTTCGCTACCGACGTGTGTATCGGTCAACCATGCAAACCGGAGATTATTGACCTGAGCAAATGAGGTATTTAGCAGTACAAAGCTTATAATAAATAAGAACTTAGCAATATATTTCATTTATTTCCCCTCACAGGAATTGTTTTGATAATTATTTTTATTGAATTTATATATCATCATTATCGACAGGTAAGCCTTCAATTTTCATTATTTTAAGGGCATTTGTTGTGGGACATGGGCCCCTGCGCAGCAAATAATCAAAATGCATCTGATTATTAACGGCTTCTTCGCGAAAATGATAATTACTTATTACAGGCATTTTCCCGGCAAGCTTAACAAGTTCAAGATCGTGTGTAGAAATTGCTCCCGTACCATTGGTCCCGGCCAAAGCTTTTATATATGACCGGCTGCCTATTAATCTTTCCACATTGTTCGTCCCTTTAAAGATCTCATCGATCAGAAAAAAAACGGGTATTTTTGTATTTCTTCCCAGTTCTGTAAGCAATGTTTTTAATCTTTTTACTTCGGCATAAAAATACGAAATTCCATCAATAACTGAATCACTAACCTTAATACAGGTAAAAACCCTGAAAAGCTGTACTTTCATTCTATCCGCACACACCGGGGCACCGGCATAAGCAAGAGCCAGGTTAATTCCCAGTGTCCTGAGAAAAGTGCTCTTACCCGACATGTTTGAACCTGTAATTAAAATTATTTCGTTGTCTTTTTCCAATTCAAAACTATTATTAACCCTCTGATCCGCCGGAATTAAAGGATGCCCCAGGTTAGCAGATTCAAAGACAGTTTTCCTCCCATTATCTCCCTGCAGAATCTCTGGGAATGAATAATCCGGATTTAAATAAGCAAAATTGGCTAATGAACTGAATGCTTCCAGTTGATACCATACATTCAGCCATTCTGGTAAAATAGATGAAATTCTTTTCTTCAGTTTTTCTAACCGGTAAACCAGTAAATAATCCAGCGGGACAATTAATATAATCACCAGCCATAACAAAGGATTATTTCTGAATGTTAAGACATTAACAATTCTTTTGATTTTTCCCAGAAATAAAGTTGGCATTCGGGACTTTTCATGGAAAGGCTGGCAAAGCCGGTTCAGGTATGGCATAGCAGAAAAATCTTTATCTTCTATACACTTAAATACCCGGCTTAATCCTCCCAGTTCCTTCCTGATCAGATCAGCTTCTTCTGAGAGATCTTTAATCATCCCCTGGTAAAAGAAATAAAAAGAATAATAGGCTATAGTGGTAAATGCCCAGAATGAGGGGATTATCCCCGAAATGCTGCCGGCTATGAGGAGAAGATTGATAAATCCCAGTAATCCAAGTAAAATGATCACCGGTCTGATTGATTCGGGATTACTGCTTTTCAATCCCCACAGAAGCAGTTTATCGCCATCTTTGGCCTGCGTGGATGACAACATTGAAGATAATGTCAGCCTTTCCCTGAATCTTACCTGTGGGATCAGTTCCTTGATTAAATTCTGCCTTTCAATTATTTCTTCAGCTGAGAGTTTAGGGTCGCTTATCCATTTCCGGAGCATTTCACTGCCCTGTTTTGATGAGGTAATATCCAACAGTAGATGAAGAGAATGCTCCCCTGCAAGATTCAGATCTGTTTCAAGAGCGGTAAGTTTACTTTCTGGAGATTCACTTACAGGTATTTTACTCCAATCCAGTTTTATTCTTGCAATATTTGACTCTTTTATCCTGAGCCAGAGTTCGTGTTTATGGATACTTTCAATTACTCTTCTGTGAAATAAAGAAACGATTATTAAAAGTCCCATTGAGATAATAAAAACAGTTTTGGACAGTGTCATCTGTACCATGAAATACAGGCTAAGCGAACCGATGATACCGGTCATAAATATTATCAGCCTGTAAACTGAGTAACTGGCATCTGTTTTTTTTAACTTATCTATGCGTTGACTCAAACGAGCAAAAAGACTTTCCAGTTTTTCCAATACAATCTGTCTGTTATCCATATCCTATGCCAAAATGAATGAAATCAGGGTCTTAAATATAAACTAATTTTAACGAAATTAACCACTGATATTCTGCCATTTTCAACAATCTGTCAAGCATTTGGTTTAACATTGACAAATTGTTAAAAATTATTTTCTTTATATAAGTAAACAAAGGCACGTAAATAAAGCAAAGGCCATGAGTCAATAAAATCGGTAGTACATCAAATCCTTCTTTGCAGTTGCAGGACTCGATAAAGAGATTTCAGATTGATTGGTATTCGCAAGCTAGGAAAAGGTGAATTATTAAAACAACTAAAGGAGTACAACATGATTTGGGCAATTATTGGGGTTTTATTTGTGCTATGGCTGCTGGGACTCATTCTCAAAGTAACTGCTGGCGGCTTAATACATCTCTTATTGGTAGTCGCGGTTATTATCGCGTTAGTAAGGCTATTTAGCGGACGGCGTGTAGTCTGACTTTCTCTTGATATCTAACTTTAGAGTATTACAAGCGCTATTTTCCAATTAAATGAGGGAATACTCTCTCATTTATATTTATTAAAGGAGGCAGAATGAAAAGCTATAATCTATTATCAGCAAGTACTATAACAGGTGATGACGTAAAAAATACTATGGGTGAGGACCTGGGTAAAATCGAAGAAATAATGATTGACGTGAATTCGGGAAGAATCGCTTATGTGGTCCTTTCATTTGGCGGATTTTTAGGTATCGGAGATAAATACTTTGCAATCCCCTGGGAATCTCTCCGACTTTCAACCGAAGAACATGCATTTTACCTGGATGTACCGAAAGAGAAACTGGAAAATGCACCCGGATTTGACAAGGATAACTGGCCGGATAATCCCGATCAGCAATTCGTTTCAGATATATACAGTTATTATGGCTATCGTCCTTACTGGGATGTAGAATAATAACATCACAATAAATAAAGGCTGATCCGACGATCAGTCTTTATTTATTCTACATAACAGATAATTTCTGCTTCCAACCCGTCAAAATATAATTGTAAATATGCCTCCAAAATATTATATTTGTCATACAAAATAAATCTGGTTGGCTGTTACTTTTTACTCGCAGATTTTCAGTCCGGTTTATTTTAAGTATGCACCCGTAGCTCAACTGGATAGAGCATCTGACTACGGATCAGAAGGTTTGGGGTTCGAATCCCTACGGGTGTACTAAAAAAAGTTAGTTTTCAGCCTGTTTTGAAGATTTTTCAAGACAGGTTTTTTTTTGCAATTTTGGTGACGTCTATTTTACATCACTTTGGCCGATCATAAAATAGCTACCCTGTTATGACAGCCTTTCTGAAGCTTAATCCTATTTTGTTTTTCTGCGTTCTTCACCTGGATACACCAGGATTTAAGTCAATAAACTTGCGTATAGTATTTATTACAATCAATAAAAGAGAAAGCTTAAAGTTCAAAGAATGATTTTGCTGTCTTTTTGTTGTCTCTTCTCGTAATTTTACTTTTCTTTTAATAAATATCATTATTTAATATTATTTCGTTTTTACGGTATTACTATGTTGTTTTCCGAAAATACTTATAAATATATGTATGCTGCCCTGGTTGAGGCAGAAAAAGCTTTTGAGGATAATGAAATTCCTATTGGGGCTGTTATCGTGCACAAAAACAGGATTATCGGTAAGGGATATAATCAGACTGAAAAGCTTAAGGATCCCACTGCGCACGCAGAAATGCTTGCTATTACGTCAGCTGCCAATTATCTGCAAAACTGGCGTCTTAATGAATGCGAACTCTATGTGAATGTTGAACCCTGCGTTATGTGCACCGGGGCTGCAATTGCTTCACGCTTAAGTACAATTTATTTCTCTGTTTTCGAGCCGAAATTCGGAGCATGCGGTTCTTTATATAACATTGCAGAAGACGGCAGGCTAAACCACAAGATTAAGGTTTATACGGGCATTTATGCAGAGGAAAGCACCAGGCTTCTGAAGGAATTCTTCTTAAAATCCCGCTCTACCGACAACTAAAGCAGCATGGTTAAGTATATTGTGACTTTAAGGTCACAAAACCACCCATTTTCATTACATTCAGCTCTCCATGTATTCTGACCTTTGTATTTTTTTTTTATATTTGTTTTATAAACTAATAAAATCAGGAAATATAATGCGAATTGTACTTTTTGGTGCTCCTGGTGTGGGTAAGGGAACTCAGGCAAAGATTCTGGCAGTCAAACTTGGTATTCCCCATATTTCAACCGGAGAAATATTACGGAATGCAATAAAAAATGAGACATCTCTTGGCCTTCTGGCAAAGAAACTAGTTGAAAAAGGTAATCTGGTACCTGATGATATAATGGCCGGAATTGTAAAGGATGTCCTGTCGGATAATAACTGTGAAAAAGGATTCATTCTTGATGGATACCCCAGAACTCTCGACCAGGCAAAACTGCTGGATGCGATATTAACAGACCTGAAACCCGACGATGAATACTTTATAGCAATCCATGTAAATGATGAAGATATCATACAGAGATTGACTAACAGATTGACGTGTAAAGTGTGCGGGAGCATTTTTAATATAAGTGAACTGAAGGACCTCAAACTTTGCCCCAGTTGTAACAGTATAGACAGCTTTTACAAGCGGAAAGATGATCAGGAAGATGTTATCCGCAACAGATTAGTTGTTTTCCATTCAACAACTAAACCTGTTCTTGACTATTATGATGGTAAGGGCAAAATGATATATGTGGACGGAACTCTTCCTGTCGAAATAGTTGCCGAAGAAGTAATCGGGAAAATCAGGTAACAGGACTATTTTGTTTAATTACAACTTTTACGGCTTTCCCGTTTTCAAGTTTTATTATTCTGGCATTATACTTCCGGACAAGGTCGTAATTATGAGTTGCCAGTATTACTGATGTACCCCGGGAATTTATTTTCTTTAATAATTCAAGAATTTCATTTGATGTTTCGGGATCTAAATTTCCGGTCGGTTCATCAGCCAGAATCAACAAAGGATTGTTGATAATTGCCCGGGCAATGGCAATACGCTGCTGTTCACCCCCCGAAAGTTCATGAGGCAGGTTTTTCTGTTTGTGCAAAAGACCGACCTCCGATAATACATGAAATACTTTCTTTCTGACTTCCTTTACCGGAGAACCGGTTACTTCCAGAATAAATGCCAGATTATCATAAACGCTTCTGTCATCAAGAAGTCTGAAGTCCTGAAAAATGATACCAATTTTGCGCCGTAAATCAGGAAGCTCCCTTGCGTTCATCATGCGTGAATCATATTTTTCGAATCTGACATGCCCCGATTTTGGAGCAATATTCATGTATATTAACTGAAGGAAAGTACTCTTCCCTGCTCCGCTTTTCCCCACCAGAAAAGTAAATTCACCCGGTTTCATAGAATAATTCAGGTCGCTTAATACCAGCTGATTTGGATATTCGAATGTAACGTTATTAAATTCAAGCATAATTATTATTTTTAATTGCTAAAAACTGTACCCTTTCCGAATTATGATCGGCATCATCAAATGAGAATGCGGCTAAACATTCTTTTACAACAAAACCATTTCTTGTTAACAGGTCAAAATAGACCTCGAATGGAAATATTTTCTGCCTGTGAGTCTCTGCATACGTAGTCCCATCCTCGAACTCTAATGTAAACGTATTAGTATGGATTTTATTTACTCTGTTATAGTCGCTCTTCTGGATATAAAGTATCCCTTTATAAGTACCCTTACGGTTAAGATGCCGGAGATTTCTCAGGCTATTATTCTCAAGGCTGACATCAAACGAAAAAACGCCATTTTCAGAAAGAAGATTATGCACTTCCCTGAACGTATTGTTTATCGACTTTTTAGTCAGTAAATAATTTATACTGTCGAAAGCCGAGATAACCAGGTCAAACTTATTCTTAAAGGGCAGCATTTCCATATTACAGCATACTCTTTTAATGTTATATGCCTCGGATTTCTTAAGCATTTCAGAGGAAAGGTCACTTGCAACAATATTCCTGTAATATGACATCAACGCCGTTGACAGTTTACAATTCCCACTTGCCAGTTCAAGGACACTTGCAGATGAGGGTATATAATTTCTGGTTAAAGAAAAATAATACTCTGCCCATTCATCATAATTTATGAAGCGCATCAGATATGCATATATCTCCGCAACAGCCTGGTATGGTTTAACTCTTTCCGGGTTCATTCTTAAACCGATTACTGATTATCCTTTCAGATAAATAAAATGCTTCCAAAATACTGCTCTCATCAGCCATATTCTTACCGGCAATATCGAATGCAGTACCATGGTCCGGGGATGTTCTTATAAAAGGCAAACCCGCGGTAAAATTCACTCCGGAAGAGAAGTTCAGCATTTTAAATGGTATTAATACCTGGTCGTGGTACATCCCGACAACTATATCAAATTCCCTGAACAACTGACTGGCAAAGAAGGCATCCGGGACAAAGGGACCCGAAATAAGGTCGTTATATTCAGAATCACTAATAGCCGGAATAATTGTATTTAATTCCTCGCTGCCTATTCTGCCGTTTTCACCTGCATGCGGATTTAACCCTAAAACTGCTATTTTGGGCTCTTTTATGCCAAAATCTGCCTGCAGACTATTTATTATTACTTTTAGCGTTCGCTTTATACGCTTTTCTGTAAGTAATTTTGATATTTTTTTTATAGGTTCATGAATGGTCATGAGAGCACAATTCATTTTTGATGACATGAACATCATCACATAATTATCTGTAGATGCCCATTCAGCAAACATTTCAGTGTGCCCCGGGAAATTCACACCCGCAAGGCTTAATGCGTATTTCGATATAGGAGCCGTAATAATTGCATCAGCTACTCCCCTTGTAGTCAATTCATAGGATTTCCTGACAGCTTTATAACTGAGTTCCCCTGAATTCCTTGTAGGTTTTCCGGTTTCAGGCCTGCTTTTTCCGATATTGATCACTACTACCTTACTGCTGCTGTCAGTCAAACCTTGCTGCCAGTCACATACCTTATATTCAAAGCTTGGCTGTATCATTTCTGATACTCTTTCAAAAGTATCAGCCGGACAAAGATAATAAAATTTGTACTGCTCCGGAGAATAGATTTTATTCAACGATTTTTGGACTATTTCAGGCCCAATGCCATTTATATCTCCACAGGTAAAGACAAATTTTTTCATAAATTTTCGCTCAGAATATAATTTCCCAATCCGGACTTGTCAACAAAAACGAAGTTTCTGCCGGGTGAATCATATTGCCAAACCTCACGTACATCCCTGGAACTGTTATAAATTCTTTCAACATTTTTTGGCTTGCCATACAATATGTATATTCTCCCACGATCCGATTCAGCTCCATCCCTGTTAGCCAGCTGCGAATAATTGAGGACTGCAAAGTCAACTCTCTGATAGTATTCTGCCATCAGTTCATTAAATTCCGTATTGGGTGTCGGATCAAATTTTTTCCAAAAGTTGAATAGTGCAGAATAAGCCGTTTTATCAGAATTTTTGTTTAGCTGGACAATCTCTTTTTCTGAAGCAACATATTTCAGCAATCTGATTGCATATTCAGTATTTTGCAACGAACGGGGTTTGTTATACCATACCACTGCTCTTTGAAAAGTATATTTTTCAGGAGTGCTTTTGTTGAGATTTACAGTAAGTGTGACCGTCCCCTCCCTGAGTCTCAGGTTAAAACTGCGCAGAAAGAAATTACGGGTTAATTTTCCTTCAGGATTGTTTCCTACAACAATTGCATTATCACATTGACCAAGAGAAAGCTGGGACTTAACTGAATTATTCAGTACTCCCTTATAAATCAATGAATCATTGTTTGTTAGTTCAACATTAATTGAAGAAACACTAGTATCTATAACAGGAATAACAAGATCATAGGATTGCTTAGAAAAAGGTATGGTGCCTTCAAAATTGATGAACTCCTCCCCCATAGTGTCACCACATTTGAGATTATCCTGCCCCACTCCGGAGAGGACAAGTGGCGAACTTACCCCTTTCAGTTCTTTATCGCCTATTCTCAGGTCAAAAGGACTAAGCAAATGCTCAGTACCGGTATTAAGGTCATAGATGGTTGGGGTTATTTTGAAAGTACCGGCAGGCAGCGACAGTTTAATCATTCCGTGCAGATATTCGTTATCCAGGTCGGTTTCCGCGTAAGTATTTACCGAAAATTCCTTTTTAATTATATCACGGTAAACCTTACCGGTGGCAGAATCAGCCGCCTCAATACTTAAATTAAATCTGGCGGTAAAAACATTATTCTCCCTGACAAAAACCAGCCTGTTATATAACGTTTTATAAGTAATATAACAATTTGCGCCCGTTTCTGAAGGTAGAACTACCGGATCGAAGAATATTCCCCTCATCTGATTTAACTGCTGACGTTTATTCTGACCAAAGATCGAAATGCTTAAAACAGCAACCAGAATTATGATATATTTTTTCATATGCGCTTTTTTTAGGGGAAACATACATGAAATGATTGTATAATTCAATGAGTATTTTGGTACTTACCATAAAAAAGCCGGGTACAGGAAATCCTCTTAAGATTTGACCCAAATAACCCGGCTAAATAATCCCTAAAACTTAACTGTTCATGTTGTTGACGAACTCTTTATTGTTCTTCGTGCCCTTCATCTTGTCCAGTATGAATTCCATGGCTTCAATCGGATCAAAATCACTAAGAATTTTTCTGAGTATCCAGATCTTATTCAGCTCGTCCTCTCTCAGCAATAGTTCTTCTTTCCTGGTGCCCGATTTATTTATATCAATAGCAGGGAATATTCTTCTGTCGCTCAGATCCCTGCTCAGGACGAGTTCCATGTTACCAGTACCCTTGAATTCTTCAAAGATTACTTCATCCATTCTGCTTCCGGTATCAATAAGGGCAGTAGCTATAATAGTAAGACTGCCGCCATCTTCTGTATTTCTAGCAGATCCGAAAAAGCGTTTCGGTTTGTGCAATGCATTTGCATCAACACCACCGGAAAGAATTCTGCCGCTGTGCGGAGCTACCGTGTTATGTGCTCTGGCAAGTCTGGTGATACTATCAAGCAAAATGACAACATCAACTTTTGCTTCCACCATTCTTTTAGCTTTTTCGATCACCATATTGGCAACCTGAACATGCCTTTCAGCAGGTTCATCAAAAGTTGAGCTTATTACTTCAGCCTGGACTGACCTCTGCATATCTGTAACTTCTTCAGGTCTTTCGTCAATTAGCAGCATTATAAGTTTTACTTCAGGATGGTTACGTGTGATTGAGTTAGCGAGTTTTTGCAAAAGGATTGTTTTACCGCTTTTAGGAGGTGATACAATCAAACCTCTCTGCCCCTTTCCAATGGGCGAGAGTAAATCCATGATCCTCATTGAATGCTCACCAGGTGCGGATTCCAGATTCAGCCTTCTTGTGGGATATAATGGGGTCAGGTTATCAAACAGGGTCCTTTCCCTGATTGTATCCGGATCCTGCCCGTTAACAGCTTCAACCCGCAGCAAAGCAAAGAAACGTTCGCCTTCTTTTGGAGGTCTGACCTGACCGCTGACGTGATCACCGGTCCTTAAACTGAAACGCTTTATCTGTGATGGGGAAACATATATATCATCTGGAGACGGAAGATAATTGTAGTCTGATGACCTCAAAAAGCCATAACCATCGGCCAGCACTTCAAGCACACCTTTCGAAAAAGTCAAACCATCCTTAGTAGTCTGGGCCTCTAAAATTTTGAAAATAAGTTCTTGCTTCCTAAGATCGCTATACCCGGTAATTCCAAGTTCTTTAGCTATCTTATTTAAATCGACAATCTTTTTAGATTGAAGTTCAGAAATATCCATTGGCATATTTCAATCCTAAATTAGAATTATAAAAATATTTGTGCATTATTTTGTATAACCGGATTTGTTAATCGGGGTTATTTTACGATCACTCTGTTTTTTGAATGCTTCGAAAGGAACAAGAGGAACTATAGTAAAATTATAGTTATTAGGAAAAAATGTCAAGCTTTTTTTTCGTCAACAACTCTTCCTTAATTTTTCCCAACACATACATGCTTCCCAGGACTACAAGGCATTCATTATTCCGTGTTTTAACAAAATCCCGGATAAAAACAGCCCCATTCTCTTCGGTTATCACTTTGATATTTAACTCAGCGGAAATTCTATTCAGCTCTGCCAGCGTAGCCGCTCTTTCATATTCAATCGATGTAACACGGATTTCGTCAAACTGACCGGCTAAGACCTGCAGCATATCCCCGATCGCTTTATCTTTCATTACACCAAATAATAGAGTTCGCTTGATATATTTTTGTTGATATTCCTGAGAAAAACAGGTAAGAAAATTTGTTACTCCTTCAAGATTATGTGCAGAATCAAATATTACACACGGCCTTTCATTGTAAATTTCACAACGTCCCTGAATTCCTGAATTGGCAACTACGTTTCTTAGCCCTTTTTGAATTATATCAGCATCTTTAAGTTCCAGAGTCTTTAAAAGACATAAAATGGCAAGAGAAGCATTACTTTTTTGGTATAGCCCTTTCAATGCCGGACTAACATCTTGAATGAACAGATCAGAAGTGCTAAAACAGAGCTTGTTATTTTCCCAGTAAGTATAATCTGATAACCTAAAAAATGCAGAATTAGTTTCCTTACTAATATTTTCCAGAGTTATTTCTGCTTCGGGCGGCAGATTACCAATAAAAACACTCCGGTTCTCTTTTATTATCCCCCCCTTTTCAGCAGCTATCTTTTCCAGCGTATCTCCCAGGATCTCAACGTGCTCCAGACTTATAGAAGTAATTACCGAGGCAAGAGGGATAACAGTATTGGTTGCATCAAGGCGCCCTCCAAGTCCGGTCTCAACAACAGCAAAATCCACACCTGAATCTGCAAAGTACTTAAATGCAAGGGCAGTAGTAACCTCAAAAAAGGTCGGCTTATTTTCCTCAATATATTTATCGAGTGCTGACACGAATTCAGCCACAAATTCATCCGGTATTTCCTTACCGTTTATTCTGATCCGCTCGTTGAACCTTACAAAATGGGGAGATGTGTATAATCCGACTTTATATCCTGCTTCCATCAGGATACTTGCCATGAAGGAAGAGGTACTTCCCTTTCCGTTTGTACCTGCAATATGAAAAGAGTCAAATTTTTCCTGTGGATTACCCAGGTATTCCAGGAGTTTTTTTATGTTGTCTAATCCGAGCTTTATCCCAAACTTTTGTAGTGAATATAATCTTTCCAGAGCCTCATTTAAATTCATAATCAATTTATATTATGTATGATCCGGTTAACTCTTTAATCTTTTCAATTGACATTTTCCTGCAGTATTCAGTAAGTCCATCAATAATTTCAACGCCGGCATTGGGATTTATAAAATTTACTGTCCCAAGCTGAAATGCGCTTGCTCCCACAATCATAAACTCGGCCGCATCCTGCCAGTTCATAATCCCACCGATCCCGATGATTGGTATATCGACCTGTCTCTTGATTTCCAGGACTTTGGCCAGCGCAACCGGTTTGATTGCTGGTCCTGATAGTCCTCCGGTAATATTAAATATTTTAGGTTTCCGTGTAAATATATTAAATGAGGTACCAACCAGTGTATTTATTGCAGAAACCGCATCTCCCCCTTCTTCTTTCACCCTCCTGGCAAATCCGGCAATATCCGGCACATTCGGAGAAAGCTTGATAATCACGGGTTTTGAAGTAACAGCTTTAACTCTCTGAGTGATCTGGCCAACGGCTTTCAGGTCGTGCCCGAAAATCAGACCTCCCTCTTTCACATTTGGACATGATATGTTTATTTCAAAAGCTTTTATTGTTTCTTCACTGGTTAAAATACGCACACATTCTACATACTCATCTATAGAACTGGCCGCAATATTGCAGATAACATTCGTCTGGAGCTGTTTCAGGAAAGGTATCTTTTCCCTTATAAATTCTTCAACTCCCACGTTTGCAAGTCCAATCGCGTTCAGCATACCGGCCGCTGTTTCGACAATTCTTTGCGGGGGATTTCCTTTGCGGGGATTCAGACTTAAGGACTTTGTAACAACAGCTCCCAATTTATTAAGATCAGTGAGATTGGATATTTCATTTCCATATCCGGCTGTTCCGGATGCCAGTATAACCGGGTTTTTAATTTTCAGTGTCCCTATCTGAACCGATAAATCTATATTACTCATAAAACGACCTTATTAATATTGAACACGGGACCATCCTTACACACCAGATAATAGCCCTCTTTGTCCACAGCCTGAATGGGGCATCCCTGGCAAATCCCAAATCCGCATGCCATTGCACTTTCGGTAGAGACTTCGCAATCATAATTATTGGCTATACAGAACTCCTTAAGGGCTCTTAACATAGGCGTCGGACCACAAGCAAACATTTTTATCCTGGATGATGATAGTATCTCTTTGTTCTTTTCCAGAAGCTGGATCACGTTCCCCTTAAATCCCAAAGAACCATCGTCAGTAGAGATTAGTACATTTTTCATCCCGTAAGTAATTACATCCTTTGCAGAGCGTCCTCCAACAAAGGAAAATATATCCTTACCAGCAGGAAATGATTTTGTCAGAAAGGGAAATGGTGCTGAACCAAGACCACCGGCCACAATCACTGCCGTGTCGTAGTCCCCTTCCGTCGTGAAGCCATTGCCTAAGGGACCCAAAACATCAAGTGTTTCACCGATTTTTTTATGCGCGAGCATTTTTGTACCCTCGCCCAGCACATTGAACATAAAGGAGATATAATCGCCATCAACCTCACAAATACTAAAAGGTCTTCTTAAAAGGGGAAATGTGGAAGTGGTCACTTTTATGTTGCAAAACTGCCCCGCTGAAGCTTCTCTTGAAATTTCCGGGGCTAAAGCTTTTATAATATAAATCGAATTTTCCAGTTCAAATATCTGGGAAACTTCAACGTTTTTAATAATCAAATTAATTTCTCATAGTTAATTATAATTGTATTTCTCAGGGTTCAGACCTGTTGTTTCATGAATTTATCTTCAATTGCATGAATTTTATCGAGCCTTTTCTGGTGCCTTCCACCTGCAAAGGATGTAGACATCCAAACGTCAAGTATGGATTTAATAGTTTCATCCCCCAGTGCTTTTGCACCGATAACTATTATATTAGCATTATTATGCTCTCTAGCACTTCGTGCCGTGAATTCATTATAGCACGTAGCAGCCCGGATTCCCGGGACTTTATTAGCCGTTATTGCTGAAGGTATTCCGGTTGCGTCAATAATAATTCCAAAATCGACCTGCCTTTCCTTTACCTTTAAGGCAACTGCAAATGCAAAATCCGGATAATCACAGGAGTTTTCATCATATGTACCTACATCAATCACTCCGTATGATTTATCGGCTAACACTTTTGCCAGCAGGCTTTTAACTTTTAACCCGGTATGGTCACTTCCAATTGCAATTTTATTCAACTTAACTTTAGTGAAATCATCCTGCATATCTGCTTCAATCTTTTCCGACTCTTCCCTGCTGATAATTGTTATACCTAAGGCTTTAATCCTATCCATGGCCAGAGGTGTAATAATATCATTTTGAGCCACAGCCAGGACTTTCGAACCTTCCCTGTGAAGCTTAAGTATATCATTTTCTAATATAAGTCTTCTCATTATTCTCCCGGAATACTTGGGCAAAATATCGGTTTTCTTATTCAGTTATAAGTGCTCGCTAAGTTTTTTCATTTTCAGATAATCCACAACATTTTTCACTTCCTGCGCCTTATCTCTCCTGCATATGAGCAAAGCATCTTCAGTATTGATTACAATAAGATTTTCTACTCCAACTACCGCAGTAAATTTCTTAGGTGAATAAATGTATGAATCACTGGTATTCTGACAATATGTTTTCCCGACTACTGCATTGCCGTCATCGTCTTTTTCAGTAAGCTGATATACTTCTTCCCAGCTTCCAACATCACTCCAGGAAAATACACCTCTTGTCAGATAAACATTTTCTGATTTTTCCATTACTCCATAGTCGATTGAAATGCTTTTCAACTGACCATAAACGTGACTAAGTGTTTTTTCAAAACCCGGAGTGTTCACACTACCCTCAATTTCCTGCAATCCTTCGAAAAGTTCAGGCATATGGATACTAATCTCATTCATAATGGAATCAATTCGCCAAATGAACATACCGCTGTTCCACAGGAAATCCCCACTTTCTATGAATCTGACCGCAGTTGCATAATTCGGTTTTTCAGCAAAAGTGAGTACTTTGAAAATATTATCCTCGACCGGTTTTTCATCTATCTGAATGTATCCATAACCTGTTTCCGGCCGGGTCGGGTTAATACCAATAGTAACCAGTCCTCTTTTACTATAGGCAAATTCAGCCGCCTTCTTCAGTGTATTCTGAAATTCATCTTTTTCTTTGATAATGTGATCTGCCGGGAGGGTCAGTATTACAGCCTCTTTGTTCCTCTTCCCAATAATTATTGAAGCAAGTCCAATAGCCGCAGCAGTATTTTTGCCAAACGGCTCGTCAATTATATTTTCAACCGGAATTTCAGGTAACTGATTCTTAATTTCTGTTTTCTGTATTTTATTAGTGACTATATATATGTTTTGCTTTTCTACTAGACCCTCGAGACGGTTAATGGTATCCTGAATCATCGAATTCTGACCAAAGATTTTCAACAGTTGTTTTGGTTTTTTTTCTTTACTTCTTGGCCAGAAACGGGCTCCAACACCCCCTGCCATTATCACTGCATATAAATCCATTCCCTTTTTCCTTAATTTATATTCTGAATTTTTTTGCCAAAATCTTCTGCTTTACTCAAATAACCTTTAATATCTACATCCTTGCCACGAACTACCGCCACAATAACTATCAAAGAAGCCCTCATTCCTTCTATTACCTCCCTCACCGGGTAAATAGCTTCTTTGCTTATAAGAGATAAAGCTTTTGCAAAGATATTATGCATATTTGCAATTATTTCAAATCCAATTTTCTTGGATAACTCAGCATTTTTACTCATTATTCCGCTATATTTATCCAATTCCTCACTCTGGACCTTGCTCAGGGCCAGATTTTTTAACAAAGCATCAAGCTCTTTAATCGGAGTCAATATCCTTTCTTCATAATTTTCAAACAATAAGTTTTCATCCTGATCGTCTTTAGGCCGCTGTTCTTCTTTGGTTTTAACCTCTTCGGTCACTGAAGGTTCCGGAATTACTTCTTTTACCGGGGATTCATTTTTCGTGATCACCTCAAAGTCACCGTCTTCCAGTACTGCCATCTCCACATTACGTTTTGCCAGATCGGCCTGAATACTGCTATTCTTCATTTCGAGTAGAATTTGCCTGTAGCTTTGGGGATTGACTTTTTCCAGGAGGTTATTTAAGTCTTTTACAATATAATAGCTATGTTCTTTGAATTTATCGCTGATTTTCAGGAAATCCACTTTACTCTTAGAAATAAAATTGTAGATTTCGCCTAACCTTATTGCAAAAGTGGAAAGCTCAGTTACTTTTTTCATGCTGCGGATATCAGCTTCCAGATCTTCCGACTGGCAGATCTTCTCCCTGATGAGAGCAACCACTTCAATTTTTTCAGTATTCAACCGTAAATTATTGGCAGCAGTAATAATGCATTGGACAATATATTGTTGAATCAGATCCATCATTTACTCAATATAAAAACGGGGTACTCTTTTACTGATATTACAAGTAATTTCATAAGGAATGGTGTTTAATGCTTTGGCCCATTCCCAAGCATCGATCTCATTCTTTTTGTCCTTTCCCAGCAAGACCACCCTGTCATTTTCTTTAATATTATTTTCTTTACCTAAATTTATCATAATCCTGTCCATGCAGACCTGACCAATCTGCTCAAACCTTTTCCCCCTGATAATCACTTCTGCTTTGTTGGATAATCCGCGGGCATAACCATCTGCATATCCTACTGATACAGTGGCAATCCGTGTTCTGAAAGGAGCAATAAATTTCCTGCCATAACTAACCGAACCTCCGGCTTCAATTTCCTTGATATTTGTTATATGAGAAATTATAGACATTACCGGTTTAAGCTTTATAGAGCCTGAAGTTTCCATAGAAGGATAATAACCGTACAGAGCAATCCCCGGACGGACCATATCTAAATAAGATTCCGGCATGTCCAGAATTGCACCACTGTTTGCACAATGTGCCAGTCCGTAATTCACTCCGTCTGCTTTAAGCACTTCTAATATTTCCCTGAACCTTTGTAGCTGAATTTGTGCATAAGTCTTATCCAGTTCATCCGAAGTGGCAAAATGAGTATACAAGCCATCAACAACAATATTTTCAGCGGTTATCTTTTTTATAAAATCAGGGGCTAGATTATGAGTAATACCCAGTCTGCCCATTCCCGTATCAATTTTAACATGAACTTTTATCTTCTTGTTTTTCCCGGCTTTCTTTAAATAATCTATATGGTCTGACGAAAAAACAGTAGGTAAGATGTTATACTTAAGATATGCTGCTGCTTCATCCTCCAGAACGGGTGCAAAAACCAGGACAGGGTCTTTAATCCCTGCTTTTCTAAGCTCCAGAGCTTCTTCAAGAAGAGCTACAGCATAGTAATCAGGCTTCTTATCACCCAGAGTTTTTAGTGCCCTGACACACTCAATCATTCCGTGGCCATAAGCATCAGCTTTTACCACTGCCATTATTTTAGAGGATTTTACCTTTTTCTTTATATTCAGAAAATTATACTTCAGGTTAGAACAATTAATTTCGGCAAATGTAGGTCGCATGGTTATAATTTTTTTTAAAAAATACGTGTAAAATATACTTTTAATTGAAGTGATAATCAATGAAAACGGCTTAATTAATTGGCTGGATTCGCTAATAATTAAAGCATTTCTTTTCCGGTCATGCAAACTGGTGTACAGCCTGCAGCCAATCCCGCTCTGCCGGTTGCCTGGTAAAAGAGCTATTTAAAGGCATTTCTCCGGCTGCTATGCCATTATTAACATAGCATGCATTGAATTCTGCAGTTCCAACTATCCCCTTAAATCAGAACTTTTGTCTTTTAATTATGGTTATAATTTTAATATGGGTAAATGTTTAATTAAATAATTGATCGAAAGAAGCGATGTAACTATGATTGGATTTAGATTCACAGATTATCATCCTGATGAAAACCAGGGAGGCTCATTCGAATCTCTGTTGAATGTTTTCCTGCAGTTGTTAACTTTAACTTCAGGGAATGTTTCGGAAGCCCTTAACCTTTTGAGCCAGCTGGATGCAAAGTATAACCTGACCAGCGAAAATTATGGAATAGGTGATTTCATACAGGAATTAAAAGACAAAAATTACCTGGAGGAGGAAGAATCAAATCCAGGAGTATATAATATTACTGCAAAATCGGAACAGTCCATACGCCGCAGATCTCTTGAAGAGGTATTCGGAAAGCTAAAGCGTTCAACTGCTGGAAATCACAGGACACCGCTTTCGGGCGTTGGTGACGAAAAGACGTCGGACAGGCGTGACTACCAGTTCGGGGATGCACTGGATCAGATTGATATGACCGATTCAATAAAGAATGCCCAGATCAATCACGGTATCACCGACTTCACTCTGACTGAGGATGACCTGGAAGTTGAGGAAAGAGAATATAAAACAATTACTTCTACTGTTCTGATGATTGATATATCACATTCAATGATTCTTTACGGAGAGGACCGGATTACTCCGGCAAAAAAAGTTGCTATGGCTTTTGCAGAACTTATTACCACAAAATTCCCAAAGGATACACTGGATGTCATAGTATTTGGGAATGACGCCTGGCCAATTGAGATCAAGGATCTGCCCTATCTTCAGGTTGGCCCTTATCATACGAATACTTATGCCGGACTGGAGCTTGCAATGGATATACTAAGAAGGCGAAGAACCGGAAATAAGCAGATATTTATGGTAACTGATGGAAAGCCTACCTGTTTAAAAGAGGGATTGAAGTATTATAAAAATAGCTTTGGGATGGATAGGAAAATATTGAATAAAACCCTGGATCAGGCAGCCAAATGCCGCCGTATGGGAATTACCATAACAACTTTTATGATTGCAAAAGATCCATATCTGCAGAATTTTGTCCGGGATTTTACTAAAATTAATAATGGGAAGGCGTTCTACAGCAGCCCGACAGGATTAGGTGACTACATTTTTGAAGACTATATAAGAAATCGCCGGAAAACCCTGAAATGATGAATTTGAACCGGATTAAAATCAAATGGAGGACTTGAAAACTATGCTAATTAAGAACCATGCTGATATTACTACGTTGGGACAATTAAAGAATTCCGGATACAAATCGCGTTCCATCAAAGATGAAATGCGGGAAAATCTGATTAAACAGCTTCAGAGCCATGAGAACAGTTTTACAGGTATTGTGGGATATGAGCAGAGTGTTATACCGGATATTGATACTTCTATTCTTTCCAGGCATAATATTCTGTTACTTGGGTTGCGTGGACAGGCAAAAACACGCCTTGCACGCTTAATGATTAATTTATTGGATGAATACATTCCGGTAGTT
The DNA here is from genome assembly GCA_050258815.1 of Ignavibacteriales bacterium. GTDB lineage: Bacteria > Bacteroidota > Ignavibacteria > Ignavibacteriales > SURF-24 > JAAXKN01. The sequence continues at coordinate 24,264 of JBLMZM010000276.1, forward strand.
GCCGGTTCCGAATTGAATGATGACCCTTTCAGTCCGATTTCAAGGTATGCTATCGATCTGATCAATGAATGCGGCAGTGAGACTCCCATTGCATGGATGCACAGGTCAGAAAGATATACCGAAAAACTGGCCACACCTGACGTTTCAATTGCAGATTTAATTGGGGATGTGGATCCTATTAAAGCTGCCACATTAAAACTGCCTTATTCGGATGAGAGAGTGATTCATTTTGGATTGATTCCCCGTTCTCACCGTTCAATCTTTGTAATCAATGAACTGCCCGACCTTCAGGCCAGAATTCAGGTGGCTTTATTCAACATTCTGCAGGAAAAGGACATACAGATCCGCGGTTTCAAGATTAGATTACCCTTGGATATTCATTTTGTTTTTACCGCTAATCCCGAAGACTATACAAACAGGGGTGCCATTGTTACTCCGCTGAAGGATAGAATCGACAGCCAGATACTAACCCATTATCCAAAGTCAATTCATATCTCAAAGGAAATCACAAATCAGGAAGCCAAACTGACCATGGACCAGGCTCAGAACATTTGCACTTCCGAGTTAGTAAAATTGCTGGTGGAACAAATTGCTTTTGAAGCCAGGGAAAGTGAATATATTGACTCCAAGAGCGGCGTTTCTGCGCGTCTTACAATTTCGGCCTATGAAAATCTGGTAAGTACAGCCGAAAGACGGATGCTGATCAACAAAGAAAAGGAAACACACATAAGGGTTGCAGATTTTGTGGGCGTTATTCCCTCAATAACCGGTAAAATTGAACTTGTATATGAAGGCGAACAGGAAGGTCCCGCAAAAGTAGCACAAATTCTGGTTGGCAAAGCCCTTAGGACCCAGTTCTCCCTGTACTTCCCTAATCCCGACAAATTGAAGAGAAATCAGGATTCAAATCCCTATCTGCCCATTATAAACTGGTTTGGGAAGGGCAATCAGATCGACATAATGAATAATTTCACCAATGCAGAATATAAGAAAACATTGATGAATGTTCCCGGATTAAAGGAACTGGTTAATAAATACCATCCCAATGAAGATGAGGCTAATAAACTTCTGCTCATGGAATTCGTCCTGCACGGCTTGTCTGAGTTTTCATTGCTCAGTAAATTCCGCCTGGAAAAAGGCCTCCAGTTCAAGGACATGTTGAGCAGTATGTTTTCTATGAACAAGGAAGAAGATGACGAACTGAATAATTCCGATACGTTTATTTAACTAGCAACTAGTTTAATACCGTTTTAATGTTTGTTTTCAAAAAAAGTGAAAGGCCCTGATGATAAATGCTTCAGGGCCTTTATTAATTAATTCCAGAGGAAATAGAAACCAGGGCCTTATAGTCCGCTGAAGTCTACACCTTCAAAAACCATCGTGGGAACTCTCCACGAAGAAAATAAATAAGGATCATTACCCATTTCAGTTAAACGTTTCCAGAATTCTTTTGCGTTTCCCGAAATGTTCATTTCATTAATGGGTTTTACTATCTCACCATTTTCAACAAGCAAGCCTACAATACCAAATGAAAAATCACCCGTAGTTGAATTCGAATTGCCACCAATAAAACCATTTACCAGAATTGCTTTTTTCCGGTCCTTTATGATCTCATCCAGCGACCTGTTCCCATATTCGAATACAAGATTGGAAGAATAACCGGTCGTCGGCTCCATGTTGATCTTTTTACCATAATAGTTGTCAATATAGTAATTTCTTAAGATCCCTTTTTCAATCATATATCTTTTTTTTGCGGCAATACCATCACCATCAAAGAATCTGGATCCCAGACCGCTTTCAATTAAAGGATCGTCAATAATAGTAAGTTTTTCTGATGCGATCTGTTTATTCAGCATTCCTTCCAGGAATGAACTTTTCTGCTGCAGTGCCCTTGCACTCATGGGTTCACCCATCATTGCGAGCAATCTGCCTCCAGCCCGGTTCTCAACTACCATTTCATATATTCCTGATTCAATTTTAGTTTGACCGATTTTCCTTAAAGCCCTTTGGGCAGCATTTTTACCAAGTATTTCCGGCGTGGGGAGATCCTTATGGAACCTTGAAGTTGCCCAGAACCAGTCCTCAGGTCTGCCCTTTTCGCCGTCCTTCACTGTAACCGAAGCCCCGGCTGAGAACCTGGTCCCCTTTCCTTCTCCGGAAAAGCCATTACTGTGAATCTGGGAAAATTCGTAATAGGAATCGTCATATCCGCCCGTAGCAGAAATGATCTTATCGCTTTGAGAAACGGCTATTCTTTCTATTTCTGAAGCCAGTTTCTTTCTTTCAGATGATTCAATAGTTTCATAACCCGGGTCAGTAATTTTAAGATCCCCGCTTAAATTCGCGGGATAGTATTTGGGATCAACCAGCGTCCTGAACTCATCTTTTGTCAGATACTTTGTCCCGGCTACAGCTTCCTCAATAAATTTTTTCAGGGAATCTTTTCTTATATCATTTGTTGAATGCCCTGAGTACTTCTGGTTTGCAAATACCTGCAATGACATGTTGTTTCTGGTGGATTCTTTAATTGTTTCCAGTTTGTTGTCCCTGTACTCAATTTCGATGTCCCGGCTATTATAAATAGTTACAGTAGCCTGATCGGCGCCAGCTTTTATGGTTTGATCCATCGCCCATTCGGCTAAAGCGAGTCTGTCTTTATTATCCATTGTTTATAAATCCTTATTTTGTTAATATTACGGCTTAATAATTCAAATGTGGATTATATCTTTGAACCACTTACACCACCTACGGTAATTTTGGAGACCTTAACTGTTGGCAGGCCCATTGAAACAGGGACTCCCTGCCCGTTTTTACCGCAGGTCCAGCCGCCTTCGGCCATTTCAAGATCATCGGCCACCATGACTATATCCTTCAGAACCTGAGGACCATTGCCGATTATATTAACGTCTTTTACCGGCTTGGTAATCTTGCCGTCTTCTATTAAAAATCCTGATTTCACATAAAAAGTAAAGTCACCGGCTCCAATAAAAACCTGTCCGTTTGTGAAGGCTTCGGCATAGAGCCCCTTTTTGACGCTCTTAATAATTTCATCTTTCTTATGAGGTCCGGGTAACATAAATGTATTCCTCATCCTGGGCTGCGGTATGTGCCTGAAGGATTCTCTTCTTCCATTCCCGGTCGGTTTTACTTTAT
>JBLMZM010000277.1:0-21665 GCA_050258815.1 Ignavibacteriales bacterium
TTGTTCGAATCAATGAAGAACCTGGGAGCATAAAGCCTGGGATACCATCCGCTGTAGCCTACGGCGCATGCCTCGCCGAATGATTTCAGGACTCCCTTCAAAAACTTTATTTCAGCCGCATTCAGGGGCACGGCATCAAGTTCCTTTTGTGCAATTGATGCGAGTGTGTCCATAATTCCTTCAACTCCTGAGAAGTAGCCCGTTATTACCTCCTTATCGGGAAAAGTCATAGTATTCATGTACTCCAGTGCTGAAGCAGAAAAATCCTTTACTCTTTTGTAAAAACCGGGTATCGGCTCTACATACCCGTATGGGTATGAGCATCCTATACCGCCTGAGTAAGATTGCTTTGCATATAATATATTGTCGTGCCTGAGCTCCGCCCATGAAACCAGCTGCGTATTAATCTTCTCCTGCCAGAAGGCTGCGGTCTGCATGAAAGGCGGCAGGCTTTTGCGTTCTGCCGGCGGATTCAGAGCCTTTATAAAATTCAGCCAGTAATTGAACAGGCTGCTCTTCCAGAATTCCGGTTCATAAGAGTCGAGAAGGTACCTTAAAGCAGCCAGGTTGGGTGCATAGTGATATTTTTCCACTTCTTTCTGCAGGAGCTGCCCTGCGGCATCGTTGCCTAAGGCAAACAGTATGTCCAGTGAGGATGGCAGCATTCTTCTAACTTTTTTCCCCCCGTAGGTGATTCGGTCAAATACCACCTGTCCCGTTACATACGAATCAATAACAAACCGCTGTCCCAGCAGCATAAATGCCGAAGGTGGCGTAATGCTGTCTGGCTGCGTGACATCAGCCATCAGTATCTGCGAGAGTATGCGCTGGAAAGCATAAGAGCGGGTTTTGAGTGTATCCTGAAATGTCTTATAAGTTACAGGATTCAGAAGGGTTGAAACATCCTGAATCACCAGGGCTTTTCTAAGATCGGTCAGATTGTCCAGCGTAATATTATCCTGAGCGCCGACAAAAAATTCAATAATTTTGTTTATTTCGCTATAAAGCGGATAGGCATTTGCATTCTGCACCGCCTCATTTATAAGCATGGCATCAATTGTCTGGCGCTGAATGTCATCTGCCTCGGGAATGCTCACCTGAAGAACTGCCTTCGGAGCCGATAGCATCATCTCTATGCGGCCCAGCCACATCATAGTCCTGAAATAATCGGCAAAGACCGGATGGGATTTATCGTCATAATGCCCCCTGGGCTTGAACTGGCTGAAGTCAATTGTGCGTTCTTTGGTTGAAAACAGCTGTATTTTAGCGGGCTGGTAAGAATTAACATAATTCAGCAGACTGGTAATTGCAGTATTGTTTTCCTGGTAATAAGGTGCAGGAGTCTGTCCTATCAGCTTCATGCCCATGTTAATATAAAGATCCACGTCTTTCAGCATCACTGTCATTCCGGCATTGCCCGAATACCTGGCTGCCAGTACAGGTATCTGTGAATTTATTTTAGACAGCAGATCCCTCAGTTTGGGTATCAATACTTCGTATTCTACTTTTTTAAGGATATTATCATATGATGCATGAATGGCCTCGGCTATGGCATCTGTGGATATAAACACCGGGAGATCTTTCTGATAAACGAGATCCAGCGCTGAGTTCATTGAAGGCATCCCGAACCGCTCCGTAACCATGAATCCGTTCTGGCTCAGAAGCGATACTTCATCATTTGTCAGACTTAGTTTTATAATAGCAGAGTCGAGATAAAGAGCAGATTTAGGATAAAGCATCAGGTTCGATTCGAACTTCCCCGCCTGATACGTCGACATCAGCCGGGAAGTAGAAAGGTTCTGGTTTTCCGAAAGGAACTGCTTGTAAGCATTAACGTCAAATACATTTGACTGGGCGTTAAGGACAGTAACAAATAAAAATAAAAAGGATAACAGCAAACTTTTCCGCATGACACAACTCCTATTTTTATCCCACTAGTAACTTAAAAACCCCCTAAATTAAAAGCAAACCATTTTCAGCAAATGTGAATGGCAAAATAATAAGAAGTCAGTATGAGGCTAATCCATATAACGCGACATTGCAGCATTTACCCCGCGTTTGTGCGGGTTGACGGGGAGATGACGGACATCTCGCAGCGGGCGCAGTCGAAGGACAGCCTGTAGGTGTTTTTCCTGTCCTTCAGATATAAGGGTTCCCTCAGGGTTTTGTCTGTTCTGCTGGTCTGGTCCTTTGGACACATATTAAGCTCTTTTTTGATGCAGTACCTGCAGGTCATAATTACCAGGTCCCTTATATCAGTCCTCAGTTCAAATCCATCCTCAATATTTTCCACCTGGTGCCTTCTGTAGAACTGCCGTGCCAGCCTGTTGACCACGTTGCCCCTGTGATCAAGTGATTTCTTAATAAAGGGTTCTTCATTAGGCGTTATCTTATCACTGTTCCGGACATAAAGCGAATCCCTTTCTGTCTCAAGAACCTGCAGTATATTTCTTCTTATTTCATTTATCCTGCCGACCGGTATGAAAATCACTTTGTCAGCTGCTGCAGACACATCCTTAACGTAAAATATCGAATCACCCGAGCGCAGCATCTGCTTTTTCAGGGTCTCAATCATTCTCTCAGGATTTTCTGCCGGAATATCCTGCAGTTCATATGCCCGGCTTACCGATACCCCGTCCTCATCAGCCGCTGTAATCAGAATATTATGATCCTTCATTTCAGCATTAAGGCTGACTCCTATCTGCCTTCCTGAGTCGTCTTGTTTCAGCTCCTTTAAAAACGCGTGCTCATGATTCCTGTATATTTCGGCTCCCGGATAGATCCCCTTCAGTTCCCTGAGATGCAGTGTGCTGCCTTCAACCCTGTTTACATTTATTCCCTGCAGAATATTGTTTTTATCCAGAAAACAGATGCCGTCGCCGTTCTGCAGTTTCAAAGTTGTATCTATTACAACCGAATTACCCGAGACACTTTTAACCCTGCCTGTATACTCCCCGGTCGACTTCTGTGAATTGAACGAGGACATCCCATGTGTTCTGCCTTCAATGAAATAAGACGTGTAGCCGCGGCTGAAAGTCTTGTTAGGGTCGGGCGTAAAGCCAGGACTTACCCTGCCTGAGGAGCTCTTTTCCAGTGAGCCGTCCTGCCCAATTATCTTATCCAGCTTCTGCCTGTAGTAAGCGGTAATATTTTTAACGTATGAAATATCCTTCAGCCTGCCTTCTATCTTGAATGAGGTAATTCCAGCATCTATCAATTGTCTTAGATAGTCTGACAGATTAAGGTCCTTCAGCGAAAGGAGATATTTATCCTTTACCACTGTTTTACCCGTGCTGTCCTCCAGCGAGTAAAGCATGCGGCAGGGCTGGGAGCATTCTCCCCTGTTGGCGCTTCTCTTGCTTGAAGAATAGCTGAAGTAGCACTGGCCGCTGTAGCTCACACAAAGCGCTCCGTGAACAAATGCCTCCAGTTCAACTGAGGTGTTTTCCCTTATCCTGCTTATCTGCTCCAGGGAAAGCTCCCTTGCCAGTATTACCCTTTGAATGCCGGCATTTTCCAGGAATTTAACTTTTTCCGGAGAATAATTGTGCGTCTGTGTGGATGCAAAAAGAGGAATGGGAGGCAGGTCCATTTCCAGAATACCCATATCCTGTATGATAACGGCATCGGTGCCTATATCATACAGACTCCCAATTAACTGCCGCACCTCCTCAAGCTCGCGGTCGTAAATGAGTGTATTGACAGTAACATAAACCTTTGCCCTGAACTTATGGGCATAGTTTACCAGTTTTTCTATACCGGCTATGGAATTGCCGGCTGCAGCCCGGGCTCCGAACCTGGGTGAACCGATGTACAGTGCGTCAGCACCATAGTTGATTGCGGCAATTCCGCATTCCGTGTCCTTTGCCGGAGCCAGGAGCTCAAGGCTTTTTGTTTTCCTAATCAGGTCTGCCTATCCCTCAGTATCTTTCTGCAGCTTTTTCAACGATTCTATCTCTTCATCCTTCTGCTTGAGCTGTTTTTGAAGATACTCATCATTTTCCTTTTTAAGAGTCTGCTGTTTCTGCTTTAACAGCTCTTTTTCTTCTTTCTTCAGTTTAATATTTGCGCTGACCTCAGTCTGGATCTCTTTCTTCAGCCAGGCCTGTTCTTCCTTCAGCCGTTTAGCTTCCTCACTGGTCCTCTCAAGTTTCATTTTTATGTCATTTTCCCGGTGTATGAGCCGTGACAGCCGAAAACTCTGCGTGCGGCTTCTCCTGTTCGTAGCCATCTCTTCACTATGCAGCTTCATCATCGCTTCTCTTCTTGAGTGTGCTTCCCTCCTGAGCGCCTGGCGCCTGGAGGCTGCCTCTTTATAAATTGCTTCTTTCCTCATTCTGGCTTCTTTCTGAACAGATGCTTTCCTCATTCTGGCTTCTTTCTGAATTGCTGCTTTCCTCATTCTGGCTTCTTTCTGAATTGCCGTCCTGCTGAGCTGAGCATCTTTGCGGGAAGATGCCTTTTTATGCACAGATGAACCGGAATTTGAAGCAGAATCACTAACTGTAACCCTGGATTGTGAAACCGAATCACTTTTAGTAACTGTCTGCGCAAATGTACATGTACCTGAAAGTACTGCGAGCACAGAAATGAAAAGCAGTCTCCTTGACATCATAATATTCCCCGACTAGTTTATTTGAAAAATGGAAAGCAATAGTCGTTACTGATAAGCCAGGGTAAGATAAGTTTATTTTCTCAGTTTCTCAAGAAAATATTAAGGACCTGATCCCAAAGAACCATAGCATAAACACTCATAAAAACAATACAAATAAAAAGATTGTGACGCAGATCATATAATAAGATTCATAAAATTAGCTTCTTAACTAAGAAGTAAGATAATTCTGTAGTTCATGCATTCATGCAGTTATTTATATGAATTCTCCTGCTGAATAACAGATATTAGACTATTCCCGGTCTGAATCCCAGGGAAAGATTAAATACGTAAATGATGCTATGATTAAGCACATTACAGGCGCTGTTTCCGGCGGCAAAATGTGCTGATATGATTTGAAAAGGTGCACAGCATAATCTGATTCAATGATGCGTAATGCCGAGGGAGGGCAAAGTGGAAGTAGTATTAATAACTTGCGTTACACTGGCAATTAATATCCTTATCCTTTCTGCCATAATACTTTTCTATTCGAACTTCAAACCCGGACACACAGAAGCACTTGAAGATCACGACCGCCCAGCCGCATATACGGCTATGCTGCAGCCGGATGAACCGCATTTCAATAATTTAAAGGATTTGCCCGCTCCGGGCATACCGGCCCTGACACCCATAAATGTAAACAGGTTCATCGATAAAGTACATCCGGCCGTTAATCCAGGACAGCAGTCATCACAGAATCATTACCGCATAACGGGGAACCAGACCAGGAGACCCATACACCTTTCAATATATAAGGGGGACGGAAGCAGCTCCGGCGGGGCCAGGGCAACAAGGAGCAGCAGCAAGCGGGGGTTGGATTCATAATTAAAGAGTTAACAGCCTGAGGATAACTCACCTCAGTTAACCAGGGTGATTGGGTTGGAAAGTAATTCAGGGTACACGGCTGTCAGGAGTAAAGAATAGAAAATTTAACATAAAGAAATGTGAGCCAGATGGCGGAGCTGTATTAAATCCGGGGATCTGAAATTAAACTGCATAAGCAAAAAAGAACATGAGCATAAATAACAACAACGGAAGTGGCTACAGGCCGGATGCCGATGTAATCAGATTCATCCGCAACGATTCTGCCGGTCTCAGGGAGTATTTACAGCTCATAAGAATCCATTATATTCCGGTGCTGCTTATCAGTCTTACACTTCTTGCTGTTTCAGTCCTTGCCGCACTAAAAATGCCTGATATTTATAAGTCATCCACCATGCTCAAGCTTTCAAAGCCCAAAGGGAATATTCTGTCTGCACCGCTGGTGTCGGAAATGACAAATTCCACAGATCCTTTCATGGAAAATGAAATCGAGATTCTGAAAAGCCTTACAATAAGGAAGAAAGTCACAAAGGCCCTGCTCGATTCATTAAATCTATATCCTGAGGGAAAGTTCAATCTTATATTTAATCATGACAGCCTCATTGAGAACAGAGTACTGCTTCCTGTACATTCTATTGTAAAAAAACTTGGTGAAGTGGTCAGCGTTGAACAAAAAGCAAGCCTTGAAATAATCAATATCTCAGCTGAATCCCCATCCCCGTGGGAGGCTGCAATGATCGCCAATATTTACGCTAAAGTATATCAGGATATGAACCTGACATTTAACCGCCTGCAGATGATAAACGTGAGGGAATTCCTGGAGAAGCAGGCCAGGGAAAAGCGCATGAGGCTCATTGAGTCCGAAGATGTGCTGCGGAATTACCAGGTAAAAGGCGGCATAATCTCACTTCCCAACCAGTCAAAGGCCCTGATTGACCAGCTTACAGACTTTGAAAGCAGGAGAAATGCTGCCAGGATTGAGCTGGTAATGGTTACAAGAAATCTGGCTGATTTTAAGCAGGAACTGGCCCGGCAGGAACCCCGGATCACAGACTATCTTGAAAAATACGCTATTGAACCTTACCTGCAGGAGCTTCAGAAAGGCATTGCCCAATACGAAATAAAGAAAGATTATGCCCTGAGCGCAGGAAATGAAAGTGCAAACAGCGAGCTTATAAAGAGCTACAATAATAAAATAGCCGAGCTGAAGGACAAACGCGACCAGAAGCTTCAGGTCTTTAAGGCCGGTATGCTAGCTTTCAGCTCCGAGGAGGTTAAAAAACTGCTGCAGCAGGTGCTGGAACTCGAGGTGAAATATCACGCACTTACCGCCTCATACGCAGAACTCAATTCAATCGTCAGGAACTATGAAAGCAGGTTCAATGCCCTTCCCAGGCGGACAATTGACCTGGCCAGACTCGAAAGGGAGAAAGGTGAACTTGAAAAGATATATATTCTGATTCAGGAGAAATACCAGGAAGCGCTCATAAATGAACAATCCACCCCTGGCAACGTACTGATAATTGACCCGGCAAGCCCGCCTCTGAAGCCATACAAACCGAACAGGATACTTATTATTGTAATAGGACTGGTTCTGGGAACAGGGTTCGGGGTGGGATTTGTAGTAGTACGGAATTATTTTGACAATAAGGTGCATACCCCCGAAGACATACAAAAAATGAATATCAACATTATAGGATGGGTACCGCATATCGACTATTTGAACAGGCGAAACGACAGCAAGGAGTTTGAATTCATTGTGGCTAAAAAACCTAATTCGGTGCACAGCGAGGCTTACAGAGCCATAAGAACCAGAATACAATTCTCCAGACTGGCTGGGAACGGCATTCAGACAATTCTCCTTACTTCCGGATCACCGCATGAGGGCAAGACCATTACCTCGCTTAACCTTGCCGGAAGCTTTGCCATGACGGGGAGAAGAACACTGCTGCTGGACTGCGATATGCGCAAACCCAGGCTCCATAAGGTGTTCAGACAGCTGAAGACACCGGGACTCACAGATTATATTTACCGCAAAGTCTGCTACGAAAAGCTGTTCAGGAAAACTGAGATCAGCAACCTGTTGTATGTCCCTTCAGGGACAATCCCCGTCAACCCTGCTGAAATACTAGGTTCACAGGAGATGATGAACCTGCTTAATAACCTCAAGAGGGATTTTGACACAATTATAATTGATTCACCGCCTATACTTGCAGTTACGGATGCGGAAATACTGGCCAGCATTGCAGACGTTTCCATCCTTATAGCCGCAGCCGATTCCACAGAAGTTGAAGTGCTTAAGAAATCGGTAGACCTCCTTAAACAAAATAACGACACCTTTATCGGTGTGCTGCTTAATAACTTCGTGTATAAGAACGGCTACGGCAGCTACTATCGCAATAATAACTATTATATAAACTAGTCCTGCCACTTAATTTCAACGGAGTATAATGCCCATGGGTTCAATGCGGTTTCTGGTTACCGGAGGAGCTGGCTTTATAGGTTCCAATATCGTTGAGGAGCTGCTTCGCAGAGGACATTCGGTGCGTGTGCTTGATAATTTTTCTACAGGGAAAAGAAAAAATCTCGCTGAGTTCGAAAAAGACATCCATCTTATTGACGGGGATATCAGGAACTACCATATAGTAAACAATGCAGTTAAGGGTATTGAAGTGATCCTGCACCAGGCAGCCCTGCCCTCCGTACCAAGATCCATCGCCGACCCCATTACCTCCAACCAGGTTAATATAGACGGAACATTGAATATACTCGAAGCCGCCCGGGATAATAACGTCAGAAGGATAGTATTCGCCTCTTCATCTTCAGTCTATGGAGATACCCCCGGACTCCCCAAGCACGAGGATATGGCCGTCAATCCCCTTTCACCATATGCCGTATCCAAACTGGCCGGAGAAAAATACTGCAGTGTATATTCGGGAAATTACGGAGTTGAAACCGTTGCACTCAGGTATTTTAATGTATTCGGCCCCAGGCAGGATCCCCGTTCGCAGTACTCTGCAGTCATACCAAAGTTCATTTCGGCAATGCTTTGCAATCAGCAGCCCGTGATTTTCGGGGACGGTGAAACAAGCCGCGATTTTACATTTGTTTCAAACGTGGCTGAGGCAAATATCCTGTCCTCAAACGGAGAAAGGAATGGTGCGGTCGTCATGAATTGCGCAACACACGGCAGCATTTCGCTTAATGAACTGGTTAATAAGATTAACAAAATACTGGGGAAAAACATTACTCCCGTTTACAGGGAATTCAGGAAGGGAGATATCAGGCATTCATATGCCGACATCACCAGGGCAGAATTACTTATCAATTACAAACCGGCTGTCACTTTCGAAGAGGGTTTGAGAAGAACCGTAAATTACTATGAGCAACAGCTGCACCACGGGAAAACACCTGAAGAAGCTTCATACCTGCACCCGGCTGAAAAATAAGTTTTTGAATCTTCCAGCAATACATCATCACTATTTATGATCTATTCATCCTTAAAAAATAAACTGACCTCGCCCGTGGGCAGAACACTTTTGGAAAACTTTGCTTCCTTAAGCCTGCTTCAGTTTACAAACTACCTGCTCCCGTTCATTACCCTGCCATACCTGGCCAGGGTGCTCGGCGTTGAAAAATTCGGTGTCCTGGCCTTTGCCGGAGCCGTAGTAATCTATTTTGAAACACTTACCGACTTTGGTTTCAACTACACAGCCACCCGCGATATTGCAAAAAACAAGGCGGATACGGTCTATATATCAAAAATATTCTCTTCGGTAATGGCCGCTAAAACCCTGCTCATGTGCGCAAGTCTGATAATAGTTCTTATTCTGATTGCAGCCATGCCCTCACTGAAGAGCAATTATGCAGTCATACTTTTGACATTCCTGTGCATACCCGGATATATTATGTTCCCTGAGTGGTTCTTTCAGGGTGTGGAAAAAATGAGATACATTACTATAATGAATTTCATCTCCAAACTGATATTTACCCTTTTAACATTTATGGTCATCAGGGAACAGAAGCATTATATTTATGTCCCGGTACTGACATTCCTGGGGCTCTTTATCTCAGGCTGCATTTCCCTTTATGTCATATTTCACCGTTTCGGCGTAAAATTCGTAATGCCGGGATGGGGGGACATAACCGGGCGGCTCAAAGGCAGCTACAGCATATTTTTCAATTCACTGTTTCCTAATCTTTATAACAGCTATTCGACGCTGATCCTGGGATACTGGGGAGGCAGCGCCTTAGTGGGCATCTTTGACGCGGGAAAGAAAATAATCAATTTTGCGGACCAGGCGATGCAGGTCCTTTCCAGGACATTCTTCCCTTATCTTTCAAGAAATATGCATAATCATATTATTTTCGTCAAAATAAACCTCATTGCCGCTATTATTTTCTCTCTGATATTTTATTTCGGAGCCGGATTCATTGTTAATCTTCTGTTTACCGAAGAATTCAGGCAGGCTGTCGGTATACTGAAAATAATGGCCATTACACCAATGCTGTTTTTTCTGATTTCTTCATTCGGGACAAATTATCTCATCCTTATAAAAAAGGACGCCACCCTGATGAAGATTACAATGATTTCATCTGTCATCGGTTTCATTTTATCAAATTTCCTCATTTATAGTTTCAGTCTCGTCGGGGCGGCTCTTACTCTTGTATTAAGCAGGCTCCTGATCGGTATACTCGTATTCATATTTGCAAATAAATTCAGAAAGGATAATTCGGCAATGGCCGGTACGGAAACCGAAGGAGTTACCGCACTTAATCTGTGACGGCATTGCACAGTATATAATATCAGGGGGATAAATGATAAGCAAGGTTGTTGCGTTACATAATAAGGGTCCATGGAACTGCAGATGGATCGCATATTGTGAGGAAAACAAGATTCCGCATAAGGTAGTAAATTGTTATTCTACAGATATAATTGATCAGATAAAGGACTGCGCCGGCCTGATGTGGTCCTTTAACCAGGCAAATCCGCACGATATACTAATGGCCCGCAACGTACTGAATGCTGCTGAGCTGATGGGTCTTAAAGTATTCCCTGACTACTATACAAACTGGCATTTTGACGATAAGCTGTCACAGAAATACCTTTTCGAAGCCCTCAGCCTGCCGGTTGTACCAGCATGGGCCTTTTTTGAAAGGGATAAAGCCCTGGAATTTATTGAGACCTGTGAAATGCCCATTGTTGCAAAGCTGCGCCACGGGGCGGGATCATATAATGTGCGCCTGTTAAAGAACAGATCCGACGCGAGGACCTACATTAACAGGATGTTCGGCAATGGCTATTCACCCGCCCCCGCAATGTTTGCCGATGCGGTCAACAAATTCAGGGTGGCAGTCGATAAAGGCGGCATTAAAAGCGTGATCAGCCGCGCAAAAAAGGCACCCAATTTCATAAGGGAATCCACCTATGGCAGAAAATACTTCGGGCATGAAAAGGGCTACGTATACCATCAGAAATTTATTCCGGGCAATAAGTTTGACGTAAGGGTAACGGTTATCGGCAACCGGGCCTGGATATTTAAACGCATGGTGCGCAAGGGAGACTTCCGTGCTTCAGGCAGCGGCATGTTTGATTTCAATACATCCGACCTCCCTTCGGCTCTTATAGTAAGGAGCATTAATATAGCTGGCATCCTGCATATGCAAAGCTGCAGCTTTGACTGGATACGCGACAGATGGGGCAACTGGTTTTTCGTGGAAATAAGCATGGGCACCGTGGATGAGGTTACCTATTGCTGCAATGGTTATTGGGACCGTGAACTTTACTGGCATGAGGGCCATTTTTATCCGTCAATTGAAATTCTTAAAGACTTTATTGAAAATCTTTAACCGGAATTATTCCTATGCAGCTTTCAGCAGTATCCGATTCTTATGACTATTCTCCGGTACTTCTTACACCCAGGTGGAACCTTAACATACCTCTGAACCTGTGGCTTGGTATTGCCTGCTGTTCTGCAGCAATGATTATATTCTATATGACCGGTTATAAAACCTGGATGATAATTATGCCGGCCATGATGTTTTTACTTATATTATTTTTCCGCCCGGCTCTGGGCCTGTTTCTCACTGTCATAATGTATGTGCCCGACCAGCTGTTCAGCGCGATTTCCGGGGTCGATTTCACTCCAGGCAAGTATCTTCCGCTGCTGGTACTTCTGGCATGCATCAGGCCATTTCTGGCATCCTGGAATTCATCTCCCGTCATACGAAGAATATTAAGAATGTTTCTGTACCTCATATGCTGGTATTTTATTGCTCTTGTACTCTCCCCAACCATGGATTCCGTTTCATACTGCCTCCAGATTCTGCTGCTGTACCTGTTTTTGTTCCCGGCTACGGGACTCCTGGGTGACCTGGAATCACTAAGGAAATTGTGCTACGCTTTTGTACTTGTGGGTTCCATTGGCGCCATTATAGTCCTCAGCGGCTATGGCGTGCGCTATACGGGAACTGGTGACCGTGTGCTCTATGGCAACCTGAGCATAAACGCCATAAGTACAAACCTGGGACTCTGCTTTATTGCCGGCATAGCCTACTGGAATATATCCGGTAAATCCCTTTCAAAGTATTTACTCATTCCCCTGCTGGTTCTTCTTTTTATAGCTATACTGAAGACCGGCACCAGATCTGTGATATTCGGTGTCCCGGCAGCAATTTTAATCCCTTTCATGATATACAGCGGCAGAAAATTCCTGAAATACTGGATTGCGGCACTGATATATATTGCGGCAATCCTGTTTGTCTTCGAATTCCTTTCGTCAAACGGAATGATTACCGGAACCCTTTATAAAAGAATTGTCAGCGGTATAGGGAATAATAATAAATCTGACGACATCAGGATGAACCTCCTTAAGAACGGTCTGGAATGGTATACAGAAAACCCGCTGGGCTGCGGACCAGGCTCGATTAACGAAATTAATATTGTTTACCACGGCGACAGAGAAGCACACAATACTTTCGTTTCCACACTACTGCAGACGGGACTCTTCGGGCTGCTGCTGCTTGTGAGTCCGCTGATTTACCTTTTTATCGCTGCCAGCAGGATCAGACTGCAGCCTTTCAGAATCTCGGCCATTATGATCAACATCTACTTTGTCATGCAGCTCAATAAGGGTTCCACTTTACAGACCAGAATATTCTGGTTTCAGCTCCTGTTCTGCCTGCTTATGATTAAGGTCGGCGCTCAGGAATCCTCATCCGGCAGCCAAAACACGTATATGGTCATTTAAATCATGAATTTATAACAGTAATTATTTCAATTCTAACTTTTAACTTTTTCCCTTCTATTGCCATGAACACCAAAGATTACACAATTGCCGTAATAAACGGCGCGGAAGCCACCCGGCTGGCCGGCAGGCTTTATATACATTTTGCATACGGCAAGGTAATTGAGGAGCTTGCAGGCCGGTTCAGCAAAGTCATACTTTGCGTCCCTGAAAGCACGCGTCAGGCCAGCGATCAGGATTACCTGCTGCCTGTAAACGTAGAACTGGAACCGCTTCCGTTTATGGTCACCGCACTGGAGGGTTTTAAAAAGGGAAGCGAAATTGTTCCGGCCTACAGGAGAGCCGTATCAGGCTCTGATTTTGTATTCATAAGGGGCATGCTTACACCATCCATTCTGGCACTCTATAAAATGTGCTCGAAACAGAATAAACCGGTCGTGCACTGGATCGTCGCAAATTCCATGCAGCTCCTTAAAAGCCATAGGCGCGACGGGTTCATTAAGGATCTTATCGGAAAGATATTCGTCTGGCAGTGGGAAAAGAAACTGCTCTACTGCCAGAAAAGAACCAATGCCGCCCTGCTTTGCAACGGGACGGAAATTGCATCCAGGTACCCCGCCGGGAAAAAATACGTTACGGTTTCGTCCACATTAAAGTTCGATGAGATCGACACTTCCCGGAAAGATACGTGCCAGGGCAGTACGATAAGAATATTGTCACTCTGCTTCATCAGGCCGGAGAAAGGCATCGAATACCTGATTGAGGCTTTTGCCAGAATATATAAAAGATATAATGTAGAATTGATCCTCGCGGGATCGCGCGACAGATACCCGAATTACCAGAAACGGCTTGACGACCTGGTGAAGACACTCAGAATCTCCGACAAGGTAAGATGGGTGGGACACGTAAGCTACGATATGGTGCCACTCTACATGCAGAGCTCGGATATATTTGCCTTTCCCACCCTTTCTGAGGGAACACCCCGCGTGCTTGTGGAAGCCCGGGCACAGGGACTTCCAATCGTATCCACAAACGTCGGAGGAATAAAGGACAGCCTGACAGACGGTAAGGATGGCCTGCTGGTGCCGCCTAAGAACCCCGTTGCAATGGCAGAAGCCATAGAAATCCTTATCAACAACAAACCACTGCGCAAAGAAATCATCTCAAACGGATACAGAACGGTAAAAGAAATGACGGTCGAAAAATTCGCCGGTAAAATTACGGAAATACTCCAGCATCTTACCGACAAAAAACAGATGGCCTTAAAGAACACGGCTAAAATAAAAATCTGAGACGGAATGCCCGGCGTCCTGCATCTGCAGGTAATTGGGTACCAAACATTAACCAGGGACCGGATACCATGCATAAAATCGGAATACTGCTGCCTGTATATATTAATGACAGGCTGATATATTTTGAAAAAGCCATAACAAGCATTCTGCACCAGACCTGCCCCGATATTGATATAATAATCTGTAAAGATGGGCCCATAGCCGGGGAAATAGACCTTTTCATTCAGGGAATAAAGGAAAGAAATGTGGTTGTTGTAGAGGAACAGGTAAATACGGGACTTGCAGCAATATTAAATAAGGGATTACAGTACTGCCTCTCAAGAGACTATGAATTTATTGGAAGAATGGATGCAGATGATGTATCCGATCTGAGGCGTTTTGAGAAACAGATGAAATTCCTCAGGGAGAACCCTGATATTGACTGCGTGGGAACCTGGGCGGCTGAAGTGGACGAGCTGGATAATGTTATATTCTATAAGAAAATGCCGGTCAGGCATGAGGAGTGTTACAAATTTTTCATGAAGAGGGACCTGCTGGTGCACGCGACGGCCCTTTTCAGAAGAGAGTTTTTCCTGAAGGCGGGGCTTTATCCCACAACTACATTCTTTGCGGAGGATACACTGCTGTGGGCAAACGGCCTGAAAAACAACTGCAGATTCGCTAATATTCCCGAATATTTATACCAGTTCAGGATTGACCACGATTTTTTCAGCAGAAGAAGAGGCATCAGGCACGCCTTTAACCTGCTGAGACTGAGATTCAGGATCAATAAATACCTGCACTATCCCTGGGTAGCATATTTATATGCTGCCGCATATTCCATTATTAAACTAATGCCCGGCACACTGATCAAAACGGCATACAATAAGCTGAGATAATTACATCCCCGGAGTTCCCATGATACCCTTTTCACCCCCCAGAATCGATGAACGGATAATAAAAGAGGTCAATAACACCCTGCGTTCCGGCTGGATAACAACGGGACCAAAGACCAAACTGCTGGAAAAAAAGCTGGAGGAATATACCAAATGCAAAAGATGCATATGCCTGAACTCTGCCACGGCGGGTCTGGAACTTGCACTGCGCTGGTTCGGCGTCGGCAGCGGCGATGAGGTAATCCTGCCGGCCTATACATATTCAGCTACCGCAAACGTCATTATACATTGCGGGGCAAAGCCCGTCTTTGCAGACGTCGGGAATGATTTCAACATAAATGCACAGGAGATTAAAAAACATATCACATCCAGGACAAAAGTGATAATGCCGGTTGATTTTGCGGGACTGCCCTGCAGGTATGATGTTATTAACCAGATAGTCTGCCAGAAAGAGGTCATACGCCGGTTTAATCCTCAGACAGAAGCACAGCGGAAACTGGGCAGGATACTTATCCTTTCAGATGCAGCACATTCCCTGGGAGGCTGGTATAAGGGGAAAAGAACAGGTTCACTGACTGATATTACGGTGTTTTCCTTCCATGCCGTAAAAAACCTCACGACCGCTGAGGGAGGAGCCCTCTGCCTGAACCTCCCCGGACCGCTGGATAATAAAGTAATCTATGAGCAGCTTTGCATAAAATCGCTGCACGGGCAGAATAAGGACGCTCTGGCAAAAACTCAGGCAGGCAGCTGGAAGTACGACATTATTGAGGCAGGCTATAAATATAACATGACAGATATTCTGGCATCCATCGGTCTCGTTGAAATTGAAAGATACGACTGTGACACCTTAAAAAAGCGCAGGTATATTTTCGACAGATATAACGAAGCTTTCAGGAAATACGAATGGGCTGAACTGCCATTGGCTGAGGACAGGCACAGGGAATCTTCATATCACATTTTTGCCATGAGGATCAGGGATATCAGTGAATCAGAGCGGGATGAGATCATAAGTCAGATTTTTTCCAGAGAGGTCAGCGTCAATGTACATTTTATTCCGGTTCCTATGATGACATTCTACAGGAACCAGGGTTATAATATTACCGATTATCCACGGGCTTATGATCTTTATTCCCGTGAGATCTCACTTCCGGTTTTCTATGACCTTAAAGATGAGCAGATCGATATGATTATCTCTGCAGTTACCGGTTCCGTGGAGACTGTGCTGGCATTGCATTCTCAGGATAAATATACCCTGCGCTACGCAGAAGCATAAAAAAGCTAATTATTCTTAAATTAAAATTTTTCCAATGCCGGTATTACTAAACAGATTGCTTTCCCTTGCCGGGTTAATACTCCTTCTGCCGCTTCTTATAATCATTGCGGCTATCATAAAGCTTGACAGCAGGGGCGGCATATTATACAAACAACCCAGGGTCGGTAAAAATAACCGTGAATTTTACCTTTATAAATTCCGTACGATGCGAAATAATTCCGACAGGAATGGATTGCTTACCGTGGGAGAAAAAGACTCACGTATTACCCGGGCCGGTTACTACCTGAGGAAATACAAACTGGATGAACTGCCTCAGCTTTTAAATGTGGTTAAGGGAGATATGCGGCTGGTGGGTCCCCGCCCCGAAGTGCGTAAATATGTGGATCTCTATACTGAAGAACAGAAAACCGTGCTGAATGTGGAGCCAGGGATAACGGACCCGGCTTCTATCCGCTTCAGAAATGAGAGCGAAATCCTGAAAAAAGCGGAAAATCCGGAACAGTTTTACATAAATTATATAATGCCCCGGAAACTGAACCTGAACCTGCAATACTTAGGCCAAAGGTCATTTTTAAAAGATATTAACGTCATCTTTAATACGTTTTATGCAATAATAAAACGCAGGACACCTTAATCACCAGCGGACAACTTATGTCTCAGCATGCAACTACCAGCCTTTATAAGAATCTCAGGAACCGGCATTTTCTGGCTGTGGACTTGCTGGTATTCTTCATGGTCCCCTTCCTTGCGTTATTTATTCGTTTTGATGGCAATGTGGACTGGGATATATATCAGACCCCGGTATTATATGCCTTTCTGGTATTTACAGTTACCAAGCTATGCCTTTTCAATTATCTCCATTTATACCGCAGGTACTGGCAGGGGGCAAGCATTGATGAGCTTGCATACATAGTATTTCTCGGCATGTGCACACTGTTAGCGGAATATTTCATGTATTCGGCACTTCACAAGAATAACCTGTTCTGTTTCAGGACTCTCCCCCATTCGCTCCCCTTTCTTGATAGTATAATGAGTCTCGCTTTTATTGTAATGATCCGCTTCAGCATACGCTTTATAGAAAGGGCTGACCAGCGACTGCACCTCAATTGCGGCGGCAGGGTCAGGACGCTCATAGTGGGTGCCGGTGAAGCAGGCACAATGATAGTCAAGGAAATGCAGCGGTGTCCCCACCTGAAGTTTAGTCCGGTGGCCTTTGTGGATGATGACCAGGAAAAGCACCATCTCAGGCATCTGGGCATACCTATTCTGGGCGGCTGCAGGGATATCCCGGCAATTGTAAGAAATTACAGAATCGGGAAAATTATTATTGCCATGCCGACCGCCTCAGGCGACAGGCTGAGGCAGATCATATCTTACGGCAGGCTTCTGGGGGTTGAAACACTGACGGTGCCCGGAATATTTGAAATACTAAACGGCAGGGTTAGTATTGAAAAAATAAGAAAGATTCAGATTGAGGACCTGCTCAGGCGTGAACCGGTAAACACAGATACCGAAAAGGTCAGCCGGCTGATTAACGGGAAAAGAGTTCTCATAACCGGCGCCGGCGGTTCGATTGGAAGCGAGCTGTGCAGACAGATACTGAAATTCAGGCCGTCTGAACTGATACTGCTCGGACACGGAGAAAATTCGATTTTTGAAATTGAGCAGGAACTGCAGCACATAAAAAAGGAAAGTCCCGGGGATAATGAGATCCGCACACAGTTCTTTGCTAGAATTGCCGACCTCAGGTTCAGGGAGCGCATCAGGGATATTTTTAAGGAATTTGAGCCGGAGCTGGTATTTCACGCCGCCGCTCATAAACACGTTCCCCTGATGGAGATCAATCCCCAGGAGGCCGTTAGCAATAATATCATCGGTACGAAAAACCTTGTAGATATTTCGGTGGAATCGGGTGTCCAACATTTTATATCTATTTCAACCGACAAGGCGGTAAATCCCACTAATATTATGGGAGCAAGCAAAAGGATTGCCGAAATGATACTGCTGGATGCCTCTGTAAAAACAGGGCGTTTCTACTCTGCCGTCAGGTTCGGTAATGTGCTGGGCAGCCGCGGAAGTGTAATAAGAACTTTTCAGAAGCAGCTGGAAAACGGGGGTCCACTCACCATTACCCATCCGGAGATCAGGCGCTATTTTATGACGATACCCGAAGCCGTGCAGCTCGTGCTGCAGGCATCGGTTCTGGGTAACGGCGGTGATATTTTTGTCCTGGATATGGGAAAACCCGTAAAAATAATAGATCTGGCCAGGGACGTAATAAGACTCAGCGGAAATCACACCAATAATGAGATAGGCATCGCTGTTACGGGTCTGCGTCCCGGCGAAAAGCTGTATGAGGAATTATTTGTTAAAGGTGAAGTATATGAAACAACTGTTCACGCGAAAATCCTTATCGCTAAAAATGCCGGCAGCTTCATCCCGGACAATCTGCAAAATGTAATCATGTACTTCCAGAATGCAGGGACACAGCTGACACGCGAAGAGATCATTGAAAAATTTTCAGAAGTCATACCCGAATTCCAGCCTGATGAGAGCAGAAAGGCCGCAAACGACCTTGTTTCATTAAGATTATTAAAATGAAAAACCGGAGCGCACGTGGATAGAAAGAATCTGATCATACTTGTTAAAATACTGGCAGCAGCAGGACTGCTTTATTTAGGAACTGAGCATTATGACTTTATTGCCAAGATGAAGGACCTTAAATTCAACCACGGATACCCTGGCATCATAATATTTATTATACTGTGGCTGCTTTGTACAGCATCATTGGTTACAACCATGTTCCTTCCGAATAAATTCGTCAGGATGCTGCTGGCATTTGTAATATTCTGTGCTACGCTGACAGGACTCACGTACACGAATATAAGCGGAGCACTGCTGGTATATGACAACCTTTATGCTCTCATTGAAAATGCAAACTATGCAGACGGAGTATTGCAGCAGTACACACATGAACTTATGGTACCGCTGCTGATTTCATCACTCTCCTTTCTTATAATTATTCCCCCGCCGCGGCAGACAGTAGAAAAATTAAAAACGAAATTCAGGTCGGCAGCGGCATATATAACTGCTTTTCTGCCCTTCGCGGTACTGCTGATGATTGCCATTATGCGGAGCGGATACGGACTTGCACAGACACCAATTCAGTATTACATCCCGGCGCTGTTTGTACTCATTGAATCTGACAACCTTTCTTTTGGGGAAAACGTCCGTAATAATGCCGCTTATGCACACATAAAGGAAAACCCGGGCCATCAGATGAACGTCGTGCTGATCGTTGATGAAAGCGTCAGGGGTGATTATCTGGACATAAATGGGCAGAACAAGGGCATTACACCATATTTATTTTCACACAGGGACCGGGTTGTCAATTTCGGACTGGCCAGCTCCGGGGCAAACAGCAGCGCTGAAAGCAACCAGATACTGAGATACGGGCCCAACATCAACGATTTTTACTACACATTTAAAAAGAATGCATACATATGGCAGTACGCAAAAAAGGCAGGCTATAAAACAATTTTCCTGGACGCACAGGGTACAAAAGGGAAATTCAACAACAGAATGGTGGAAAGCGAAAGGGCGCTGATTGATGAATTCATATATATAAAAGGCACCACCAATTTAGAAAAGGACATTAACATTGCAAAGTTCATCAGGGAAAATGCCTCGCGGAGAAACAGCAAACCTCTATTCATTTATGCGCTTAAGATGGGCATACACTTCCCTTATGACAACATAGTGCCGGAGGACAAACGCCTGTTCATAAAAAAGAACAGCAATTTTACAAGCATTAGCCGGCAGGATCTCATAAACTCTTATAAGAACGCAATTTACTACGTCATCAATCCCTTCTTCCGCGATTTGCTGGAAGGGGTAACATATGAAAATGCTGTGATTTTCTATACGTCCGACCACGGGCAGAATCTGCTGGATAACGGGTTCATGATAACACATTGCTCAACGACGAATGTTTCGTGTTATGAGGGACTCGTCCCGCTGATGGTCATATCGGATAACGAGAGATACAGGAAAGATTTTTCGGCAGCAGCCGCAAGTAATTTCAACAAGGCTAGTCATTTCAACATTTTCCCGACAATACTATCTGTCTTCGGTTATGACAGAAACGAAACCGGCAGGTATCACGGCAAAACACTTTTTGATGAGATTACCGAACCGAGAAAATTCAGCAGCGGGCTGCTGGTAATCAACAGACTCAGTCTCGGGGATGCCGCAAAGAACAACTGGAATTACCTTCCCGATTCGGTTGCTGCCCCTGGAAATGCTTCCGGGAGCGTAGCTTTGGGTCCCGGCTCCCCTGCTCAGGAATCATCCAGGCACTAAAAAAATATAGGACGCCGGACGCTGGACTCATGACCAATCAACTCCCAGGCACATTATGACACTATTTTTTATTATTATCCTGTACATAATAATGGTTTTCAGCTGGATATACTACGATCTTCATCATATTCATGAAGGTAAAGATGAAGACAATTCCAGTAAAACCTGACCGTCCTTCTGTGTAATCTTATAGACGGGAATTTTTTCTTTGGCGGGACCAGATTTTACGTTACCCGTCTTAATGTCAAACTGTGACCCGTGCCAGAGGCACTGTACGGTACCGCAGATCAGCACGCCGTCTGCCAGTGATCCGCCCCTGTGGCTGCATGAATCAGAGAATGCATAATAGCCGTCTTCAGTCCGTGCAAGCACAATCCTCTTATCATCCACCCTGAGCAGCTTCATCTGGTTCACCTTCAGCTCATCAGACTTTGCGACTATCAAAGGCTGCCCCGGTTTTGAAGTAAATGACTCTTCCTTCCATCTACCCGATTCGGCATAACGATGGTCGGTGCCTATAAAATTCCTGTTCACCAGTGTGCCGCCCATCCAGCCGCCAAGTGTAATGGTAAAGGTTCCGATTGCTTCCAGCAGCAGCGGAATGATCCACGCTGTTTCCTCCCTGTATCTCAGAAATGCCGCTATGCCAAACAGTATTACGGTCACCAGCATGATCATCATGTGTCTTGTAGCGCGTTCGGCACCGGTACTATCCGGTGGTACGCTGTAAACATAATCTATAAATCCCGGTACCGCCGCAACCAGCCCCATAACCACACCCGCCACGGCGATGTATAATGAAACATTGCGAAGCTCCAGGTTGCCCTGTATAATTCCCAGCAGGTCAAAAGCAAAAGATCCTACAAGCAGGCCTATAGGAAAAGGTATCAGCATCTGATGAATGGCGTGCCCCTTAAAGCTAGCCCTTGTCCTCATCTCACCTCCATAATATCTTACTATTTGATAATATTAACTACAAAAGGTTACAATAAAAAGCATAAGTGCAAAGGCCTGATCGCACGGATGTATGGATAGTCCATGGCCAAAAGCCCTGAATAATATTTAACAAGGAACAATTAACATTAATATAAATTATATATTTCGGTGACAAAGTAAAATGTAAGTCGATATATTGCGGCC
>JBLMZM010000278.1:0-17275 GCA_050258815.1 Ignavibacteriales bacterium
CGACATATGGGTTTATTACGTACTTATAAATCTTCGATGCAGATAATATAGATTTTGAGCTAATCTCACGTACAATCATACAATCCTCATAATCTTCCTTTTTTCCGGTACAAATATTCTCTGGGGCTACCCTAAACCTGCAGTGGAATAATTTAATATAGAATCGCCGGAGGTGCCTCCTGTCATTCTATTTCAGCAATGTTATTTTAATAGACTAAAATTTATCTACAGCTGCATACCGATGCCTACTCCTACCCATGAAACAAATTTCTCTTTCAAATCGTTGTAAAAGGGTGAATAGGCAATCTTAAAAAATATCCTTCCATCCCTCGGATTATAACGGTAACCCAGCGAGCCCGTCGGAGCCATATAGTTGCTGAACTTTGATATTTCAAGTCTCCCGCCTAATCCCAGCTCGAAACTGTTATTATTGTCCACATTCATAATAAAATTTACAAGCAGCGGAATCCAATAATCATAATCCTCGAAAGGAACATAAGCCACCCCTGCCCGGAAGCTCAATTCATTAGTAAACATCCTTTCATAGTTCAGAGAGTAAACCATGCAATTCCCGCCCAATTCCAGATAAACAATATTTCCCTTCCTTTGGGTAGAATCCTGACAATATCCTTTAAATGGGTAAGAAAACATTGTTAAAAATATTATAAGGAGCAGTGCTAACAGGTCAAATTGTTTGTGAGCCCTTTTTTGAAATTTCATTTTTCCTCCCAATTCAAATGCTAAGGACAGGTTTATTTCCGTTTAGCAATTCAATTATTATTTGAGCAGGAAAAATAATATGCGGAAAATTAAATAGATATAGGTATAAATACTATATTTTCAGAGACAAATTGCAACCCGCAGCTAACTTGTTATTGCTTAAGCACTTACAGGCATAGTTATTTTCATATTAAGGCGTTTTTATTTAATAACACAGAAAAAACCATAGTATTTATACTATTGATAGTATTAATACTATTCAGTACCCGGCAAATATATATCACTATTCAACCTTCTTATACACCAGCAGCACCACACCTGAACGGAATACGTGCGTTTCCTGAAGCTGCAGGTTAATTCTATTCTGTATCTGCTGAAACATGGCTTTGCCAGCGCCAAGTATCACAGGGTGAATATAGAGCTGGTATTCGTCTATGAGATTCAGCTGCATGAAGCTGGAGGCCAGGCCGGCACCGGCGACACTGATGTCTTTGCCCGGCTCTTGCTTCAGCCGGCCCACCTCTTCTTTTATGTCTCCTCTGAACAGCCTGGAATTCCACGCTACACTGTCCAGTGTCCTTGAAAATACTATCTTCGGCTTGCTCTTCCATATACGTGAATATTCAGCTTCATACCCGGGTGCCGACGGGTTCTCATCTGCAGTCGGCCAAAAGGCCGCCATGTTCTCATACAGCCGCCGTCCGTACAGGTAAAGATCAATATTACTCTCCCGGACGTTGAAGTGCCTGTGAAGCTCTTCATCGGGATATGACCAGCTGAGGTCCCCGCCCCTGGCCTCAATGTAACCATCAAGCGATACCGACATTGCATATACTACCTTGCGCATAACAGTCCACCTTTTATAATTACAATTATTAAGCTATTTCTCATTTTAATTAAATATCTCCTTATGGTCAATTTCTTAAAATCATTTATTGTCTCCTTTTAACAGTAGTCCCCCTATTAAAATTTTCACAGGGTTTTCATTTTTGTTATTTTAGCAAAACAAATTTTTTCTTACTCATTCATTGAATTTAAACACTTAAGGAAAATAAATGGAAAGAACGCTATATCCGGCAGCAATTCATCTGTTCTTCAGGAAAGATAATAACATTCTCCTGCTCCGGAGATTCAATACGGGTTATGAAGACGGCAACTACAGCGTTGTAGCCGGCCATGTTGAAAATGGCGAAAGCGTAATTCAGGCCGGAATCCGTGAAGCCTGTGAGGAGGTAAGCGTGAATATCATGCCCGGGGACCTTAAGATACAGGGTGTCATGCACAGGAAGTCGTCTGACGAACGGATCGACTTTTTCGCTGTTGTTGATAAATGGGAGGGAGAAATCCGGAACGTGGAGCCGCACAAGTGCGATCAATTGTTGTGGACCCCCGTAGACTGCCTTCCCGCCAATACAATCCCATATATAAAAAGAGCTATTGAACTCTCCCAAAATCCAATATGGTATGATGAGTTCGGATGGCAGGAATAACATTCCCTGCATCCTGACAGCCTGTTGGAGGCCCCGGAGGAAATCCATTCCTGCCGCACTCTGCCCATTGCCTTGTAAAATCTCCTGATTCAGTCCGGATATTACGCTTTAACGACGGCTCCTGCCGTGTGAACCAATAAGGAGCTTGTTGATATTTTTGTAATCATTTATATTTATCTTATATCCGGATGTATGCTTAAGGAATTGCGGATCCGCTATCTGAAGTCTGAGATCTAATTTAAAGCTCAGGATGCATGTGGCGGACCAGGAATGGTATGGCAAAGGCAATGTAGATTGAAAAGAAAGGAACCAGTATGAAAACTGGAATATTTTTAATGATTATTTTGTTAACAGTAGTGGGATGTTCAAAAAATAAATCCGAAAAAAGTAATCAAATTCCAAAGATTGGAGCAGGTATGGCAAGAGCAACATTTGCGGGAGGATGCTTCTGGTGTATAGCCGCCCCGTTTAATCACCTTGACGGCGTTAAAAATGTTATTTCAGGTTATGCGGGCGGACACGTAAAGAACCCGTCATATGAAGAGGTCGGTTCCGGCACAACGGGCCACGTTGAAGCAGTTCAGGTCATTTACGACCCGGAGGTAATCAGCTATTCGGAACTGCTGGATATTTACTGGAAACAATTTGACCCGACCGACGTGGAAGGGTCATTTGCCGACCGCGGAAGCCAGTATACATCTGCAATCTTCTACGAAAACGATGAACAAAAGGAAATTGCAGAAAAGTCCAAAAACAGGCTGGATAAATCCGGCATCTTCCATAAACCTATTGCGACGAAAATAACTAAATTCACCTCATTCTACCCCGCAGAAGAGTACCATCAGCAGTATAATGAAAAGAACCCGGTAAGATATGAGATGTATAAAAAAGGCTCGGGCCGGGAGGATTTCATCAAGGGATTATGGGGCGATGAGGGCACAGAAAAGTATAAGAAGCCGGCAAAGAGCGAACTTGAAAATAAACTTACGCCGGCACAATACGAGGTAACACAAAACGAAGGCACCGAAAGACCCTTCCGGAATGAATACTGGGATAATAAAAAAGAGGGCATCTACGTTGATGTTGTTTCAGGAGAACCGCTCTTTAGTTCCCAGGATAAGTTTGAGTCGGGTACAGGCTGGCCCAGCTTCACCAAACCGATCGATCCGCGCTACCTTGTTAAAAAGGAAGACAACTCTCTCTCCATGCACAGGATTGAGGTACGCAGCAGGTTCGGTGACTCGCACCTGGGGCACCTTTTCGATGACGGACCGGCGCCTTCACATTTGCGCTACTGCATGAATTCGGCATCCTTAAGGTTCATTCTCAAAGGGGATATGGAAAAAGAGGGTTATGGAGAATTTTTGTGGATTTTCCGGTAATCACCGCATGGGAAAATTATTCAATTTTCCCATGCATTTAAAATAAATTTCCTTTAAACTGCAGGACGGGAAAACATAATTTAAGGAATTGGCCCATGCTGCGGAAATATTTACCCATTGCACTGCTTATTTTGATTATGAGTGTAAGTAACTCGCATGGTCAGACCGTCTCTTCACGAGGGAACCTCATAAGGATCGGCTTCGGACAGAAAGATATTTCCTATGGCGATACGCTTGGAGCCTGGAATGATCAATCTGTGACAATCTCATCTGTATCAGGATCCGGTTATTCATATTCCAAATATTTCGATCATTTCAGTACACCGCAGGCAAGCTACTTTCTTAAAAAATATGAATCATGGTATTCATCGATCTACATCTCCACCTGGCACGGAGAACGCCAGGTTGAGAAAGAAGGATCCCTGAAAGGAATAAGGTTTGGCGAAACAGGTGCCGGATGGGATGTGCTGCCTCCCTTTATGATAGACAGGACAAAGATAATAGCAGCCCAAAACGGAAATTGGCTTATTTCTGGTAATTTCGGGAATGCCTTTGTTTATAACAACGACACACTCACTATCATTTCTCCATGGGAACCGAGTGGCCCGAATCAGACAATGACCGAGAGAATGACCTCCATCATAGGAAAAGTAAACGACAGGTATCTGGCTGCAACAAGGAACATTTCCAATATCTATGATTATTATCTGATCAGCCTGGATCATTCCCCGTATATCGATTCATCAACATCCACAAGGATCACCATTACGAATACCGGGGACGTGCACGGTTATTCAGTAGCCGTAGGCATAAAGAAGATTGCAAACGATCTTTATGCCGTGCTGAAAGAATACGGCCAGGGTATAGACATATACAGCTTCAGTGATACAACACTCAGTTATCAAAAGACCTTACTGAAAGATGAAATTTTCGTACACCGCATATCCAACAGTTTGTGGGATTTTAGAAACGGAATGCTTTACAATTATAATGGTTTTAACCTGATACGTTATGAATTCAGGAACGCTGATACATCCTTTGTTAACAAAAAGGTGCTGCTCGACAGCCTTAATGATTCCTTCCATAACCAGGAAAGCAATTTCGGTATAGACAAAAATCTCAGGTATGCCGCCAAAATAGTCAGGACACCTGGAAAGACGGGACAGGACACGCTCAAAATATTCGACATTGATAAATCACAATTTATTAGCAGCATTAGCCTGGGCAGTATTAATGGTGCTTTTAAGCCGGTTGTGGATTCACCATACGTCTATGTTCATCAGATACTGGAAAAGCACACGGGCATAAATGATGACAAAGGCCGGATTATAAAAGAATATGCGCTTACTGCATATCCCAACCCTTTTAATTCCGCGGTAAAAATATCATTTACACTGCCGGAGGACCAGAATGCAGAGCTCAATATTTATGACCTGCTGGGAAGAAAGGTTGCAAGCCTGGTAAACGGACAGGTAAAAAAAGGCAGCCACGAGATATTATTCGATGCCAATCATCTTTCCAGCGGGATATATCTTTATACCCTCAGATCCGGCAGTTATGTAAAGACCAATAAGCTGATTCTGCTGAAATAAGCCTGAGCCGTTTCATATGTTAACAGCAAGCCTGTCCTGCCAGGGACGGGCTTAAGGGTATTTCATTCGCTTTTATATACCTTTTATTAACAAAAATTACCGCTTACCGATTTTTTCTTGTAATATAGAGATAAATGATTATATCATCATATCATAAAATATGGGAGTTCTGTCTGATAGACTGTCCGATGGCAGTCAGTATCGGGTCCATGAGAAATAATCAATGTTTGCATATCCCTCATCATCGGATTATTCCTTATGTGATTTTAAGGGCGGAGCCGTACCAGGAACTTAAGACTCCGTTTTCCTCCCTGAAATTGTTATACATCATTTTATATGATATGAGGACAGTTGATCAAAAAGAACCAGATGTTCTACGATTTGTGTTGAGCTGTTTTAAGAGATTTCTGAATATTCACTCAAGACCTTATGAACACATCCGGTACTGATCTAATCTATTTCCAATATCATTCACGCTCATATGAAGCCTGTTATTCTCTATTAATACTTATTCCCGGGATTTCATAAGCCTTCAGATTCCAATGAGCCCTGTTATTACCATTACCTATACCGCTATCACTGTTTCCATCCCCCGTTAATACAGCTAGATCTCACACAAATCAGAAAACTTTACTCGCCAGTTTAACTGAATCAATCACTAATTAATACGACTGCACCAATGGAGATATTCGGCCTTATAGCAGCGCTGGCTTCTTCTGCCTCATGGGCATTAGGATCAATCTTATTTAAAGTAATTGGTGAAAGAGTAACGCCATCCGGTACAACATTTGCCAAGGGCGTACTGGGCATCCTTCTTTTGGGAACTACCCTGGTTATTTCCGGAATTGAGCCTATTTCACTTCACACTGCTTTAGTCCTTTCTGTCAGCGGCATAATCGGAATATCTATCGGCGACACGCTGTTCTTTGCTTCACTGCAGGACCTTGGTCCAAAGGTCCAGGTCATTTTTTTTATGCTGGGACAAGGTATTACGGCTATCCTTGCAATGCTGATTGCCAATGAGGTGCCTCTGTTATCGCAGTGGCTGGGAATAATTGTAACCTTATCAGGCGTAGCGCTCATTTTATGGCAGAAATTTATTTATGACCAGCAGAACAAAAGTACAAAAATCCGGGGCATTATTGCGGGTCTGTCCGCCATGTTATGTTTCTCAGTTTCGCTGGTAATGATCAAACAGCCGTTAAGCTCAGTTTCAACAATAGAAGCTGCATTTCTGAGAATGGCCGCCGGAACTTCGGGTATTTTTATTTACGGACTCCTCCGCCGGCAGCTGGCAGGCTGGGTAATACCATTTAAGGATGTAAAACTTGCAGGCACACTACTGAGTGCCGTATGTGTAGTCGTATTTGGTGGTTTCTGGCTTTCACTGGTGGCATTAAAATACCTTAATATAGTAATTGCCAGCACATTGTGTGCAACAGAACCCTTATTTGTACTGCCATTAGCATACCTGATACTTAAAGAAAAAGTATCACAAAATGAAATTCTGGCAGCTGCTCTTACTGTCTCCGGTGTTTTTATCTTAATAAATACATTCGTCTGAACCGGAGGATATTAACAGGTCTTTAAAACTCCAAATTGAGGATATGTAAAATGTATGCTGGAAATACCTATACTCAACAGGAGGTTCTCGAATATTTGGTAAAGGGGGTCTTTGAGCTCGATATCTTAAAAGCCGCATTATTGTTTTCAGGCAAATATCAGCAGATTTTATTCGCACTTGCAAGACACAGGCGTGAGAAGAGCTTTCCTGGCCGGAAAATAGAGGTCAGAAGCGTTATTGAAGTCTCCAATATTTGCAGCCAGAATTGCAACTATTGCGCAATTGGAAGCGAATCTATCAGCAAGTATTTTCTGGATGAGTCAGAATTGGTGCCGCTGATGGAATATATCTACAGCAAAGGCAGAAGGGTTATCTTATTGCAGTCTGGTGAAAACAATTCCCGGATATTTATTGATTCTGTTTCACGCTCAGTTGAGAAGATAAAATCAAAGCATTCTGATCTGACTATTGCTTTATGTCTGGGCAACCTAAGCCGTGAGAATTATCTGCAGCTCCGTAAAGCCGGAGCAGAGCGTTATATATTAAAATTCGAGTCCTCAAACCCTGAGGTTTACAAAAATTCGAAACCTAAGGATACGCTTGACAACCGCTTAAGATGCATTTATTACCTTTTTGAAGCAGGCTTTGCCGTTGGAAGCGGAAATATTGTTGGCCTGCCAGGCCAGACACTGACTGACATTGCAAATGACCTTCTTTTTCTCAACCGGTACAACTTTTCCATGAACAGCACCACAGCGTTTGTCCCCTCCGAAGGTTCAAAGTTTATGGATAAGCCCTGCGGTAATGTTGAATGCACTTTAAATATGATGGCCTTAATGAGAATAATGAATCCGGGCAGACTAATGCCTACTACAAGTTCGCTTGAGAAAATTCAGAAAGGGGGTCAGTATCAGGGCCTCATGGCCGGAGCAAACACAATAACAGTTCATGATGGTACCCCCAGTGAACTTAAACCGTTTTTCCCCATCTATTCTACAAAACGCGTTGTTCCACAGGAAGAATATTTTAAGAATATCGTTAAAACTGCGGATATGAAATTTTAAGGAGAACCATTATGCAGGAAAATGAAAAGGTAAGAGATTATTATTACCGGGCTCAGGAAAGACTAAACCAGTTCAGGATGTTTAAGCAATCGGGATTGATTCCCCTGCATGGCAATTTTTACCCCGCCGGAGTTCATTATCCCCCGATTGTTAAATATCCCGCCGTCACACAGGAAGAAATCTTCAGAAATTATGCGCTTCCGGAAGATAACAAGCTGGATATTTATGTGCACATTCCGTTTTGCCTGAAACGATGCGTTTTCTGCCATTACCCATCACTTTATCATGCATCAGATTCCCTGAAGGATACCTATCTTGATGCACTTGAAAAGGAAATGGACATTTACATGAAATTCCTTGGCATGGATTATATCAGGGCGCGTTCAATTCTAGTTGGCGGGGGTACGCCTACGGACTTAACTCCGGCTCAGCTAAAGCGTTTCCTGGTCTATTTTACAAGAAGAGTCGACCTAAGCAAATGCACGCAGTTTAACTATGACGTTGACCCTAATACTATCGTGGGTCCCGAAGGAGCAGAGCGCCTGAAGATAATGCGCGATTACGGGGTCGACCGCCTTACAATCGGCATTCAGTCATTAAATGACTATATACTAAGGATAATGAACCGTGCACATGACGTACAGACCGCAATTGAATCAGTTATCCGCGCACAAGAATCCGGATATCAGCTTAATATTGAATTTATTTACGGGTATCCCGGACAGACAATCGAAAACTGGATCGAAGTAATGGAAAAAGCAGTTGCGCTGCAGACCGGGGAAATTCAGCTGTACAGACTTAAAATTGAGGCTTACGGCGATCAGCAGGGAAAGATCAAGAATTTTTCCGAGCGCCATCAGGATGCCATGCCTTCGCCGGAAGAGACAATCCTGATGAAACAGATTGCAATTGATCTGCTGGAGGATAATGGCTATAAGGAAAACCTGCGCCGCGTCTTTACAAAAAAGAGGGCTTCAATTTCCCAATATGCTTTTAACCAGTGCTGTCAGTTATTTGATGAAATAGGCCTGGGCATTACCGCCTTCAGCAGCCTGCGCGACCGCTTTATACTTAATACTCAATATTTTGAGGAGTATTACAGATCCATTGCAAATAACAGGCTTCCCTTAAACCGGGGAATTTACAGGTCGCCCGATCAGCAGATAAGATGGGCAATTATTCTTCCGCTCAAAAATTATTTTATTCAGAAAAACAGGTTTCTTGAGCGGACAGGGGTTCCCGTTACAGAAGTCTTCCAGGAAAAATTCAGCCTGCTGAAGGATTATGGACTTCTTACTGAAACCGACAGGCGGATCGAGCTTACGAAGACGGGCGCTTTCTTTGCCGATGATATTGTGCAGCAGTTTTTTGAGAAGGATTTGATTCCATATCCGGCACAGGATTATGCTGAGGGAGTATTTAATCCATACAATAAACTAGAGGCAGAGATACTGCAATGACTGCAAGAATAAAATATCCGGTGCTCAGGTATGCCAGAACTGCTGTACTTTCAGCTGTCATTCTTTTAATGGCAATAAGCCTGGAATTCGGGCAGGAGAAAAAAAGCAGGGGCATAATTAAACTTAATATTGATTCCAGGGAATCATTACTCAGGATTGGAATGGATCCCCATCCTGTAAGCACTAACGGCCAGAAAGCAGCTCAGATGCTTTATAATGCTCTTCAGGAAGATAATCAGGACTCCATAAAATATGCGGGCAGATTCTATGAAGAGTTATGCAGAAATGAATCCAATACAGGCGTTTTCGGCTCCCTGGGATGGCTTTGTAAGTGTATTGTTTCATCAGGTCCCGCCAGAAGTTATATTATCCGGGATGAATTAGCCCGTGACTTCTACGATTATTTTACAAAGGACAACTATGCAAACCTGAAAGAATATCTTCAGCGGAAATACAGGCTCAATAATTTTGTACCGGAAGACGTAAAGATCAACCTTCAGAGGCGCATCTTCCTGGAAGACATGCTCATGTTTAATAATCCGGTGCGCAATGACTGGGAAAATTCCGGTAAAATCCTGAAAGAAATGGGTCTTAAAGCCGGCAGCAAAGTCATTGATATCGGCTGCGGTTTCGGATATTACTCGTACCGTTTTTCTGAACTCGTCGGCCGTAAGGGGAAAGTTTATGCTATCGACACTGAAGAACCTTACATAAATTACCTCAGGGATTTTGCCTCCAGGTATAAAATTAATAATATAGTCCCCATTGTTTCTTCCACTGCCAGGCTGCCGGAAAATGAAATGGCGGACGTTGCCTTCATGTGTTCAGTTTATCACATCATCTATGGCTGGTCAATTGAAACAGTGCGTGAGCCGTTTATCGCAAACCTTAAACACTCCCTCAGGAGAAACGGAAGACTGATCATCGCCGATAATTCCTTTTATGACGGCAAAGAACTAAATAACTGTTTTCTTAAAAAAGAGCTGATCATTGCTCAGCTTGTTTTCCACGGTTTTACATTCGAAAAATATATTCAGATCACTCCGCAAAGATATCTGCTGATCTTCAGGCATCATCCTGAAAACATAAACAATCTTGTTCTGGGCCGGAAGACTAACGATTCGGGATTTGTGCTTAATGTAACATCCCCTCATTCATTACTCCACATTGGAAGCCTGGATTCCTATGACATAACAGAACCAGGCATATCCTCGGCAAAACTTGCACTCAAAGCGATAGAAGAAAAAGATACAGCCGCTGCAAGAAAGGCAATTGAAGCATATAATTTAATTATTCCCAGGGAGAACTTCGGAGGTGAATATACGGCCATACAATGGTTCTGCGAGTACCTGGTGGCCTCACCAGATGAAAAATCACTGATGCTTTCTGAGCCACTGGTCAGGGCCTATTTTAATTACCTGGGAAAAGATAATTTCAAGCTGCTCAGGCATTACCTGAAAAGTAAGTATAAGATCAGATCCGGAACAGCTGCTGACCTGAATGATATGCCCGAGGCTGAGGACGACAGCGAAGTAGGCAGAACAAAACGGGCCTTTCTGGAGGACTTTATTCTCTTTAATAATCCGAAACGCGAAAGCTGGGAACATAGCAGTAAAATAATGCAGTACCTGCCTTTTAAGCCGGGTGACAGGATTGCTGATATAGGCTGCGGATCAGGATATTTTTCCTATAAGTTCTCCGGCATCGTCGGAGACAGCGGAATCATATATGCAATAGACATAAAACAGGAGCACCTGAATTTTCTAAACAGCTTTTTTAAAGAAGAAAACATAAGGAATATTAAAACAATTACCTCCCGGACGGATAATATTTCCCTTAATGATAAGGTTGACTATGCTTATATGTGTTCTCTTTACCATATTATTTACGGTGTCCTTTCCGAGCCTGACAGGGAGGGGTTTATCAAAAGCATTATAAAAGTTCTTAAGAAGGATGGGAAACTGATTATCGTTGATAACGGACCTGTTGATGATGAAACCCTTCCCTATCATGGTCCTTATATCACCAAAGAGCTGATAATTGCACAGCTTGCCTATTACGGTTTTAAACTAGATAAGTACGTGCAGATAATTCCTCAACGTTATATCCTGATTTTTAAATATGACAATAAAAATGAAAACATCTGACAATAATTATTGCATTTATTTCTGCTATTCTGCCGTCCTCAGGGTCTTAATGATCCTGTTATATGCCGGATTTATTCAGGCGCAAAACAGCACACAGAAAGCGCATCCGAAGTTAAAATGCCTTCAGGCAAGCCAGAATATAATTATCGACGGCAAGCCTGACGAGTGGGTATCCAACAAGTCGGCTGTAATTGCAGATAACACTTTTATCGGACTCTTCAGGGACGCCGGTAATATTTATTTCTTTCTGGAAACCAGGGACCCGGAATTCAGCATGCAGATTATGAATTTCGGGCTGACCACCTGGCTTAGTGCACTATCATCAAAAGATAAAGCACTTGGTATTCAGTTTCCTGAAACCTCCAATCAGCCTCCGCCGCCAAAGGAAGCAAGACCCCCGTCAGGCGATGAGTTAAGGAAAATTCTGGCTAAGCGGCAGGAATATATAATTATCGAAGATCAGGGCGGTAAAGCCGCAAAAAGAATGAATATGGAGGAAGCCGGCAGGTCCGGTATCGCTGCCAGGATCAGGATTGATTCGGGTATTCTCTATTATGAATTAAGATATCCAATAGTCAATATTCCGGAAGGCCCGCTGGCAGTTGAGCTGAGAAAAGGAAAACCATTTTCTTTGCTCGTTGAAACTCCTGAAGTTGATATGGAAAAGATACTTAAAGAAATGGGAGAAGCAGAGCGGGAAAAAGCTCAAAAGAATAAGAATGGGATGCAATCCCACAGTAAACCGAAACTCCCGCAGCTAAAAAGGATTTCACAATGGTTTGAAGTTTCAACTGACTGATATCCGCAAACACTATACTGCAGGCGCAAGTAAAATGAAAAGAAAATGGTATTATATACTTCCCTTTTTTCTCCTCCTTTTTCTTTTGGGCGTATTTTTCAGCATAAAAAAATTCGTTGAAAGAAAACCCCGGTTTGAATTTGCAACCGTTCAGTTTGGTTCAATTAAAAAAACAATTACCAGCACAGGCATGCTCCAGCCGCGCAGCAAGGTGGCCATTGGCACACAGGTATCGGGCACATTTTCAAAAATATACATAACGTATAATGACGTAGTAAAAAAGGGACAGCTGCTGGCGGAACTTGACAAGACTCTCCTTCTGGCGGCACTTGATGAAGCAAGAGCCCAGCTGTTATCTGCACGGGAAAAAGTGGCAGCATCAAATATTGAATTTAAAAAGAACCTTCAGCTTTATAACAAGGGGTTCTTATCAGAACAGGATTTTATTAAGTCCCGGGCAGGTTTTTACTCCGACAGCTCCGCGCTGCTCATAGCAAAGGCAAACCTTAAGCGTGCTGAGACAAATATAGATTATGCCGCAATCACATCGCCCATTAATGGAACAATAATCGAGAAGAATGTTGAGGTGGGACAAACAGTAGCAGCAAATTTTAACACCCCCACGCTTTTTGTCATTGCTGAGGACCTGTCCAAAATGGAAATCCAGGTTTCAGTTGATGAAAGCGATATCAGCAGTATCTTTACCGGGCAGCCTGCTGAGTTCTCCGTTCTGGCTTATCCGGACAGCTTATTTAAAGGCAGGGTATCACAGATCAGAATGCATCCCCAGATTGTGCAAAATGTTGTCACTTACATCGTTGTGATTAACTGCGACAACAATTACAATATACTCCTGCCTGGAATGACGGCTACGGTTGATTTTATTCTTAACGAGAAGAAGGATCTGCTGTTAATGCCGAAGGGCGCACTGAATTTCAGGATGCCTGAAAATATTTCAGGGGATTTTTACAGTAAAATGCAAAGCAGCAAGCCTTCACAAAATGAGAATAAGAACATTCAATACGTATGGTATCTTAATAATAATAATGAGCTTGCCCTGAAAGCAGTTGAAACCGGTACCAGCGACGACAACAATGTTGAAATTACGGGCAGCAAAGATTTCCGCCCGGGTCAGCGCGTAATCTGCGGCATTATTGAAGACGAGCCTGACGGCAGTTCCTCATCACAAAAGCAAAGACTTTCAAATGACGGCATGCAGGGTTCCGGGGGTCCCCCGCCTCCTCCCGGCGGTATATAAACGCAACTGCTCCTTTAAACCAAATGGCTCCTGCATCTTATGAGTTACATTATTGAAACCCGTAAGTTATCCAAAACATATTCTGCCGGGGCATATTCAATCAGGGCATTAAGAGATATTGATCTTAAAATTGAACCGGGAGAATTTCTCTCCATCATGGGAGCTTCCGGTTCCGGGAAGTCGACGTTACTTAATCTCTTAGGCTGCCTGGATGCTTCCAGCTCGGGAGAATATTTCCTTGACCGTATAAGGGTCGACCAACATAATTTAAAAGACTATGCCGATTTCCGCAACCAGAAGATCGGTTTCGTATTCCAGAACTATAACCTGCTCGCACGCACCACTGCGCTGGAGAATGTAGAGATTCCGCTTTTGTATGACCGCAAAAACAGGATAAAGGATCACCACAAGGCCGCCGTTGAGGCCCTGAAACGCATGGGACTCGAAGACAGAATGCATCATCTGCCGCAGCAGCTCTCAGGAGGACAGCAGCAGCGCGTTGCAATTGCCAGGGCCCTGGTAAACAGGCCGGCACTTATCCTGGCAGATGAACCTACGGGCAGTCTTGATTCCAATACTTCAATTGAGATCATGTCTGTCTTTCAGCAGCTGAATAATGAGGGCATTACAATTATTCTGGTAACACATGAGAAGGTGCTTGCTGATTATTCGAAACGCAGGATTGAGCTGAAGGACGGCCTGATTACTGGCGATTATCCTGTTGACCAGGTTATAATTCCGAAAAGCATTTCTGTTGAATCACAAAGGGACGCCTGAAAATGTATTTCATCAAATTATTAAGATCCGCTTTCAGGAGCCTGATCCGCAACCGGATGAGAAGTCTGCTCACCTCACTAGGAATAATTATAGGTGTCAGCGCTGTAATTATTATGTCTGCAATAGGTGAAGGCTCGCAGGTTTTAATTAAAAAGGAAATTCATGCGCTTGGAACGAATCTGCTTATCGTTTTTCCCGGCAGCAGCAGCATGGGAGGTGTCAACCGCGGGGCGGGCAGCTTCAATCGTTTTACTATCAGTGACGTTGAGAAAATACGTAAATCGGCCAGACTCATAAATGCAGTTACCCCTGTGGTTCAGTCAGGCGGTCAGATAATTTCCAAGGGCAATAACTGGAGCTCGGAGGTAAGCGGAGTTTCAATGGATTATTTTAAGATAAAAAACTGGGAGCCAAAACTAGGCTCACTGTTTACCGACAGAGACATAAAAGCCAGCCGTAAAGTAGCATTATTGGGTAAGACCGTTGCCGATAAATTGTTCCCCGATCAGGATCCTACGGGCAAGGTTATTCGCATCAGGAATATTCCATTTAAGGTGCTCGGCCTGCTAAAGGAAAAGGGCGAGGCCGGTATGGGGCGCGATCAGGACGATATTGTAATTGCACCATGGACAACCGTTCTTTACCGCATGAAAGGCGGGCGCTATATAGATATGATTAATGCCAGTTCAATTTCCACTGAAACGCTGGAAAAAGCCGAAGATGAGCTTGAGGCAATTCTGAGGGAGGCGCACAAGATTTCCTCAGGCGAAGAAAATGATTTTACGATTCATAATCAGACGGAGATAACAAGGACTGTAATCAGGACGTCCCGGTTCCTTACTCTTCTGCTGGGATCCATAGCCGGTGTGTCACTCATTGTAGGCGGTATCGGAATAATGAATATCATGCTCGTCTCAGTTACAGAACGCACACGCGAAATTGGCATCAGGCTTTCTGTTGGCGCAAGAACACAGGATATCTTAATTCAGTTTCTGGTAGAGGCTGTATCATTAAGCATAAGCGGCGGCCTGCTGGGAATTATATTTTCCTTTATTGTAGTCTGGTTCCTCAATTCCTTTACTAATATATATGCCATTATAGCACCGCAGATTGTAATAATTGTTTTCCTTTTTTCCGGTACCGTAGGTATATTCTTCGGCTTCTACCCGGCACAAAAAGCTGCACGCCTGAATCCTATCGACTCGCTGCGGTATGAGTAACTATCCTGAATATTGAGGTCTCTTATGTGATGAAATTATTCTTTTCAAACAAATCCGGGAGTTAGAACATGAAAAAAATACTATTTTATTCGTTTATCCTGCTAATGATAATATTTATTTCCACGTGCAAGAAAGATGATTCACCAACAACACCCCCGACAACTAATCCTCCTCAGAAATTTACCGTTACTGTCTCCGTTAATCCTGCTGGCGGAGGTAGTGTCACGGGTGCTGGTTCATACGACGCCGGTTCAGCAGTAACACTAAAGGCTCAGCCAAATAAAGATTATAAATTTGTAAACTGGACCGAAAATTCCTCTTCTGTTTCAACCGACTCCAGCTACTCATTTACCATTTCAGGGAACAGGACACTCACGGCAAACTTTATTTCGACGAAACCCGGAGATAAATATACGGTTACCGCTTCGGTTAACCCGGCCGGCAGCGGAACTGTTTCGGGTGCGGGAACATACGATGCCGGTACAATTGTAACACTAACTGCTGCGTCCAATCCCCATTTTACTTTCGTGAATTGGACAGAGAACTCAAATATGGTTTCCACCGATTCAGTTTATTTATTCAGCATTTCCAGGAACAGAACACTCGTTGCAAATTTCAAGTCGACTCAAACCGTCAGGAAATTTACGGTTAACGCTTCAGTTTTGCCTGCCGGCAGCGGAACAGTCACCGGCGCAGGCACTTATGATTC
Source organism: Ignavibacteriales bacterium (assembly GCA_050258815.1). Taxonomy (GTDB): domain Bacteria; phylum Bacteroidota; class Ignavibacteria; order Ignavibacteriales; family SURF-24; genus JAAXKN01. Next base: position 16,183 of record JBLMZM010000278.1, read on the forward strand.
TGCCTCAACAGTAACACTCAGGGCAGCTTCAAATGCTGATTATCAGTTCCAGAACTGGACGGAAAACTCTGTGGCCGTTTCAACCGACTCGGCTTATTCATTTATTATTTCAAGGAACAGGACACTCGTTGCAAACTTCAAATCCACAATCGTCAAATATACTGTTTCGGCTTCGGTTAACCCGTCCGGCGGCGGCACAGTTTCGGGTACGGGAACATTCGACGCGGGCTCAACGGTGACTCTCAGAGCAATGCCCAATACCAGCTATAAGTTCTTGAACTGGACAGAAAATTCGGTATCTGTTTCATCTGATTCTGTTTATTCATTCACTGTTACAAAAAACAGGTCACTCATTGCTAATTTTCAACTCGTAAAACCCAAATACACGGTTACGGTTTCGGTCAATCCTGACGGCAGCGGAACTGTTTCCGGTGCCGGAACCTTCGATTCCGGTACATCCGTGACACTCAAGGCAACTGCAAATGATAATTATAAGTTTGTGGAATGGACTGAAAATTCAAATTCTGTTTCAACAAGTGCGACTTATACCTTTACCATAACCCGCAACAGATCACTGACTGCCAATTTCAAATCCAATTCACTTGCAGGCACATGGTATGGCAACTATTCCGGTTATGATCCAAACTCCAAATCCAATATCGATTTAATGAGGCATCTTATAATTAATGAGGACAACTCATATATCGATACACTTTACGGTAAGCCCAGCACAGAAACGGTTTATCAGCCCTATGAGACAGAAACCGGAAGCTGCAGTATAAATAGCTCTTTTACAACAATGACGTGGGATCCCTCGGAGTCAAAAAGAATTAACTTCAGTACTAAAGAGCTTGAAACCTACACCCGCGGAACGCATACAGATCCAATAACGATTACTGATGATGAATGGGAGTTCTATGACAAAAACCTTGGAGTAAGCTATAAGCTGAAGATCAAAAAGTAACTTAAGCCGACTCATCTTATGCACCCACCAGGCTTCGCCGGACGCTGCATTATTCTGCCGGTCGCGGGCTCACATCCTGCAAAGTGTACCTGAAACCCCGAAATCAATTTGAATTCGGGGTTTTCCATT
>JBLMZM010000279.1:0-17559 GCA_050258815.1 Ignavibacteriales bacterium
AAACGTACCAATCCAGATATGGTTCTGGTTGTCAACTGCAATATATCCAAGCTCGTTATCCGGAATAGCCGAATTGGAGGTGTTATAGATGGTCCAGTTCTGGATAGAGAAGCTGAAATCCCTTGGTTTAAAGGGTCCTTTTGGTTCAGTGGTATTGCACGTAAGAAATAAAAAAGCTGTAATTAGTAAGATGACTACAGCTACGATCCTTTTAAGCAAATCATGATTCTTTGTAAGCCCTCTTGAGGTATGTTTAGTAAACGATCGGAGAACTGAAATAATGCATTTTGGAATACTCATTGAAGCGGTCCATATTCTGTTATTAAGGTTATATCCGTGCAGCCTCATATGACTAGCAGCAACTTAAGTTATAGCACTTTCAGAAGCAAGGACCGGAATTAAGCTTAGCAGCCTACTTTTCTTATTCCCTTAAATATGGACGCACAGGAAATATTGGGTGGGAATAAACCCGCCAGGCATATGGCCGGTGATGGTGTGTGCACCTATACATGGTTTACCCGCCCGGCATTCGCCGGTCGACGGGCGTACCTGCCTGCAATCAGGTTGGTAATTGAAAGCAGGAAAAAGGTAAGTAAAGTCGCCAGGGCTCTCTCTGAACATAAGAGAAGGACTGATCTTTCACTCTGTTTGTGTGACAGTCAGTATTATTCCGAAATAGTCGGAAATTATCTGAAGCGGCATGACTTCTGCCAGAGCATGGAACAGCGTTGCAGTTGTTATGACAATACGATTATGGAAACGTTCTTTAGTGCGCTGAAATCTGAAAGAGTTCATTTTGAAAAGTATGAATCCAGAATGCAGGCAATGGTGAGCATGTTCGATTATATTGAAAGATTCTACAACAGGAAAAGAAGGCATTCAGCACTTAAATATAAAACACCTGAGGAATATGAATTATTAAACAAGCATATATTACTTAACTGAGGGGGTGCTCTAAAGGGGAAAGATCGCTTGCACGAGAAGAATACTCACATCCTCTATATACGATTTTCATATTTCATTTCCATTATTTATATTACTGCCAGTTAATTCAAAGAAGGATATATGCCTCAGGACTTTATGCCATCCTCTCCCGAAAACCTGCTTCAGCTTGTCGGGAAGGCTCCGATTGGGATACTGCTGTTTTCAGCGGACTGGAAAATTATTTTTGCAAATGATAACTTCTTCCAGTTCGGAGTCATTCAGAGAAGTAATACTGAGGATCTTACAGGCGTTGATCTTCTTGAGAGCAGCATCCCTCAAATGCTTAAGATCGAGACTCAAATTAGAGAACTGAAAGAAGGCAGCGTTTTTGAAAGGGAAATTAATAACACCAGAACCATAAACGGCGGCGAAATCTCAATAGTTGCCAAGGGTACTCCCGTCTTCAGAAATGGTCAGTTCTCAGGAGGTATTTTAATACTCGAGGACCTGAAGGTTGTCCCTTCTGTCAAACATGATGCACAGTTTAACGCGCACCTGATCGGTGCTCTGGCAGAAGAGTTCGGCGATATACTGCTCATTGCGGGTAACGACCTCAGGATAAGCTATTTCTTTCTTAGCAAATTGGGGAATACACTCTTCCCATCCCGGGATCTGCTGAATAAACACCTGGAAGAGATCCTCCTTCCGTTTCTTAAACTGGAAACCGCAATAATCTTAGGCAACCTCCTGCGTGAACGGCAAAATATTGAACGGAAAATATCTTACCGGCTGGGGGACAGGACAATTATACTGCGCGTTTCTTTCGTGGTTCCGGATGGAGAAAGCGCTCCCAGCGTAGTGTTCGTCCTTCTGAAGGATATTACCAAAGAGGAAAACGAAGAGGTCATACGCAGTAATGAACTCGCGGAGCTGAAACAGTATGAATATATCACCTCGGCCGTAACTGACGCCGTCATTGCCACCGACATGGAAGGCGGCATAACATTCTGGAATAAGTCGGCCGAAAGGCTGTTCAGATACAGCAGAAGCATGGTCTTCGGCAAATTCATCGGCAAACTTATACCGGATTTCGACAAATCTTTTTTTGAAACTCTGAAGGAAGAGCTCAGAGGAAATATTACCCGTGAAAGTGAGATCAGATTAAATGGCAGCAGAAATGAAGAGGAATATATTTCCGTAAAGGCCTGCATAGCTGACGAAGAAAACTTCCACGCCATTATATTCCTCTGCTCATCAATAACCGAAAGAATAAGGGTTGAAAAAGAACTGAGGATCTCCGAGGAAAGGTTCAGAAATATTGTTATTCATGCCAATGAGTTTATCTGTAACCTGGACCTGAATGGCAACATCACTTACATCAATCCCAGGTTCATTAAATCCTTCGATTATTCCGAAGGCGAACTCTTACAGAAAAACATCAGGGACCTCATCGATCCTGAATACCTGGCGGCAACCGGCAGTAACCTGGAAAATCTATTCGATACATCAACGGGACCGGCTGAACTGTGCCTGATAACCAGATCAGGGAAAAAATTATTTATACTTGCCAATCTCTCGCCGATCGTGGATCTGGACAATACCGTTAAATATTATAACGGGATCTTTACCGACATTACAGAGAAAAAAGAGGCGGAAAAGGAAATGTCCATGATCCGTTCTGTATATGAGGCATCACGCGACGGTATTTCAGTTGAAGTAAACAGAAAGTTCATACTTGTAAACGAATCCTTTGCCGAGATGTTCGGCTTCAGCAGCACACAGGAGCTCATAGGCAGGGACTCCCTGGATATTATTTCCAATGAAGATATTCCCATGGTGGCCAGATTCATTAAGGCCAGGGAAAACCGGGAAAGCGCCCCGAGCCACTATGAATTCCTGGGCAAAAGAATTGACAATTCTCTCATATATGTTGAGGCCTCCGTAACCTCATATGAGGCTGATAATAATATTTATATTGTTTCGGTTTGCCGCGATATTACTGAAAGAAAAAGAACCCAGGAAGCCCTCAAGGACTCCGAGGAAAAATACAGGAACATTACTGAAAATATTGACGACTTCCTCTGGACAGCCGAAAGGATCAACAACAGGTTAAAACCTGTATTCTATACCTCCACAATCGAAAAAATGACAGGCTACCCTCAGGATCAGTTCATCAGCGACTCAAAGCTTTGGTTCAAGCTGATCTATCCCGGTGACCTCGAAGCTGTTACCAAAAAGCTGAAAAACCTCCTGAACGATCCTGCCAGATTCTCTGATGGCATAGAGTTCAGGATCATCAACCGGGCCGGGAATATAGTGTGGGTACGCAACAAGATTACTGTAAAAAGGGATAACCAGGGCCTGCCGGTTAAAATATACGGACTTGTAAGTGACATATCACTGAGCAAGAAGGCCGCCGAGGATCTAAGGAAACTCACCGATGACCTGCGTGAACTTAATGATACGAAAGATAAATTCCTGTCCATCATTTCACACGATCTCAGGACCCCCTTCAGCTCAATTATGGGTTTTACGGATATTCTGCTAAGTGAAAAGGACATTCCCGAAAAGCAGCGCAACCAGTATATAGGCTTTATACAGGAATCCTCGCGCAATATGCTTTCACTGGTCAACTCACTGCTGGATTGGACAAGGCTGCAGACGGGCAGAATCAAATTTGAACCAGAGAGAATAAATGCCAGGGAGGTTATTGATAAGACCGTCACTATTATGATGGGCACGGCCCTGCAGAAGAACATTGAATTGAAATCACTTCTTAATCAGGATGTTTTTGTGCACGCCGACTCCAACCTGCTGCTGCAGGTAATAAACAACCTGGTTTCAAACTCCATCAAATTTACCCGCAGCGGTGGATGTGTCAGCATTACGGCAATGCCTTCAGAAACACTGGATCAGTTCCAGTTTACCATTAAGGATACGGGTGTTGGCATTAAAAAAGAAAACCTGGATAAGTTATTTAAAGTAGATTCCAAGTTTACGTTAGAGGGTACAGGCGGGGAAAAGGGCAGCGGCCTGGGATTATCAATCGTCCGCGAGATTATTGAAAAGCACGGCGGCACTATATGGGTAAACAGCGAATTCGGAGCAGGGTCAGAATTTCATTTTACACTGCCCGTAGCAGCAGCAAACATTCTGCTTGTGGATGACAGCAGAACCGACCGCCTGCTTTACTCAAAGATACTTAAAAATATTGTACCCCATTACCGGATTGATGAAGCCAATAATGGCAAAGAGGCAATGGATATTATTACAACTCATACGCCGGCACTCATTATTTCGGACCACAATATGCCAGAAATGAGCGGTTATGACATGGTAAAACAGCTAAGAACGGCTGACATTAAGGGTAAACCTCCGGTTATTATACTGAGCGGCGACCTTAATAAGCATATAATTGAGGAATACAGGGAACTTGAAGTGGAATATGTATTCCAGAAGCCGGTAAATCTCAGCAACTTCAAGACTGCAATTGATAAATCACTGAGAAAAGCCCTCTTCAGCTGAGGCCTTTATTTTATTTCATAATCGAGGATGGAAAAATTTTTCCAGCCCGAATAATCAAAATGCCACCATTCGGTATCCAGTGGCTCAAAGCCGTATTTTACCATGGCATTCTCCAGCAGCTTCCTGTTTTCTATTACCTCTGCGGGCAATTTATCAAAATTCCGGTGGGCTTTTTCTGTAAAATCATCGTATGGGGTTCCCATATCAAGTTCACGCCCCGTGGAATCGATCAGCGTGAGATCCACCGCTGCCCCCCGGTTGTGGCGTGAACCATTCTTTGGATTTGCAACATATCTGCTGTCAGGCATTATTTCCCAGAGTTTCCGCTGTACAGATAAGGGCCTGTAACCATCAAAAACCTTGAGGCGGAGTTTGTGCGTACTAACGAGTTCCTTCTGAACCAGGGCAAGTTTTTCAGCAACAACTTTTCTCAGGTAAACGTTAGCCGTTGGATAGAGTACCTTCCCTGTAAAATTATTTGCCGTTGCATACCTGACGTCGGTCGCAATAGTGGAATCAATGCTCCTAAGCGGTACAATAGAAGTATCACTCTGCGCCCATATAGAACCCGTGCTTGCTGTCAGAGAGAAAAGGATCCAGTAAAAAATTGTCCGCAGCCTCATATCTACTCCTTTATTTAGCTTTTTTCAGTACATATCCCGCTTTTGGGCTTAAATTGATTTCACCGTTAACGCTGTTTAGCGGCCTGATACCTGAAGTTTCCGGATTTACAAGAACATCCCACTTCCCTTCCGGGAGATGGAACAAGGCATTGGCTGAATTATCTGCGTTGAACAGGACTATAAATTCATCCCTGATTTTATACCCCAGGGCAAAAGGATTATTCTTCAGTTCAATAAATGAGATATCTTCGTAAGCAGCACGCCTGAATGCATCGTAAGTCTTTCTCAGTTCAATAAGGCCTCTGTAATAATCAACCAGTTCCCTGTTAAGTTCGGCATGATTATAATTTAAATAATTTGTCTCGTTATCCTTATTGTAGCTGTTATGATCAATTTTCCCCTTATCTGTATCCGGCACACTCACGTTAAATGGGATAACCTTGCTACGGGCAAATTCCTGCCCCTCGGATATCATTGTTATACCCTGTGAAGTAAATAGGAATAAAGCGGCCAGTTTGTTTAACTTCATCTGCAAAGGAGTCAGTTTTGCATTCCTGTCTGTATTTTTTATGACCTTGTCAGGTGCCACCTCATGGCTTCCGATCCTGATGAAATCGCCCAGTGTATATCCGTCGTGTGACTCTAGGTAATTAACAGAATGTTCTTTTTTCTGAAAGAGTCCCAGGCTGTCTCTTACGAGCGTACCATTAACATAGCTCTTAATGCGTCCGGGATTGTTATTCCCGTACCACTTACCGAAAATCCACCCGTGTCCGTTCACGGGGTTCTCCCCCTTAATGCCATTGCGTATCTGGTCGTTCCAGCTTCCCCAGCCCCTTAAAGAAAAACCGTGCGGATCATAGCCGCCTCCCCATGGCTCGCCTACGATGACCACGTTAGGATTGACCTTTTTTACTTCTCTTATAATTTCTTCAATGGTTTCCCAATCGATCAGTTTCCCCAGGTCAAATCTGAAACCGTCAATGTGATATTCCTTCATCCAGTAGAGCAGGCTTTCGATTATCATTCGCCTTGCCATCGGCCTTTCTGTCTTAAAATCGTTGCCGCAGCCGCTTTCGGCCCTGAAATGCCCTTTATCATCCAGCCGGAAATAATATTTAGGATCTATTTCCTTCAGGTTTCCAAGTTCATACTCCGAAATATGGTTATAAACCACGTCCATTATTACCGCAATTCCCTCTTTGTGGAAGGCCTTTACCATATCCTTAAACTCCTGGACCTGCCTGCCGTCCTTACCCGTCCAGGTATTCCATTTCAGTTCGGTTTCCGTATAATATGCCTCGGGAGCAAAAAAACTGGCGGTCATATATCCCCAGTGGTTCCTCTCATAAGGGTTCCACGTATTATAACGCCCTGCAAGGGAATCTCTGAAAGGGATCTCAATGTTACCATATTCCTGTGCCGGCAGCAGTTCTACCGTATTTACACCGAGTGATTTAATATATTCAATTCCGCCTTTTATCCCCTTTTCAATCAGCCCGTGGTACGTCCCGGGCTTTGATGCGCCTGAGGAGGGGTGAGCCGTCAAATCCCTGATGTGCATTTCATAGATTATCAGATCGCGCCAGTCCCTCTGAATACTCTCATCCTGCTCCCAGTCGTAATCATTCTTAACCACAATGGCAAGTCTTGGATTCATATAGGTATTATAAGTTGCTACCGCCCTGGCATAAGGATCAAGGCTGATGATATCCCTGTGGTTTGAGCCCTCATTTTGAACCCTAAAACCATAATAAAGCCCGTATCTTTCACCCATAAGTTCGGTTTCCCACACGCCGTTGGAGTCCAGTGCCATCCGGTATGAGCTGCCCTTCTTATCCTCCGGCCGTTCAAAAGTCACCAGTTCTACTTTTTGTGCAGAAGGGGCAAAGAGTCTGAAGCAGGTCTTTCCGGCTTCGACGAACGAACCGAGTTTTTTTGTGGAATATACCCTGCTCAGGTCTGAATGTAATATTTTATTGGACTCTTCGAGAGTCAGTAGATCAATATTTTTCTTGTCACTGATGTACACAGATGCACCGCTATTATTTGATAAAGAAAAAACAATTAGTATTAAGACAAGCACTTTCGGGATAATTGCTTTCATTGTTCTGCTTTGTTTTTAATTTTGAAAACGCACAGTATTAATGCCGGAATAAGGAAATTCTAAAATGCAGAAGTAAAATAATAAAAGCTACAGCAAGATATAATCGAATTTTTAAATATTTTTTTTATATCCCGGGGCCATAAAAATTCATCCATAAAATAGTGCCCTGGGCTCCTTATTACTCCTTATAAGTTAATAAAACAAAAACATTTCCCCTTTCGTTCTATGAAAAACCGGCAATATACGAAAAAAGGGGGATGAAGCTTTAGGCACTCATCCCCCCTTTTTGTCCGGTTTTAACGTTGTATAAAGCTATTTGATCAATACCATCTTCTTTGTTTCCGTAAATTCCCCGGCTTTCAGCTGGTAATAATACGTGCCAGAGGGTAAGCCATATTGATCAGGCCTGAAATAAACCTCATAATTACCCGCAGGACGGAGGTCGTCAATTAGTTCTGCTACCTGTTTTCCGAGCACATCAAAGATCCTGAGTTTTACGGCCTGAAGTCCATCATTTGCCGCTGTCCCCCTGGCAACGTGAAACCTTATTTTTGTGTCCGGATTAAAAGGATTAGGGAAATTCTGTTCCAGGCTGTATTGGGCAGGCAGTTTGTCACCATTAACATCCGAGGGATTTGTTACATTCTTCAATATCCAGTTATTAGGATCCAGACTTACTGAAGTCGGGACTCCCTTTACAGAAAACATTATCGTCTGGTTGTTCTGGTCATTAAATACCGTAAGCAGCGTGTCTCCTGCGCTCGTGCTTATCTTTACCTGTACAGGCATCGTAAAAAAAGTATGGCTTTTATTGTCGCTCTGATTTATAGTTATCTGGAACTGTGACTGGTTATCGGGTCCCGGTTTGCTGCTCCAGGTGTAATTGTATGAAGGGAAATCAGCCCCGTAAATCCATTCCTTAAAAAAGTAATCCAGACTTTTTCCATAAATTTTCTCTGCAACTGCCTGGAAATCCTCAGTCACTGCAACGCCATAAGCCAGTTTCGGATCGTTCAGGTAAGTGCGGAGGATCTGGAAGAATACCGAATCGCCCACAATACCCCTCAGCATATGAAGAACTACTGACCCCTTGGAATAGCTCCTTCTGCTGTCAAAAATCTGGTTTATACTGCTGATATCCTGCACATATATGGAACCAACGGCGTCCTTTGCCAGATTCATCTCACTGTTCATGTACTGATCATAAGCAATTCTTCCACGTGAGCCTTCATAATAGACTCCGGTACAATACGTGGCGAAACCTTCGTTCAGCCAGATGTGATGCCAGTCCTTGCAGGTTATTTTATCGCCGAACCACTGATGGCCAAGCTCGTGGGAGACCAGATCCTCGCCAAAGCTCACGAGTGAGGTCACCGTCTGATGCTCCATGCCGCCTCCCCAGCCGAACTGTGCATGCCCGTATTTTTCCTTTATAAATGGGTACAATCCGAATTTATCTGAATAGATCCTCAGCATATCCACAGTCTTATCCAGCAGGCCTTTGGCATCAGGAGTAAGGCTTTCAGGAAATACATAATGAGTAACTATCATTGAATCGGTGGGAGAATACTTAAAATAATTAGTATATAGTGAATAGTTTGTCATGGCAATGGAAATAAGGTACTGGGCAATGGGGTAATGATTCTTCCATTTTGTGGTGACAGTTCCATCCGTGTTTTGCACTGTTCCCATAAATGTACCATTTGAAACAACTGTAAAGCTGCCCAGGGCAGTTACCCATACGTCCGATGAATCCGCCTTGTCGCCCGGAGTATCCTTGCAAGGGAACCAGTCGCTAGCCCCATAAGGTTCACTAAGGCTCCATACTATTGGCTGGTTATTATGCGTACTAAAAATAAAACTGCCAAATCCGCTTGATCCGGGGACACCCTTATAATAAACATTTACACTTGCGTTTTCATTTAATGCATACTGACGGTCGAGCGTAATCATTAGCTTGTTGTTTACATGAGTAAAATCGAGTTTCAGTGAACCTGAAAGAACCGAATCTACCTGGAGCACATTCTGAAGGTCAAGAAAAAATGCGCTGAGGCTAGGACTAGCAATCCTGAAACCCACGGTAACCTGGCCTGTAAGGTACTGTGGGGTAGTAGTAATTCTTAAATTCAGCTTGTAATACGTCACATCAATGGTTGAATCACCGGGATAGGCTGCCTTTTGAAGTTCGCTTTTCCTGAGATACTGATCCTTTTCAGACTTTATCAGAGATTCCAGATTGTTCTGAGAATAGATAACGCCTGAAAGCAGGAGTATAAAAACGAGTAAACAACTGTATTTCATATCCTTCTCATTTTAGTTTTCTAAAGATAATATAATACTTTTACTACATTCAGACAGTGAAATAATAAATAATTACACCTGCCTGCAGTTACAACTTGCCATCAGGCGACTGCATAAGGAGCGAATATTTCTTTTCTATGTTCTGCTCAATCACCCCAGGAAGATCATCCAGGTGTGAAACTATTCTGGCAATCCTGAGATCAATGATGCTCTGCGGCATTGATGGGGCAATTGCAGTTGAAGGATCCTGTGCAATAACGGTTCCCCCGGCAGCAGAAATATAACCCGAACCGATGCTGCCGTCATGTCCCATACCAGTTAATACCACCGCCAGGCTGTTTATCCCGAAAGTCTTTGCGATACTGCGGAAAAGCGGGTCCGCAGAGGGCCGCACATAATTCTCCGCCGGTCCGTCCCACAGCTTTAAATCCATCTGTCCGGAATTTATGAGCATATGAATGTCGCCCGGAGCCAGATAAATCTCCCCTTTCTTTACAGGCATACTATCCTCTGCAAGCCTTACCTTCATATCGATGCTATCCTGAATCCTCTCGGCAAAGGATTTCAGCATCCAGGCAGGACCGTGCAGTACCAGAAAAATTGAAGCCGAGCTGGTGGGCTTTAATTTTGAGAATACCTGCAATAAAGTTGAAGGTCCTCCTGTACTGGCAGCAATTCCAACACCAATGAAGGATGGTATGAGCGGCTTTTCTGTCCTCGGTTTAATTGCAGTCCCGCCAAGCTCTGCCTGGCGCCTTTGGATGCTATTCTCAAGGCGTTCCTTTATATCTTTAATATGATAAGGCTTTGCGATATAATCATCTGCCCCGGCCTCAAGTGCCCGGTTTCTGGCATCCCTGGAATCAAGCGCCGTAATTACAAGTATAACCGGAGGCGGTACAATATTCTTCCGGATATAACGCGTGAGCTCAATTCCATCCAGCTTAGGCATCATCCAGTCGGTAAGAATGGCATCAAACACCTCCTTTTTCAACAACTCAAGCGCTTCTGCCCCGTTATTGGCATAAAGGGAATCATAACCTTCTTTTTTTAGTATTTTCGTCAACAATAGGCGGCTGGGAACATTGTCCTCAACTACTAGTATTTTCATCTGTTTTTGCTGCATGTTTCTATATGACCTAAAGATAATTAAATTCATCAGTAAAAGACCACAAAATTCCGCACTTAATCGTTCCATTTTTTCTAACTTACCATTGGCTCACTGCACCTCTGCACCTAAGATTTCCCCATATTCTGTTTTTTGGGCTTCACGTCTTGTAGCGTAGACTTTTCCCCACAACTACCCCATTCTCAGGATCTGACACTCAAATTTTCTCCCATTTTCTCACAAAATTATTGTGGGGAAAGTATCATGCTTTCACTCAATTCCAATGTGAATATTTTCACAAAAAACAGTTAGAATTCTAATAATTGAGAATGTTAATTTTTTTTGACTTTACTAATGCTTTCAAATGCCATTAAATAATACGTTATCACGTATTAAAGCGGATGCAAGGATAAACAAGTTAAGGCACGTAAGTTGCTTAACTAATGTGCTACAAATTATTCGGAGAAGAAAAAACATGCAAAATAATGACGATCTAAAGTCAAAAGTTCAGAATGCCTATCAGGACTGGGAAGAAAAAATTTACAGGAAAACTACGGATAAATTTCCCGAAAGGCTAAAAAACTTTACAACAGCTTCATTTAATCCCGTTAAACCCCTTTATACTCCAGGTGATACAGATCAGGAATCCTACAATGAAAAGATCGGTTTCCCTGGTCAGTATCCTTTTACCAGGGGTGTTCAGCCGACCATGTACAGAGGAAGATTCTGGACTATGAGGCAGTACGCCGGGTTCGGTACGGCAAAAGAATCGAACGAGAGATATAGATATTTACTTTCGCAGGGACAGTCGGGTCTGTCCGTTGCATTCGATCTCCCTACACAGATAGGTTACGACAGCGACGATCCCATGGCTTATGGCGAAGTTGGTAAGGTAGGAGTTGCCATTGACACACTGGCCGATATGGAAATCCTTTTTGACCAGATACCGCTCGATAAGGTGTCCACCTCAATGACAATCAACGCCCCTGCCTCAGTCTTACTTGCAATGTACATTGCAGTGGCCGAAAAGCAGGGTGTCAGCCGCGATAAAATAAGCGGTACGATTCAGAATGACATATTAAAAGAATATATAGCAAGAGGCACATACATTTTCCCTCCCAAGCCTTCAATGCGCCTGATTACAAATATTTTTGAATTCTGCGCCAGGGAGGTCCCCAAATGGAATACGATCTCCATTTCAGGGTATCATATCAGGGAAGCCGGTTCAACGGCAGCACAGGAAGTTGGCTTTACACTGGCAGACGGTATTGCATACGTTAATGCAGCAATTAAGGCCGGACTTGACGTGGATGAATTTGCCGGACAGTTATCATTCTTCTTTAATGCCCACAACGACCTGCTTGAGGAAGTTGCAAAATACAGGGCAGCAAGAAGGCTGTGGGGCAGGATAATGAAAGAAAGATTCGGAGCAAAAAAAGCAAAATCCATGATGTTGCGCTTCCATACACAGACTGCGGGTTCAACATTAACAGCTCAGCAGGTAAATAATAACATCGTAAGGGTTACTATTCAGACCCTGGCGGCAGTACTGGGCGGAACACAGAGCCTTCATACAAATTCCAGAGATGAAGCCCTGGCTCTTCCGACTGAAGAATCCGTAATGATCGCCCTGCGTACCCAGCAGATAGTTGCAAACGAAAGCGGCGTGGCAAATACTATTGATCCTTTGGCTGGTTCATATTATGTGGAAGCACTGACAGATCAGATTGAACGTGAAGCCGAAGAGTATATCAATAAAATTGATGCCCTGGGCGGAATGATCGGAGCAATTGAAGGCGGCTACGTGCAGAGTGAAATTCAGAGAGCCTCATACCAGTTCACCAAGGAAATGGAAAGCGGCGAGAGAATAATCGTTGGTGTAAATAAATTCCAGGTCCGTGAAGGGGAACCACAGGGATTACTTAAGATTGACATGCGCACCCAGGAAGAACAGGTTAAATTCCTTAATAAAGTACGCTCTGAAAGAAACAATGATGAGGTTAATAGCAAACTGCGCGAACTCAAACTTGCTTCCGAGGGAGATGCAAACCTGATGCCTTATATACTGGATGCAGTGAAAGCATACGCCGGCATAGGTGAAATCTGCAACGCAATGCGTGCAGTTTTCGGTGAATACAAAGAAAATGTTGTTGTTTAACAAAGGATCCGGAGATTAAAATGAATCCATCTCATATTGAACATATTGGTATCGCGGTTAAAAACCTGGATGAATCTATTAAATATTATGAAAATGTGCTTGGACTTAAGTGCTATGCCGTTGAGGAAGTAAAGGATCAGAAGGTCAGGACCGCCTTTTTTATGGTGGGACAGACAAAGCTCGAATTGCTTGAATCAACCGCTGATGACGGTCCAATCGCAAAGTTTATTGAAAAGAAGGGCGAGGGTATTCATCACCTCGCATTTGCAGTAAGTGATCTTCCGGGTGTGCTTAGTGAGGTTGAAGCCAAAGGAATTCAGCTCATTGATAAAACACCCCGTAAAGGTGCAGAAGGCCTGGATATTGCTTTTTTACATCCCAGGTCAACCAATGGCGTCCTTACAGAATTGTGCGAACACAAGGACTAACCAAGTTTATTTAATTTGAAACTGTAATAAATGTAAAAGGAAGAGAAAATGGCTATTGAGGAAAAACTTCAAGAGTTAACGGAAATGCGCGACAAGGCCCGACTAGGCGGGGGTGAAAAAAGAATTGAATCCCAGCACCGCAAGGGTAAATTTACGGCGCGCGAAAGAATTGACATGCTTCTGGATGACGGCAGCTTTGAAGAATTCGATATGTTTGTTTCTCACAGATGCATCGACTTTGGATTGCAGGGACAGGATTACCTTTCTGATGGCGTTGTTACCGGATACGGTACAATTGACGGCCGCCTGGTTTACGTATTTTCACAGGATTTTACCGTCTTCGGCGGGTCGTTATCTGAAATGTATGCTATGAAGATCTGTAAAGTTATGGATAAGGCTATGAAGGTTGGAGCTCCTGTTATCGGTATTAACGACAGCGGCGGAGCACGAATACAGGAAGGCGTAAAAAGTCTTGGCGGATATGCCGAAATCTTCCAGCGTAATATTATGGCCTCGGGAGTTGTACCTCAGATTTCCGCCATTTTCGGTCCCTGCGCCGGCGGTGCGGTATATTCACCCGCACTGACCGACTTTACCATCATGACCCAGGGCACCAGCTATATGTTTGTTACCGGACCAAAAGTAGTTAAGACGGTCACCGGCGAAACAGTAACCGAAGAGGAACTTGGCGGAGCCGCAGTTCACGGATCCAAATCAGGTGTAACCCACTTCGTAGCTGATGATGAGCAGGAAGGCATCCTTCTGATAAGAAAGATTTTGAGCTATATGCCTCAGAATAATCTGGAAGATCCTCCGCTCTGTCCATGCGACGACCCGATTGACAGGATCGAGGATTCGCTTAATACTATAGTTCCCGACAGCGCTAATAAGCCTTATGATATAAAAGACGTAATCCATTCCATTGCTGATTACAACGAGTTTGTTGAAGTTCAGCGTCATTATGCCCCCAATATAATAATCGGTTTTGCGCGCTTTAACGGCATGTCAGTCGGAATAGTGGCTAATCAGCCAAATTATCTGGCCGGAGTACTGGATATTAATGCCTCACGTAAGGCAGCCCGCTTTGTAAGATTCTGCGACGCTTTTAATATTCCGATTGTTACCCTGGTCGACGTACCGGGCTTCCTGCCTGGCACTGCACAGGAATATGGCGGCATAATTATACATGGAGCAAAACTGCTTTTTGCATATGGAGAGGCAACTGTACCAAAAGTTACCGTAATACTCAGAAAGGCTTACGGCGGCGCTTACGACGTGATGAGCTCAAAGCACCTGCGCGGCGACATAAACTACGCCTGGCCAACTGCTGAGATTGCAGTCATGGGACCCAAAGGGGCAATTGAAATACTGCACAACAAGGAGCTTCAGGAAATTACGGATGAGAAACAACGCGTGGAATTCCTTAAACAGAAAGAGGACGAATACAGGAATAAATTCGCATCTCCTTACATAGCAGCCAAATACGGCTATATTGACGACGTAATTGAGCCGCGTAATACGAGATTCCGTATAATCAGGGCACTGCAGTCACTTGCAACTAAAAAGGATATAAATCCGCCCAAAAAGCATTCTAATTTACCATTATAGGATAATTTAAGATGATACTTGATTTTTTAAAGAAATTAAGGTCGCAGGAACCTGATCTGAAACAGAAAGATAATATGGAAGAAATGCAGGCTATCCAGAAGGAAGCCAACAGCCTGGGAGCGGAAGGAGAAGTTTATGCCGTTATTGGAATGGCACTCCACCTGTACCTCCAGGATCTCCACGATTATGAAAATATGGTTCTTACAATGCAGAGGGTAATGAGACCTTATTCTCCCTGGAGTTCAAAAATTTACGGCTTAAGACAATATCCCAGATAAAACCGGAAGAGAACATGAGAAAGTTTAAATTCAAAATTAAAAATAATCAGTATGACGTTGATATTGTAAATATTGAAGACAATATAGCAGAAGTTATTGTCAATGGTACTACATATCACGTTGAAGTAGAAAAAAGAATTCAGCAGACCAAGACGCCGACTCTCGTCCGCTCCAAGGCAGAGCCTTCAACGGATGCATTTAAGTCAGGTGCCCGAACCAGCAGTCCTGCAAGCCCAAAAGGTACAGGCACAATAAAAAGCCCGCTCCCAGGTACCGTGCTCAGCATTCACGTCAAGGAAGGCGACGTTGTTAAAATAGGTGACAGACTCCTGACACTTGAAGCCATGAAAATGGAAAACAATATCAACTCCGACAAAGAAGGCGTGATAAAATCAATTAAGGTAAGGCAAAAGGACGCTGTTCTGGAAGGCGACGTGCTTCTTGAGATCGGCTCATAAACAGTTTTTGTGGCTTGTCCCTGATTCTGATCCTGCTCATTAGGAGCCATTATCCTTTATCTGATATGAACAGGATCAGGTCAGGAACATAATTTTATTTATAATTGGGGAAATAATGGGAACAGTCATATTCCAAACCTTATATATGTATGGCATTGCCATAGTCATTTCTTTTTTTGTCGCTTTCATAATTAAAATCATTTTTATGTCTATTAGAATCTTTAGGAAAGACTGAAGGCATAACACCCTTCATCTTTATCTTTATTACGGGGAATATTAATGGGTACACAAGATATATTGAATCTTTTTCAGGGTATAGCTACGCTGGTCAGCTCCGAACCTCAGATCATGATCGCAAGAATAGGCCTCATTTTTTTAGGAATGTTGTTGGTTTATTTGGGGAAAAAAGAGATCCTGGAACCACTGCTGATGATACCTATGGGTCTCGGCATGTCGGCTATAAACGCCGGAATACTGTTTTTCAGCAACGGACAGCAGGGTAATTTATTTGTTGATCCGCTTGTTACTGATCCTAAAGCGCTTCTTGATATTATGCAGATTGACTTTCTGCAGCCAATTTATACACTAACCTTTAGTAACGGACTCATAGCCTGCTTCGTTTTTATGGGCATAGGCGTGCTGCTGGACGTGGGTTTCCTGCTCGCCAGGCCTTTTTTAAGCATGTTCCTGGCCATCTGTGCTGAGCTGGGTACATTTGCTACAATTCCTATTGCACACGCTCTGGGGCTCCCTCTTAACGATGCAGCTTCAATAGCGATGGTTGGAGGTGCAGACGGCCCAATGGTATTGTTCACATCTCTCAGCCTTTCAAAACAGCTATTTGTACCTATAACTGTGGTAGCATACCTTTATCTGGGACTTACCTATGGCGGGTATCCATACCTTATCAAATTGCTTGTTCCGGCTAGGCTTAGGGCCATAAAGATGCCCCCCAAGAAGGTTACACGCCCGGTTACATCCGGCGAAAAAATGGCTTTTGCAGTCATTACAAATACTATTTTATGCCTGCTCTTTCCCGTTGCTGCTCCTTTATTCGTATCCCTTTTCCTGGGAGTTGCAGTAAGGGAATCGGGTCTGAAGCATTTTATTGACTTTATTGGCGGACCGCTGCTTTATGGGTCAACCTTTTTCCTTGGACTCCTGCTCGGTGTTTTATGCGAAGCTCATCTTATACTTAACCCAAAAATTCTGATACTCCTTGTTCTCGGAATCCTCTCACTGCTGCTTTCCGGAATTGGAGGAATTATGGGAGGGTACATTATGTACTTCATAACAAAAGGTAAGTTTAATCCGGTAATTGGAATTGCCGGCGTAAGCTGCGTACCGACAACGGCAAAGGTGGCTCAGAAATCCGTCAGCGAAGTTAATCCCGACGCCCTGATACTGCCTGAAGCTATTGGTGCAAATATCTGCGGTGTAATCACGACCGCAATAATTGCAGGTATATACATAACGTTAATTCCTGCATTGCTAAAGTAAATACTAAAGTTGGTTTTCAATACAGAATACCGGTAGTTACCCATAATAATTACCGGTATTCTGATTATACATCTGAGCATTAGAACATTTTGACATGAATATTCCCCAACAATTTTTGAAGGGTGATAATGTTGTTTTCTCTGTTGTCAGTTACTGTCTCATTTGACGCCATACCGGTTATAAGTAATTGTTCCGGATTATTTACTGAGCCCCGCCCTCTCGGAACCGCAATTATGGCTTTCGGTATGTGCGTTGTTTTCATGTCCCTCTTTCTACCATATGTTTTTTCCCTGAATATTACCAGATTACTTAATTGTGAGTGTTGTGTTCTCACTATAAATAAGCAGAAGGAAGTTATGGTCTGCCTGAAGTTCAATAACTTAAGGCTTTAGGCAAAAATTAAACAATAAATTCTGAAAGAACCTGAAAATAGCGGAGTTTTTCTAATGACTACTGAAATGATATTCTGGGCAGCATTTGTGCTAGTCTTCTTTATAGTTTTTACGGTCGATATGTTCGTAACTGACCACAGAAAAGGTGC
>JBLMZM010000280.1:0-3001 GCA_050258815.1 Ignavibacteriales bacterium
AATCTGACAGCCTGCTGCCAAATTCTTCAGGGGTTATTGATACCCTCTGTAAATTCCTTTCATCTCACCCTGAAAAATATGAAGCGAATTATCTAATTGGAGTTTTGTGCGCACGAAATAACTTCAGATATGATGCATTTTATTATCTGAATAACTTCATTAAACAGTCACCCCCTAATAGATATTCACTCAATGCTGAAAATATACTTGATACTCTCCACATAAATACAAATGACCTGAAATATGCTGACTTTGTAAGAGAGTACATGGACGCTGTTAAAAATGGAAAAACAGGTTTGGACAAATACTGGGATGAGGCAGATAAGGAAAAATATGGGAATAATTTTGACCTCTGGCTTTCAGGAACATATGAAAGAGCATTCAGGAAAACCACGTTCACTCCGGTTATAAACATAACGCATTATAAGGAGTATACATCCGTAAAAGCAGGTATTTTTTCTTATGCAATAGTTGATAAGAATTCAGACCTGTTTTTGTCGCATCCAATTACTATACTCACAAATAAATGGTTCACTAAAGAAAGCAGGCATTTTATTTTCCATTCTGAAAATCCTGATGATTTTCCCGATAGCATGCTCACCTTAAAATTGGACAGTTTTTTCGAAGAGCTTGCGATGAGGTTCTCCCTTAAAGATGCGAAAAAAATAGACTACTACCTGGCAAATTGGAATGATATGGGGAGATTTTATTTTGATGAATCGGTTCCCGGAAGAGCTCAACCCGAAATGAATCAAGTATCATCAATCCTATGGAATAATTATCACGAAGTTGCCCATGTTATAACAATGAACAAGGTGAATTTTAATTCACCCCTGCTAGGCGAGGGAATTGCCGTATATTATGCAGGGACTTCCTATATCAGTAATCTTCTGGCCTTTAGCTGGACCAGAGATTTAATGCTGTCAGGAAAAGAGCCGAAGATATCTGCTGTTTATTTGTACAAGGATTTTTTTGGTTCCAAGGCATACAATTTAAACGACATTTACTTAGCTGCCGGAGCTTTTAACAAGTATTTACTTGAAAATTATGGCTTTGAGAGATATTCAGAATTATGCAATAAGACGTCTTCCGACAAAATGTTCCCATCGGCTCTGAAAGAAGTATATGGAAAAGACATTTATAAAATTGAGTATGAATTCAAAAAGTGGCTTTTAAGTCAGAAGCTTCCTGAAATTACCCCGGAATTCAATGAGAATGCAGATGAAATCTTTAATATGGAGGACCCTGCCGGAGATGATAATGGGAGTGGACAATATACCTATCCGACAGATCCATATTGCAAAGATGGAATATTCGACCTTAGAAAATTCCGTGTTATAAAGGACAGCAATAAATATTACTTTGAGCTGAAACTTAATAAATTAGTTGAGAGAGACTCGTTAGACTGGGGATTTTACAGGACACACGCGACTATTTACATAAAGAAAGATAAGAGGGATAGAGAAAGGGCCGCGGCATGGGAAGGTCATATTGACCTCGAGGGCAAACCTGAAGAAATTATCCTGGTAAGTGACAAAGGAATCGAACTGATTGATTGCAATACTTCCAACAGGCTAATGATGAAATTGCATAAAACCGGTAACAGTAAGTTTGGTGATAAAAATACAAACACTATAAGGTTTTCTGTTTCCAAAGAGCTTTTGGGAAATATTGATAAGGATTGTGCCTTTTTTGTTGGAATCGGCTGCTCGGAGCAGAATCCTGCCTATGCTAAAAGTATTTACTATGGGACAGGAGATTTTGCTGCAATGTCTGATACAGCAAATAACAATAGCGGCGGATGCGGAGTAAAATCTAATCTGACACCTGACTTTTATGATGTTCTGGTTCCCGAAGGGATCAGTCAGCAGCAGTTATTTAAGATTATCCCGGATGAAAAGAAAACTAACGCCTTGTTTCCATATGTCAATAATTAAATAAACAGAAAGCAAAATCGAAATAAAATCATGTTAATATTTATTCTTTGAAACAGCATTAGTCATAAATAATTGAAGGAGTTGTTGGGCCTGCCAGGCATGAGGAGGTCGAAGACCGGGAAGCCCACATGTTTTGGAAATGCGTAAACCGATAATAGAAATTTCGATATAATATAAATGATGATTTAATTTCATTATAATTTATCCGTATGCATCGGAATATGTCGCCGCCTGGCCGGGGCTCGGGGATGTGTGGGGGGATGGTTTGCGATCATTATTCCCGGGGTTCCCGCATTCGCCTGCGGCGAATTTAGGTCACCCCGGGCTATCAATACCATGCCGCTGCCGCGGCATTTGAAGATAATTATATAATATTCCTGTGTAAAGTTGACTCGCAAAGCCTGAGTCGGGCTTTGTGATTGCGTAATTCTAAATGCCCACATTTCATTTTAGCCCTGGCCTGGAAGGGCTATCCATTGTTTATTGTAGCCGCCAGATATACCTTGTCCGAAGGAGTTGTCCTGCCATCGGCACTTTCAAGCGTTCCAATGACAGCGGGTGGTGCAGGTCTGGTTTTATTTTACATTAAATTTGATCTGAATTAAAGCTTTTGCATCTTCAACGTCTTTCTTGCCTTTGAAGACTATTGTAATGCCCCGGATTTTATTGTAGTGTTTTCCTTCAGTAAACATCTTTTTTAATTCTTCGGAAATGGGGCTCTTTAAGATTGCCTCTTCCGCCCTGCCGGTAAAATAGAAAGTTACCAGGAATGCGCCTTCAATAACTGAAAGCCAGAATATGGTTTTAGTCTTTCGGGTGACCTTCAGAAGCCAGCTTTTCCCGTCTTTGTAATACCTCCACTGCTCCTCCATGTCGGGATAAGTTTTATGGATATATTCAAAGAGGGAATTCCAAAGCGCAGTGGATCTTCCGATTTGAGAAAATATTATTTCTTCTGCCGGGAATACGCTTTGATCTGTCAGTACCGGTGCTTCCATAATGAAATTCCTCTGGTTATTCAGAAGGAAACTATTAATTTCCCGGGCTTTAAGCAAGCAGTTTTT
>JBLMZM010000281.1:0-4609 GCA_050258815.1 Ignavibacteriales bacterium
CTGTCGACGAAAACATAAAATGTATGCTCTTTATGGGCTTCAAATTCCCTGAGCAGAGATGCAATATAGCGTCCTATACCGTCGGTTTTTCTGTTAAAATTCAGTAGTATTCCGTTAATTGCTATCTTCATTTATTATGCCTTTAATATATTTTTGAGAATAAGTAAAGTATTACCAAAACTATTTTCTCAGTGAAACGAGTATATTTTCCGCAGGGAATAATCTCGATAAAAACGTGGACTCGTAGTAGTTCTTCAGGAATTTTGAGCGGTTAACCAGAAATTCCACAAAATAGTTATAGAAGAAAACAGGATGTTTTGCAAAAGTGATCTTAGTAGAAACAACAGCATCAAAAAGATTCGAAAAATAATAATCCCTTTTGAAGAAACCATTTCTCACAAAAAACTCAAAAGTAAAGGCTGAAAACCTGTTCTTATGAGTAGGATCAATATAGTTGTTTCTTGATGTAAAGTGAGGAACCCTGATAGTCAATACCCCTCCTTTCCTCATTATCCTGAAAAGTTCTTCCATTACTTTACACAGGTCGATATGTTCCAGGACATCCTGGGCAAGAATTTCGTCAAAACAGTCGTTCTCAAAGGGATAAGGGACAGAATTTGCGTCGTGAATTACGTCCACTCCTGGGAGGTTTGCGCAATCCATATTTACCCAGCCCGACCTGATGTCAGTTCCGCAGCCTAGATTTAATTTTTTCATAAAAGAGACCATAAGTAAAGTTGACTAAAATAATCAGAGATTTAAAGCTACCGTAAAGCCTCAGACAGTGCTTTTCAGACTAACAAGATTTTTAATACTATTAATTCTTAAGAATCCGTAAATATATAAACATATTAAATTTAATACCACGAGATAGCTTACGCAAACGATAAAGTTGTATGGATAAAGTTTAGAATATAAATAGAAAGCCCCCATGTTGATCAGAATTATCTGAACTATTTTCTGAAGGTAAACTTTCAGCATTATAGGCCCGAAATGTTTGAGCGTAAAGTAGCCATAAAATACAAAGATAAAAGTTTCTGTAATCAGCAGCGCGATGCTTGTTCCGACAAAAGAGTAGTAAGATGTAAGGAACAGATTTAATATTATATTCAGAAAAGAGGCGATACCGACGCTCATTGCACATAGCTTTTGCTTATTAATACTGATAAGCAGATGCCCAAGCACAAAATTAAATCCCAGAGGCAATGTAGTCCAGATCAGGACTTCGAGGCCTCTGAAGCCCTCTTTATACTGGCTTCCGAAAAATAAGAGGTTAACCTCATAGCTGTTAAATGAAAATATCAAAGCCAGGGGCAAGGTAACAATAATGAGCACCTGAAGTACTTTATCGACTAATTTTATGGCCAAATCCCTGTTTTCAAGGTAATACTTGCTTACAATAGGATAGGAAGTTGACATAAGGACTGTAGGGATAAGCATATACATTTCCACAATTCTGTGTATAGAGCCATATATACCCATTATGTTTTTATCCTTAAGGATAAATTCCATAATTATAACATCAACTCTAAAGTAAGCCAATATAAAAATATTTATTACAAGAATTGGCAGGGTTTCTTTGATAAAATTCCAGTATGAGGCTCTGGAAGCTATTCCGAATTTAACATCATAAGTTTTGTAAACGTAAATTGTAAAGGCCGTAAGAGTAATCATGTTTGCCAGTGTAATGGCAAAGAGGAAACTGACCAAACTTGAAGAGAGGAATAACGAAACAAAGCCTGCCACAGTAATTGCCAGCTTCTCAATGATCATCATTATTGCGAACTTATTAAATTCCTGGTATGCAGACGTCACCGATTTCAGGAACTGGAGAAGCAGAGTGGATGTCTGGAACAAAAGCAGAAGAATCACAGAAGCAAATACTACATCGTCGACGCCTTGGGCAAGTTTTCCATAAGCCAGTACAATAACAATTAAAATTGCCATTATACTGCTGCGTGAGATAAAAATATCGCTAAAATATTCACTGAGTTTTGAATTATCCTGAGAAATCCTGTTAATGGCCAGATAATCAAATCCAAAGTCGATAAATATTGCGGAGATAGACACAATAGAAATGGCAAGCGTATACACTCCATACTGTGATGTGCCCAGGACACGGGCTGCATAAACAAACAAAAGCATCCACAGCGGCTTAGTAACGAGGTTGGAAAAGGCCACCCATGAAAATGAACTCAGTAAAGACTTTTTATCAATCAATCAACTGTCCCGAATTATTATTATTCTGTAATGATTTACGTTTCGCCAATTTTTCCAAAAATGGCATTATTATTATAAGTACACCAAGGCCAAAATACCAGTCGGCCCCTCTGGTAGCAATAGTAATAAAAGAGATTGAAACTATTACATACAAATGAACAAGAATAACGAAGTATCTCAGGCCTCCGGTAGAATAAAACTTAAACCAAAGGAATGTACTTATAAGTCCCAAAAGATAAGGGAAGACCCAGATACCCGCAACGCCAAAGTCCACGTGCAGGTCCCTCAGATAAGTACCAGAATTAGTCCACATAGGAATAAAATAACCCCGCGAATCGAAGGGCACCCTTTCAGTAAGTCCGAATTTTGCCAGAACGTTATAGAACGGGGAGAAGGTATACTGTCCCCATTTTGCTGTTTCGGTTCCTTCCTCGAGATATTTACTAAGGACACCAATGTGGGCGCTCATATAAAGGTAGACAGAAGGAGAGATTACAACTCCGCCTCTTATGGCCTGCATTTCTTTGCTGGCACCCTTATAGACTTCATAAGTTCCTCGTGTATTTTTGACCAGTGAGGCTCCGGTCACGAAAAGCAAAAAGATTACTGTAAGTGAAATTATTATTGTCTTGTTGCCCTTCTTGTTTGGCTTCATGAATGACTTAAAAAGTACGAGTGAAGCCACAAACTGAACGAGTGCAAGGAGCATCCAAATTCGGCCGAACATAGCCAGAGATTTAAGGAGGGATCCTACGATTGGGAGAATTGCCACCATGGTAATTCTGTTTTTGTAGGCCGTATAAATTCCGGATAAAACTATTCCCACGCCGGAAAAAGCAGATACGTAGGGGATCACGCCAGGTATTTCGGACTCAACTCTAGTTCTATAGATCTGGTTTGCTGCTAAAAAAATGGACTGAATATTACCAAAGTATTTGAATAAAACTATCCAGTTCTGAATGGCAGCAGCCAGGCCAATTATGCCGGCAATCCAGATTCCGGCTTTAAGAACCTTTCCTCCGTCGGCAAGAATTGGGATTTCAGAAATGCTGAATCTTTTGGAAACATCTTCTTTTTTAGGGAAGCAGCCCCTTGCCGCAAAATAAGTTACGATCCCAAGTAAAAACGCCAGAAATCCGCTTACAACCACCAGCCACGCATCGGGCCTAAGATCTATATAACGCAAAAACTTAAGCTCATAGAGGGAAAGCATCATTCCCCATAATCCGGTATAGATTGCCAAATGGTTAAACCACTTGTGAAACAGGATTTTGCTTAATACGATTACAATTATACTGACTGCTATGACAAAAAATACAGACATATTAATTCAAAAACTTAAGCCTGTAGATTCTTGCTAACTTCCTGAAGAAGTTTGCACCTTTTATTTCCAACGGATTACGGTAGGTTACCTTTTTAATGGAGCCTTCTCCGATATAGATCATGGGAATCATTATAAAAAGCGATAGAAAAATCAGTGACAGTATTATGAAAGACCTTTTGGGAGAATCCTTAAGTCCTGGGGCTACAGCCTTGTCCAATACCGCAATTGTAGGAATACTTTTCTGTTCTTCAACTTTTGCCTGTTCGTATAAAGGAAGAATGACTTCAAGAATTTTATTCTGGATTTCGACATTTCTGAAGTTTCTTAAATAACTGATCGATATATCAGGAATTTCCTTAAATGGGAATAGAACGTTGGATGCCTCTGAGAGTTTGTCGGCTCCCTTCAATTCAAGGACTTTATTCCTCAGCAATTTAACCTGCGCCTGTGAGCCCTGGTACTGCGGGGAGTTTTCCCCGAACTGCTGCTTTGTGAAATATGCTTCCATCTCTTTTTGTGCAAGCTGAGATTCTATTTCAGCGGCAGCCTTCACAGCCACTTCCATCTGCTGAGGAACAGCGAAGACTCCGTATTTCTTTTGAAAGCGGTAGAGTGAATCTTCTGAATTTTTCAGGTCGACAAGGTTTTTCTGATATCTTTGCTCGATAAAAATCCTGTTGTTTTTTGCCTGTTCAATATTAAGAACAATATTTAAGCTATCAAGAATTTTCGTAAAATAGTTTGCAATATCGGCGCTCATCTGGGGATTTTTGTTCAGGACTGAAAGCTCCAGCATTCCAAACTGGTTCGGGCTGAATGATAGGTCGGCATTGAATGCCTTGAGGGCCTTATCCATGTTGGCATCATCAATCTCATAGTACTTCATGAGCTGAAACTTATTGATGACATTTGTCAATGTCGTCCTGCTGTTTAAGATAGCCAGGAGAATATCTTCCGAAGAGTTGGAAATTCCAAAAAGTTTTGAGCCTAATGAACCCGCAGATGATTTTCCTGAAATAAGTCCGGTCAGTGCTCCCAGGCCCATCGAATTTTCAGGAGGTATCA
>JBLMZM010000282.1:0-17306 GCA_050258815.1 Ignavibacteriales bacterium
AAAGTTAACCTCCTCTATTCAGCTGATGGTATAACAACAGGTAAAGAAGTTCCAACTACTGACGTTATTACTAACGTTACAGTTAAGGGTTCAACAGCTATTGCTGCTGGTACAGCAGTAACAGTTAATGGTACTTTAGAAATTGATGGTCCTCACACTTTGACATTAGGCGACAAGGACCTTTCAATGGCTGATAATTCTACTCTTAAGTTAGTTGATGGCGATTTCGCTACACTGATTAGCTTAAATGGTAAGAAGTTTGTTGAAAAAGGTTACCTGAATATTGAATATAAGAACGGAACAGGTATTCCAATCGCAACTTCAGAAGTTGAATTCTATTCAACTGCAAAGATAAAGAATGTTACTATCAGTGGTGCAAATGATGTTAAGATGCACGCTGCCAGAACAATCAATGGTACATTATTGTTGACAAATACTGGTAATCTTGATATGAATGGCTTTGCCCTTACATTAAAGGGTGACGTTACTCAGCAGAAAGCCGGTTTCGTAGTTAACGGTGGTGTTCAGAAATCACTTACTTTCGCTGGTGCAGCTGCTCAGAAGGTAACTTTAGTTGCCGCCTGGACAGTTCCTACTGAAATCACTTTTGTTCTTAACAAAGACAATAAAGCTGATTTAGTTACAATCGCTGCTAAAAACATCGATTTCACAACTTATACAGAGGGTGATTACAGATTAGT
This sequence comes from Ignavibacteriales bacterium, assembly GCA_050258815.1. Taxonomy (GTDB): domain Bacteria; phylum Bacteroidota; class Ignavibacteria; order Ignavibacteriales; family SURF-24; genus JAAXKN01. The sequence continues at coordinate 702 of JBLMZM010000282.1, forward strand.
TCTTACTAAAGGTTTGTTAGGCACAGAAGCTAACAACATAATAATTCTGAAACAGGGTATCAAAGCTAATTCTTCACCTGATCAGGGTTATGCTCAGACTGACGGTGTTATCACTGGTAACGTTCAGAAAGAAATCTATACTGATAATGCTAATCCATTACTTGGTGATTATGCAATCGCAAGAAGTATAGTTACTTTCCCGGTTGGTTCTGATGCTGGTGATAAGAGAGATCTTAGCTTGTTCTTCAAGAATAAATTAGAATCAACAGTTAAATTTACTGTTAATCATGACAGCAAGGTTCCTGGTGGTTCAAATGGATTCCCAATTGCTAATGGTAACCTGAAGATAACAAACTATTCACCTTTCTTCTGGTACATTAAATCTGACGTTGCTTTAGCTCCTTCATATAAATATGATTTAGAGCTTCAGGGTCAGGGTTATATTGATTATCTGAAAGACAAGATCCAGAACGTTAGAATGGTTCGCAGAGATTCTGGTGACGTTGCAAACAACTGGATTCTCCAGGGTGTTGGTACTAACTATGATAATGCTACTATCGCTACCGATTGGCCGTCAGTTAAGGTTATCGATGCTATGGGCGGTATTACAAGACAGGGTTCATTGTTTGCTTATAGTCAGTGCAACAAGGCTCCTATTTTTACAGCTAAGTTAGGTGATGTTACTGTTACCGAAACTGATACTGTTAAATTTACTTATGCAGTCAGTGATGCAGACTTAGGTCAGAAACCTGTTATGTTCTGTAAAGAATTACCGAAAAATGCTACATTCGATAAAACTACAGGTAAATTCTTCTGGGCTACTACTTATGCTGATTCCGGAAAATACTCTGTAACTATCGGTGCAACAGATGGTATCGATACTACATTGGCTACTGCTTCTATTACAGTTCTTAACAAGAAGAGACCTGCTTACTTTGTAGACTTCCTGAAAGACTGTTCAATAAAGAACGACAGTACATTTACATTCAAGTATACAGCTAAGGATGAAGACGGTGATGCTTTCACATTCGCATTAACTCCGATTACCGATTTCAAAGGTACATCAAAGTTAGAAAACGGAACTCTGACACTCGTTCCTTCATTTGCTGATGCTGGTAAAACTTACAATGTTGAAGTTAAGTTGATGAGCAATACAGTTGCAGTTGAAACAAAGACAGCTAAGGTTACTGTTGAATACTCACGCAAGAAGGGTGATGTTGATGGTAACGGTTCAGTCCAGGCTGCTGACGCTTCTGAAGTTCTGAAAGCCGTTGTTGGTTTGAAGACTCTTGATGCTCAGGCTACTTATGCTGCCGAAGTTACTGGTGATGGTGTTGTTGGTGCTCTCGATGCTTCTTATATCTTATCATACTGCGTAAACGGAAAATTCCCGAGTGTTGCAGAATTAGGTAAGATGGCTGCAGTAAGTGGAAACGTTACTTTCGGTACATTTGCCAGCAAAGAAGGATCAAACGTTGTTGTTCTTCCGGTTAACATCGTTGAAGCTAACAATGTTATGTCAGCAAAATTAACTTTGAACGTTGATGAAAAGTTAGTTGACGTTGAAAACGTTGCTGCTAACATGCCTGAAGGTTGGTTAATGGTTCACAATTATGCTAATGGTCAGTTAACAGTTGTTATGGCTGGTGTTAAATCTATGACTAGTGGCAATATGGTTAACGTTAATTTAACTATGAAGGATAAAGAAGCTAAAGTTGCTGTTGATGGAAAGATCTCTCTTAATGACGCTGCTGAAACTATGTTGAATAAGGTAACTGTTAAACAGGTTCCAGCTCAGTTCGATTTAAGCCAGAACTATCCTAACCCGTTCAACCCAACTACAAATATCAAGTATCAGTTATCCGCTGATAGTAAGGTTACTATCAATGTTTATAACATGCTGGGTCAGCTTGTTAAGACATTATTCAACGGTCAGCAGGAAGCTGGTTACTATACAATCAATTGGGACGGAACAAACGAATACGGTTCAAAAGTAACTTCAGGTGTCTATATCTATAGATTAGAAACCGGTTCTTATGTAGCTACAAAGAAAATGAACCTTCTGAAGTAATTATTTTCAATTCGTGCAGGGTGTAGAGCCCTGCACGGAATTGTTCCAATAATGATTAATATTTTTCAGAATCACGAAAATTAAGTATTAAAAGATGAGGTAATAAAATGAGAATTATTAAAATAAGTATTGCGAAGGTTCTGGTTTTGTTTGCTGCAATGCTTATGCTTAATGGTAATACCTTATTAGCACAGATTAACGTGACTCTGCCGACACTTTCAAAGGCCGCTGGTTCACCAAGCGACTATATTCCTATTACTGTAGGAAGCCTAACAGGTAAAAATGTAACAGCTTTCGAATTTACAGTATACTATGATAAGGATATCGTCTCAATTACGGGTGCCAGCACTGATGGAACTATTGCCAGCGGAGCTCCAATGTTTAATGCTGATACTGCTAATGGGAAAATTAAAGTAGCATGGGCAAGTGCTTCGGCAATTTCAGATTCAGGTGTTTTGGTAAAGTTAAATGTAAAATATAAGAAGGTTGGTTCTACTAACTTAACTTTTGTTGATCCTGCAACCTCAAAGAGTACATTCCTGTTCAATGCTGGTACTCCGGCTGCTGCTGCAAAAGACGGAAAGATAATCATTCCTTCTGTATCAGTAAACTTTGGTGCTATATCAGGTTGGGTTGGCGATACTCTTTGTGTCCCAGTTGTAACAACTGATATTACTGCTACTGACAATATCTTATCATTCGATTTTGCTGGTACATTTGATCAGAATATTATTAAAGTTATAGGCTATCAGACTCAGAATACTTTGAGTAACGGTGGTACTGCTACAATTAACACAACTGAAGCCGGTAAGGTTAAATTTGCATGGGCTAACGCTGCAAAGATCTCCGGTAAGGGAAACCTTGTTTTATTGAAAGTTGTCGCTTTGAAAAAAGGTTCAGCTAACCTGACCCTTACATCTTTTCAGTATAACGCAGGTACACCAGTTGCAAGCCCTGTAATGGGTGGTGATGTTTCTGTAACAGATGCAAACCGTAAACCGGTATTCACAGTTAGTCTTCCTAAAGATGTAGTTATTTTCGTTGACGATTCATTGGGTACTAAGACTCAGACCTATAAATTTCAATTCAAGGCTTCAGATCCTGATCTGAACCAGAAATTGATATTCTCAGCAGTTAAAATACCTTTTGGTGCAACACTGGATACTTTAGGAAACTTTAGCTGGAAACCAGCTACCTGGCAGAGAAATCAGACTCATACTATTATTATATCTGTAACTGATGGTTTTGATGTTGTAAAAGATACATCAAAAATTACAGCTTCAAAGATGACTGATGTTGAACCTGGAAACACTGTTGTAACTGATTACAGTCTGCACCAGAATTATCCAAATCCGTTCAACCCGTCAACAAAGATAGTATATGCTCTTCCACAGGCTTCAAAGGTAAGATTATCAGTATTCAACCTTTTAGGTCAGGAAATTGCTGTCCTGGTTAACGAATTCCAGAATGCCGGAAAGCACTCTGTTCAATTCAATGCTTCTAATCTTACATCTGGTATGTATCTCTATAGAATAGAAGCTACTAACTTTATTTCGGTTAAAAAAATGACTTTGGTTAAATAATTTATCGATGCTAGAAGTTAGTTCTGATGCCGCTCACCTGAGCGGCATTTTTTTTATTGCTGCAAATCACACCTACATACTATCCATTTAGTAAATTACATTTAGCTTCATTTAATAACATATCTGTTGTTTCTGTTGTGGTGAATAATATTTTGTCACGAAGCGGCTTGAATGAAAATGTGTGCGGAATAATTGGATATGATGAAATCACTTCAATTACTTGTCTCCCAGAAATTATTCCAATTCGCAATTAAGCGGCTACTTTATGAAGTGTCTGCATAGTATTGATTTTTGCCAATATATGTGAAATTGATAACAATTATGGAGGACAAAATGGCTGCCATTGACTCTAGTTGAATTTACATCAGGAAGTAGTTTAAAAGAGGGGATAATATAACTAAGAAACGTATATATAATTAGGAGGGCACCATGAATACTATGATTAGAAGGGCATTTATCTTGTTAGTGATTGCTTTACCGGTTTTCCTGGCTTCATGCCAGTCCCCGGCTGAACCTCAGGTTGGTCAAAATCTGGAAAAATCCAATGTAACCTTATCTAAAGAACCCGTAAATGTAGATGTAGGTACTTTAAAACCAGTAGAAATGCGTCAATTTGCAACTGATATGATTCAGAGAATCTTTATCGGGTCAGTCCCGTACTACACTGCTGCCTCAGCAAATATTGCATCTTCAAAAAGAACTTTGAATAAGGTGAATGCTGCAGACGGGTTTGATTATAAATATGACCTGCAATACCATACATATCATGGAGTATTTATCGATACTGATCCGAATGCACCAAGAAATTTAGACATATTGTTGCAATTAAGATATATGAAAACTGCTTTAGGTCCCATTCTTCTTACCCCGGCAGGCGCTGACCTTATGAAAACTTTAATTACTTATAAGCTAAAATATGGTTTCCCGGTTAGTGATCCCGGACATGGAACAGACGCAACTATTACGTTTGATGGAGTTTGGACGGGACTTACAAAAAGCGCTGTTTCACTGAGGGCTGACGCTAAATATTACGAAATATGGAAGGGCTATTATAATAACCTTAACGCCAGAATAGTATTTGCTGCAGAAGCTACTATTCCAAACTGGACATTTTATAATAACGGGAATATGACAGGAACCATTAATATTCGTGTCAGTCCATATTTTATAAAGGTTACCTGTAATAATTCCACCACCGCAAAAGTCGAGCTTTCCAGCAGACTTCAGCCACTTTATACATTTTATGTAAATATACCCGACTTGCTGCAGTGGGTCTCTTCTTTCCAGGTACCTTAATATTTAATCCAGTTTTAATATTTTTGAAGCCGGTGGTATAGCCGGCTTTTTTGTTATATATTTTCTTAATAATTTTATACCATAATTAATTATATAGTTATAATTTGTTATTACAGAAATAATTGAGTTAATATGACTGAATACAAAGATGCCTGCAGCATTATTGAAATGGCATTCAGGGATTTATCCCCGGGAATTGAAGAAATTGAGTTGACAGAGGCAGTAGACAGAATACTCGCAGAGGACATAATATCAGATACTGATATTCCTCTGTTTGACAATTCTGCAATGGACGGCTTTGCAGTAAAGTTTAATGAAAAATATCATAACTGGCACATTGCAGGAGAAATATCTGCCGGTAATTTCAGGGAATTCATTGCTGATGACCTGGCTGCTGTTTCAATTATGACCGGTAGCAGACTCCCCGAAGGTTTTGATACTGTTATACCCATTGAGGACGTAATTATTAGAGAAAGTGATATAATACTTAATACGAATGCTAGATACAAACAGGGTATTAATATTAACTACAAAGGTCAGGATCTTCAGGCAGGCAGTATCGCCGTCGAGAAGGGTACATTGCTAAATTCCTCCCATATTGCAGCAACAGCTGCCTGTGGCAAAGCAAGGGTTAAAGTCTATAGAAAACTGCGAATTGGTGTTCTGGCAACGGGGGATGAATTGCTGGAAATCACAGAAAAACCTTATGCTGACAAAATCAGGGCTTCGAACCTCTACTCAATTCAAAGTGCAGTCAGGGAAATGAATATGACCCCCGTGAATTATGGGATAGTAAGGGACGACAAAGAGGAAATCAGAAATCTAGTCAGCCGGGCACTAAATGAGGATATTGACATACTCATTACAACCGGAGGCGTTTCAGTGGGGAAGTATGATTTCGTCAGGGATATTTTTGCTGAATTAGGTGTCGAAATAAGGCTGCAGAAAATTAACATTAAACCCGGTAAGCCGGTGGTATTTGGAGTCTATAAGAATAAAGAAATACCGGTTTTTGTATTTGGACTGCCTGGAAATCCGGTTTCATCACTGGTTACATTTTATTTGTTCGTTAAGGCATCAATATTTGGTCATTTTGGTATAAAAAGGTTCCGGACTTATAAAGCAATTCTGCTTAAGAATATTAATAAGAATGATTCCAAAAGACATTTTGTACGCGGCATACTGAACCGGAATGAAAAAGGAGATTTAACCGTAAGCGATACAGGCATGCAGTCTTCCGGAAATCTGGTTCAGATGAGCAGGGCTGATTGCCTGATAGTTATTGAGGAAAACAGGATAAATCCGGTTATGGGAGAGGAGGTTGAGTGTATACAGATATAACAGGCATAATTCTTTCAGGCGGCAAAAGTTCAAGGATGGGGGAGAATAAATCATTCCTGAAAATTGGTGATAAATATGTCATTGAAATAATTGCTTCTCTGATGACCTCACTTTTCCAGGAGGTTATGCTGATAACTAATGAGCCCGAACAATTTAAATTTTTAAATTTATTGTCTTTTAAGGATATTTATCCGGGCAAGGGTCCCCTTGCGGGAATTCATTCCGGATTAATACATGCTTCCAATCAGAAGGGTTTTGTCATATCCTGTGATATGCTCCTTGTGACCAGGGAGATGATCGAATACCTGGCAAATTTCAAAACATCTAAGGAAATCACTGTGGCCAAGGCCGATGGTTTTATTCAGCAGCTTTGCGGACTATATGACAAAAGGTGCATTCCTGCAGCGGAAGCTATTTTGTCTGCCTTTGCGACAAACGAAGGCAGGGATACTGAGCAGTTAAAAAGGAAATGCAGCATCCTCAGGCTGATTGATGATGTTGGGGCCGAAATAATAAATGCCGAAGAACTTCCATTTTATTCCAAAGATCTTTTTTTTAATATGAACCGGAAAGATGAGTATGAATATGTCAGAAACAGACTAATGATTACAAAAAACTGAACCAAAGCATAGGACCAATCAAAAGACTGAAATTGTTACAGGAAAATACATCAAGAAAATCTTTTATCAGCTGGCTCGGCTGGCTTCTGTTTGCCGGCGTGGTAGTGGTTTGGGACACCATTGCCGATAAACAGTTATGGAAAGCAAACATACACGAAAAAATAAAAATATCAGGACCAATTCCCCAGGGGCTTACTATTAATGGACGGGTAATTATTTTCAGGTCAAACGATAATTTAACCGTATATTCGGCAAAATGCACCCACCTGGGCTGCATAATCAACAAACTGGAGGGTGAAAAATTAATATGCCAATGCCATGGGTCCGTTTTCTCGAATTCCGGGAAACCTGAAAAAGGCCCTGCTTCACATCCATTATCAGTGCTGAATTATACCAATGACGGAAAAGGCGGGATCATAGTAGATGTTGTGGAATAATACCGCATATAAAAATAAACTCATCATCCTGATCAGGAAACTTAAAGCTGAGTATGGAAATATCGCTTTTGCAAGTTTCATTATTTCGGTAGTTTCTGGTGTTATGCTTTCCATAAGTTATGACGTTAAAGATCCTTACGATTCGGTTACTTATCTTTTACTAACAAATCCAGGGGGGATACTCGTAAGAAATATCCATTACTGGAGCGCCCAGTGTTTCCTGTTGGTTTCAGTTTTGCATATCTATGATCATTTGAGGAGATTTACAGAAAGGAAAGTAAAAAAAAATGTATGGCTGCGCCTTACTATCTCTATTCCGGTGATATTTTATCTCATGATCTCAGGTTTTATATTAAAAGGGGATTCAGACAGCCAGCAGGCGTTCAGGATTTTAACCTCGTTGTTGCAGAAGCTTCCATACATTGGCGGGGAAATTGCTTTCTCCCTTTTGGGCAACAGTAAGGATTTTCAGTTGATTTATGTTCACCATATTGCCACAGCAACTATTTTCCTGTGGATCGTAATTATTGAGCATGCAAAAAAAGTCTGGCCCCGAAATGCAATTTATCTGTATATCCTTCCCGTGTTTATTATTGCCGGATATATACTTCCTCCCGGATTGCATGATAATCTTAATCCGCTTGTAAAGGGTCCCTGGTACTTTTTAGGACTGCAGGAAGCATTCCATTTAATAAGTGAACCCCTGGTAATTATAGTTTTACTTCTGGTTTTATTATTTCTATTTTATCTTTTGCCAAAGCTGGCTGAGAAAAGAGCTATTAACCTGAAGAAAATAATTCTTGGCTTTACTATTCTGTATTGCGGCCTGATTGTAACGGGGTTTTTCTTTCGCGGAGAAGACTGGAATTTTACGTGGCCATGGAACAATCCGGCTATTTCAAAACTGAAACTATTACCAAATTCCGATATAATGGGCTCTGAAACCGCGAACAAGGGATATATGAAGATCCCGGTCGTGCTTGGCAGAAGAGAGGGATGCCTGGTTTGTCATAATGGAATGAAAGGCTTTTCACCTGCTCATGATCCTTCAGCCATAGGCTGCTCATCATGCCATGGGGGTAATCCTTTTGTCTTGAGGAAAACTGATGCGCATAGAGGTATGATCCTGATCCCGGGCAATCTTGCCGATGCAAGACAGAGCTGCGGAAATGCTGTGTGCCATCCGGGTATCACAGAAAGGATTGAAAAGTCGGTCATGACAACTATGACCGGGGTAGTTTCAGTTGACCGCTACGTGTTTGGAGAAACATCCTCTCTTTCGAGATTTGAACCCATTGAAAAAATTGGACATTCTGCAGCCGGTTCTCATTTAAGAAACTTGTGTGCTTCATGTCACCTGGGGGCGGAGAAAACTGAATTAGGTCCCGTTACACAGCTCTCCCGTGGAGGTGGATGTAATGCCTGCCACCTGAATTATAGTAAGGAAGCTATGCAGGAGTTGAGTAATAACAAGAGTAATAACAAAGCCGCACCCGTGTTTCATCCATCATTATCAGTAAAAATAACTGACCAGCATTGCTTTGGGTGCCACAGCCGCTCCGGACGCATTTCAACAAGCTATGAAGGCTGGCTGGAAACGAAGTTTAATGCCGTTGATGTTAAAGGCAGACCCGAATTCAGGATTCTCGAAGATGGCCGGGTGTTCATCAAAATTACCCCTGATGTTCACTATGAAAATGGTATGCTATGTATTGACTGCCATACTTCAAAAGAGGTAATGGGAGACGGGAAAACTTATCTGCATAAGGAAGAACAGGTTAAAGTTGCATGTACGGATTGTCATTCCACCCTAAAAAAGAATATTATTACCCGGAATGAACTGGATTCTGAATCTCAAAAAATACTAGCACTGAGGTCATGGGAAAATGAAAATAATAAATACCTGAGCACAGAGAAGGAAAAAATCCCGCTCATAAATACATATTTAAAAAACGAAAAGGCCTTTATGCTAAAAAGGAATGCGGGTGCCCCGCTGGAATTAAAAGCACCTGCTCCAGTATGCACTCAGGGAAAAGCCCATGAATCTCTTTCCTGCAATTCATGTCATGCCGCCTGGTCTACTCAGTGCGTAAGCTGCCATATGGAGTATGATCCTGCTAAGCCTGGTTATGATCTGCTGACAAATAAAATTACAAAAGGGGACTGGATGGAAACATCAGGGGATCTGCTCTATGGCCCTCCTGCCCTGGGTGTCAAAATACAAAAAGGTCATGATGGTAAAGAGAAGAAAGTAGTAGATACTTTTGTCCCTGGAATGATAATCACAATTGATAAAAACGGCTTTAAGGGGCAGGAACAGGGGGGAACTTTGTTCCGTAGGCTTTATGCCCCGGCTTTTTCACATACCATTTCAAAGTCCGGCAGGGACTGTATTTCATGCCACATCAATTCCGAAGCTCTTGGCTATGGAAGAGGGAAGCTTACCTATGTTGTATCAGGGAATAGGGGCAAATGGAAATTTACCCCGAAGTATCCCCTGAGTAAATATGATGAGCTCCCGGAAGATGCCTGGATAGGGTATTTGCAATTTAAAAGGACTGGTGTTTCTACGCGTGAGAATGTCCGGCCTTTTACAACCGAAGAGCAGAAAAGAATCCTTAGAGTGGGAGCCTGCCTGACCTGCCACAAACCCGAAACAGGTATAATTTCAAGAATGCTGGAAGACCCTGTCAAAACAATTTCACAAGTGAGCCCCAAATGTGTTTTGCCTGTTTGGAGATAAATTAGTTGTCCCTCGTCTGAAACCCAACTGGCTATTAAGAGTGGATAAAATATCCGCTTAATCTCAAAACGTAAAATCCATTTTTGGTTCTTCTCATCTATAATAATTGCCTTATTTAGTTTGATTATTTTTGACAAAAAAGCTGATATTTATAAGTGGCAGGAAAATTGATATTTATAAATGTCAACTATTGAGGCATGATATGGAATTGAAATTCAAGGATGACGAGCCACTTTTTCCTATCGGAACTGCTGCTGAATTATTGAAAATTTCAGTTCATACTCTTAGGATGTATGAACGCGAGGGTTTAATTATTCCTTTCAAAAAGGAATCCAGTCACAGATTATATTCAAAATTGGATCTTGATAGAATAGATTGCATCCGGCGTGCAATTAACGAAAGCAAAATCAGCATAAATGGAATAAAGACAATTTATGCTCTCATTCCTTGCTGGGATATTGTGGGCTGTTCTGAGGAAGAGAGAAGCAGTTGCAGCTCTTATGGACAGAACCACAAACCTTGCTGGGCTGAACAGCATTCCGGCACTATTTGCGGTGAAAGAAGCTGCAGAGAATGCGAAGTTTATAAAAATTATGCTGAATGCGGCAGAATAAAAGAATCCATCAAAAAAATCTCGGGGAAATAAGATGAACCCAATATCGAGAAGAAAATTCCTGAAGATCGGCGGTGCAACAATTGGTCTGGCTGCCGCTGCAGGCGGATCACTTAAGATGATTGCTCAGAATGCTGAGAAGGTATCCGGGGAAATGAAAGCAACTAAGGGAGTCAGAACAATTCCTACCACATGCGACATATGTTTCTGGAAATGCGGTGCAATTGCTTACCTGAAGGATGGGGAACTCTGGAAAATTGAAGGTAACCCAGCTGATCCTTTGAGCCGCGGAAGACTTTGTCCCAGGGGTACCGGGGGAATTGGCGCTCATTATGACCCGGACAGACTGAAATCTCCCCTGATAAGAAGGAGTTACAGAGGGGAAGAGAAGTGGGTAGAGGTAACCTGGGATGAGGCATTGAATTACATCGCAGAAAAAATGCAAAAAATCAAATCCACTTATGGCCCCGAAGCGGTGGCAATGTTCAGTCATGGAATCGGAGGTAACTTTTTAAAGCATACATTGAAGGCGTATGGAGCCATTAATATGTCAGCCCCGTCATTTGCACAATGCCGGGGTCCTAGGGATATTGGCTTTAAGCTTACCTTCGGAGAGGAAATTGGATCTCCAGAGAGAACCGACATCAGAAACAGCAAATGTCTGGTGCTCCTGGGATCTCACCTGGGTGAGAATATGCATAACTCACAGGTGCAGGAATTTGCTGAAGCCGTTGGAAACGGAGCTACAGTTATTGTTGCTGATCCCAGATTCTCAACGGCTGCTAGCAAAGCAAAGTATTATCTGCCCATAAAACCCGGCACTGACATTGCACTTTTGCTCGCATGGATGAATGTAATAGTAAAAGAAAAGCTGTACGACAGGGAATATGTAGAAAAATATGGTTTCGGTTTTGAACAGTTTGCATCTGAGCTAAGCAGCTATTCACCTGAATGGGCTTACACCGAAACAGGAATTGAACCTGAATTGATCAGGGAAACTGCGCGTGAGATGGCACGGTACAGACCCGCCACTCTTATCCACCCCGGCAGGCGCTCAGCCTGGTATGGTGATGATGCTCAGAGGAGCAGAGCTATTGCTTTGCTGAATGCTCTGATGGGAAGCTGGGGGAGAAAAGGCGGTTTTTATACTCCCACTAGCCTTAGTGTCCCCGGGTATCCCTATCCCCCTTATCCGGTTTCCGGAAAACCTAAAGCCGATAATCCGGATAATAAATATCCCTTTGCATCTGAGGCAATAACAACGGGTATCAGGGAAGCGACAATAACCGAAAAACCTTACCCAATAAAAGGGTGGTTTTGCTATGCTGTAAACCTGATGCATGCTTTGCCCAATGAACAGGAAACAATTAAGGCAATACAGAATCTTGACCTGATGGTAGTAATTGATGTTGTTCCGAGTGAAATTGCTGGCTGGGCCGATGTAGTGCTGCCCGAATCCGTTTATCTGGAAAGGTACGATGATCTCAATGTTGAGGTATTCAGAGATCCTTTTATTGCTCTGCGCCAGCCTGTTGTGGATTCTCCCCGCAGTCAGAAACCAAACTGGTGGATAGCAAAGAAACTGGCGGAAAAACTGGGGCTGGGCCACTACTTTCCCTGGAAAACCATCGAAGAATACCTGAATCACAGACTGACCAATGCAGGATATAGTTTTGAAGAAATAAAGAAAACCGGAATTATCAATGGTCCCAAACAGCCAAACTATTTTGATGAAGGTGTCCCGGCAGAATTTATTACTCCTTCAGGAAAGATAGAATTTTATTCGTTACAGCTGGAACAGGCAGGTTTTGATCCGGTACCCAGATATACCAGACCTGATGAAGCTCCGGCTGGATATTTCAGACTCTTGTTTGGAAGGGCTCCGGTCCATACCTTCAGCCGTACCCAGTCGAACCGCATACTTGCCGATATGATGGAGGAGAATGAATTATGGATCAATGAGGAGGTGGCAAGGAGTAATGACCTAAAATCGGGTGACTATGTGAAACTGAAGAATCAGCAGGGAGTAGTAAGTAACAAGATCAGGATAAAAGCTACACAGAGAATCAGGCCTGACTGTGTCTATATGGTTCATGGATTCGGACACTGGGCAAAGGAACTGAAAGGCCCATTCATGAAGGGAGCAAGCGATTCAAGGCTGATTACCGAATATAAAACCGATCCAATAATGGGAGGAACCGGAATGAACGTGAACTTTGTAACTTTTGAACGGGAGGCCTAGTATGTCGAGATTTGGAATGGCCATCGATACAAAAAAATGCGTTGGTTGCATGGATTGTGTTGTAGCCTGCAAGACAGAAAACAATATTCCCGAAGGTTATACCCGCGACTGGATAATTCAGGATGCCGACGGTTCTTTCCCCAATTTACACCTGGAAATCCGCAGTGAAAGGTGTAACCACTGTGATAATCCTCCCTGCGTTGTTTGTTGCCCGACAGGTGCGAGCCACATACATGACCTGGGAGGTGTTGTACTCGTTGAACACAATAAATGTATTGGATGCAAGGCCTGTATGGCTGCTTGCCCTTATGATGCCCGTTATGTTCATCCTGACGGATATGTGGATAAATGTACATTCTGTATTCATAGAGTTGAAACAGGAGATAAACCGGCCTGTGTTTCAGTTTGTCCTACTCACTGCATGACGTTTGGGGATCTGGAGGATACAAACAGTGAGATAAGCAAACTTATTAATTCAAGAAACAACCATGTTTTGATTCCTGAAGCAGGAACAAAACCGCAGATATTCTATTTATTATAGAGGTGATAATGCAAGAATTAACAACTACCAGGCATAATGAATTGCTGGAACCCTTTCTGAATGCCTGGAACTGGCAAATACCTGTGTACCTGTTCCTCGGAGGAATGGTTGCAGGGATGATGATAATTGCCGGATACTCATTATTAAGCGGTAAGTATAAGGATCAGAACTGTTCCTGCTTCTTACTGCCCATTATTAGTGTGATAGTGTTAAGTCTGGGTATGCTGGCTCTATTCCTTGATCTTGAGCACAAACTCTATGTATGGAGGCTGTATACCACGTTTAAGATTACTGCTCCAATGTCCTGGGGTGCCTGGATCCTTCTTGTAGTATATCCGGCTCTGATTGCAAATATATTAATCAACCCACCCGTGTGGCTTATAAATGTGCTTCCAAAGATGGATTTACTTTCCATTAAGCTGCAGGCTTCAGACAGATCAATCAAAAGGATTGGCATCGTTAATATATTACTCGGAATTCTTTTGGGAACATATACCGGAGTACTGCTTAGTACCTTGGGTGCAAGACCGCTATGGAACAGTTCGGTGCTCTGGTTGTTATTTCTGGTTTCAGGACTGTCCTCTGCTTCAGCCTTAGTACATATGATAACAAAAGACGGCAAGGAAAAGGAAGTTCTTACTAAGATTGATAGTGGACTCCTGGTTTTCGAAATATTTGTAATTATCATGATGCTGCTTGGATTATTGAGTTCATCCAATGCACATATTGAAGCTGCAAAACTCATTCTCTCAGGTCCATTTGCAGCAACATTCTGGGTATTTGTAATAGGAATAGGGATCATTATTCCCCTCATATTACAGGTACTGGCTGTTCAGGAAAAGATTAAACACTCGGTAATTCCGGCTTTAATGGTGATTCTCGGAGGGTTGATTCTGAGATTCGTATTGGTCTATGCCGGGCAATATAGTCATTATTTCAATGCTCATTTTTAAGTTAGGAGATAAAAGAAATGTTAACTATGACTGAAACGGTTTCACCCAAAAAGGTGCAAGCGACAGGGGACGCAAGCGTTAAAACAGCTAAGCCCTACTGGAATCCCTACGTCTCAGGGGTAGGACTCGGACTGGTACTTCTGGCAGCTTTTGTCATAATGGGTAGAGGTCTGGGTGCATCAGGAGCTTTTTCATCACTGGTTTCTGTGGGGGTAAATTCAGTTGCTCCGTCACACACTGCTGGAAATCAGGCATATATGGATTATCTTGGAGACGGTACCACAAATCCATTAAAAGACTGGCTGGTATTTGAAGTCCTGGGTGTATTTGCGGGTGGATATATATCGGGAGCACTGGCCAACCGGATCAGCAGAAAGGTTGAAAAAGGCCCAAGAGTATCGAATAAGGCCCGTTTAATGTATGCTTTTGCAGGTGGTGCATTAATGGGGATAGGGGCAAAGCTTGGCAGGGGGTGCACAAGCGGTCAGGCATTAACCGGAGGAGCATTACTAAATCTGGGCAGCTGGGCGTTCATGTTGTCAGTTTTTGCTGGCGCCTATGCACTGGCTTATTTTATGAGGAGGCAATGGATATGAACTTACCATTCTATAAATTCGGAATGTTTGGATCCGAAGTAAGCCTTATTATGGCTTTTATAATCGGTATTGGTTTTGGATTTTTTCTTGAAAGAGCCGGATTCGGTAATGCCAGAATTCTGGCTGCACAATTCTACTTTACCAATATGAGAGTATTTAAGGTAATGTTTACTGCTATTGTGACGGCCATGCTCGGAGTATTTTATTTTTCATGGATTGGCTGGCTGGATTTATCCCTGGTCTATTTAACAGATACTTATCTTATTCCCCAGATTGCGGGTGGAGTAATTCTGGGACTCGGGTTTGTAATTGGGGGGTATTGTCCCGGAACCGGAGTGGTTTCTTTTGCAACCGGAAGAATTGACGGATTATTCTACGTACTTGGTGTCGGCTTCGGAGTTTTTGTCTTTGACGAGTTTTATCCTCTCATTTCGGAATTCTATAAAGCAACTCCCATGGGTAAAGTTACAATCCCTGGATTTTTTAATATTTCGTATGGGCTTGTGGTATTTGCAGTTGTTCTGATGGCAATTGGGGGATTCATGGCAGCAGAATGGGGCGAAAAGCTGATGGCAAAAAAGGCGGAGGATAAAAAATGAAAAATATATTAGCCGGCTTGAGTATAGAAAAGAAGCTGGGTGCAGCTGCTCTGGCGCTTGGTTTTTTTGCGCTTTTTGGAGCAAATCCTTATGACCATACTTATACCACAGTAAATACAAAAGATATTGCATTTGCTACCGAAACCAAGACCGGCATAGTACCGGCAGTTGAGCTGGCAGATTGGCTTATTAAAGGAAAATCTGATTTCAGACTGGTTGATTTACGAAGCCTGAAGGATTATAACGAGTACCATATTCCACAGGCACAGAATTACAAGGTCCCTGAATTAAATCAACCGGTTTTTACAAGAACCGAAAAGATTGTATTATATTCGGAAACGGATGTGGAAGCTGCCCAGGCCTGGTTCTTGCTTAAATCGAAAGATTACAAAGCAGTTTATATTCTGAAAGGCGGAATGCAGTCATGGAAGGAACAAATCCTGTTTCCAAAACTTGCTCTGAATGCTTCAGCGGCAGAATCAGCGGAATTTGAGAAGATAAAGGAGATCAGTAAGTTTTTCGGGGGAACACCCCAATCAGGTATAAAAGGAGATTCACTAAAGCCCGGTTTGGTAGTGCCCAAGCTTCAGACACCTGTGCAGTCAGTAAAAGGAAAGCAGCAGGTAAAGAAAAAAGAAGGGTGTTAGAATTGACCGGGTGCCGGGGTTAACACAACCGGCGCCCGGTTCTGGAAAATTGTAATTTCATCATCAACAAAAATTTCCCCGCCTTTAATTACCCTGGCGAAAATTCCTTCAGTCGGCATTACACAGTTGCCTACTTTATAATAAATTGCACATTTACTGTGGCATTCTTTCCCGATTTGGGTAATTTCTATTTCCGCTTCTTTGCCCAGGCGAATCCTGGTCCCAATGGAAAGCTCCGGAAGACTTAAAAATTCTGTTGTAATATTTTCTGCAAATGCACCCGGTCTTAATGCCGGGAGTCCTGATGCTCTCATTTTATCAAT
>JBLMZM010000283.1:0-6077 GCA_050258815.1 Ignavibacteriales bacterium
CTGAAATTACCTTTAAGGGTTCTTCTGTCAGGCAGTTAGATGAAGAGCATTACAAAGTCCTGGGTTATCTTACCATCAGGGGGATTTCAAAACCTGTTGAACTGGATGTGGAATTCGGCGGCATAGTAAACGATCCCTGGGGAAATACCAGAACAGGATTCAGCCTTAGCGGCAGCATCGACCGCTTTGATTATGACCTGAAATGGAATGCCCTGTTGGAAACAGGCGGCGCAGTGGTCGGAAAGACAATTAAGATAAATGCCGATATCGAGCTGGTTAAACAGAAATAATTCAATGGCGTTCAAAAAAATGTCCCTGCAGGAATTTCCGGCAGGGACATTTTTTTAGCCTTAATTACCTTTTTGCCAACGTGGAAATGTAACGCCATATCTTTTCATTTTCGGCCTCTGTTAGCTTTGCCTTCCGGCTCATTTTCTTGAATACAGGAGCCCACTCTTCTTCAGAATAGTCCGACGGCACCTTAAGGCTGTGGCAGCCGGAACATTTTTCAATATACATTTCCCTGCCTTCCGATAGATCCTTTACGCCCACTCCGGGCCATTTGTCTGATGCCCACTGAAGCTGCTGAGCTGATGGCTCCGGAACCGAACTCGCGCACGACATAATAAAAAGGCCAAGAAGAAGGAATAGTGCAAAATAATATTTCAGCATAAATTTTTACTTTCTAATTTAATTTTTCTTAAAGATGGAATGAAAACAATAAGCGCGTCTCAACCTTCTCGTGATCATCAAGGGAAAGGTTTCCGTTTGTTGCTCCCTTAAATGCCGTCACCTGAGGCATTACGGTTAAGGCAGCCCACCAGTTCTCATCAGAATATGCCAGAACAGGTCCTGCAAAAAGCACAGAATTTTCCAATTCCCCTTCCTTGAAGGTATTTGTATTTCTGAATTCGAGACCTAAAGATAATGCGCCTGAAAGCATGTAAGATGCTCCAAGATCAAACTCAAGGTTAAGTTCCTTTCCGGTATTGCTTACCCCGTTTTCAAGTTCCGTCTCCCATTCCTGCTCAACAACTCCGTTAAATGCCAGGAGGAGGTTTCCTACCTGCTTATCCATGAGAAGTTTACCTTCCAGCTCCACTTCATTTAATCCTACAGTTGCTTCACCGTACAAGCCCAGGCCCACCGGATTTGCAACACGGTCCAGCAGCTTATATTTCCATTCAGAGGAAATGCTAACTTCCTGGCTGGGGACTGCCTCGCCTCCTGCGGCTGCTCCGTTTTCATCCTGGAGTCTCCAGCTTGAATTTAAGTACAAAGCAGTCATGAGGTTATTTCCCAGACCAACTTCAAATTCCATCCTCTGGTCAAGGCGGCGGTACATATATCCCCTGTTTGCCCTGTATGTATTCCATATCTCAAGCTCACGCGCCCCGCGCGGCAGAACAAGTGATTCATAAATGTATGTAAAACGCCTGTCATTGGCTTTAGTATCAGTATTGCTGCTAAATAATACGGCAAGCACAGAAAATAAAAGTATATATGTCTTCACGTTAAAGTCTCCGTTTTTTGTATTAATTCATGAAAATTGTACGATCAAATTACTTTCAGCAGCAGACCCTTTCAATCCCCACTAATGGGGATATTAGGCTGTAAATAAGCGGCCCGATCATCTGTTTTGGGGATTTTTCAATGAGAATAGATAGAAATCTGAATTAATGATAATATTTTTCTAAATTGTACTTTAACAAAGAATGTAATTTATGAAGCAGATAAATAATTATTTTGTCACTCCCGGCGTAAAACTCTCCGAGATCATTTTACATAATCCATATTCACTCCTTATGTTCGAACATCTCGGTCTCCCTCTGGCAGTTAAGGAAAAGACAGTTGAGCAGGTTTGCCTGGAAAATAATATCGGCGTGGATCTGTTCCTGACCTTTGCAAACCTTTTTAACGGTAATATCCCCTCAGGCAAGGCAGAATATTCTTTTAATGACATTCAGACAATAATAAGCTACCTTCAAAAGGAGCACCAGTATTATATCAATGAAATATACCCGAATATCCTCACATACATTGAGGGAATGAATAAGGTTAATGACCATCCTGAAATACCTATGGCAGGAAAATTCTTTAATGAATACTTCAATGAAGTAAAAGATCACCTGAACTATGAAAATGAAGTGGTTTTCCCCTATATTCTATCCCTTTACAACAAACTGAATAAGACCGAAATAAAGAATTTCCCAATCAACTATTCTGCAGCAGAATACCAGGAACACCATAGTAACATTGAAGAAAAACTGGAAGACCTGAGAAATCTGCTGATAAAATATCTGCCGCAGAAAAATGACCAGGAGATAAGACGCAAAATGCTATTCAGCCTTTTTGAACTGGAATATGATCTGAACATTCACACACAAATAGAAAACACAATTCTAATACCACTGGTAAAACATTTGGAAAAGCATCTGAAGCTAAAGAAATGAAAGATAGGAGACTAAATATTGTAATAGCTGAACCTTCATGCATAATTTTTGAGGGACTCTCCGGCATCCTGACAAGGGAGAGCGGCTTTCAGGCTAACATTAGTAAAGCTGTTGAACTTTCAGAGATCTCTCAGATTGCCCGAACTGCAGGCATTGACTTCGTTTTTATTAGCCCTGTTCTTGTTCAGAATCAGACGAAGTTGTTCTACAGCATTAAGAAGGAGATTCCGGAAACCTATTGGATCGGCATTGCATATTCGCTTTTTGACCCTCAGCTGATGAGCCTGTTTGATTCTGTTATTACGGTAAATGACTCCCCTTCACAGATCATAGACTCATTAACAAAGCTTCTGAATTCACAGGCCGACGCTGAAAAGGAGATACAGACAGGCACACTCAGTGACAGGGAGGTGGAGGTTCTGAAGCTCCTCGTGACAGGCAATTCAAATAAAGAAATAGCCGACAGGCTCTTTATAAGCCCTCATACAGTCATTACTCACAGAAAGAACATATCGCAAAAAACCGGCATCAAATCGGTTTCAGGACTTACAATATATGCAGTAGTAAATAATATTATTGAAATAGACAAGCTGAACGGATAAAACTCTTCTACTTCTAGTAGAGATTAACTTCCAGAAGATGCTCAAAGCGGATCGTTTTCTGAACATTTTGAAGCCCTGCGCATCATCTCCCACTTTCCGCTTTACAAAAGCTCAAAGGCGAACTAAAAACGTTTTGGGGCTTTTTTAATTTTTGCACTCCCCTCTTCGAAAGAAGCATCCTTGCAGCCCCATAAAAACAGGAGGCTTTCCTCTGTGCTATTCATATTATGCCCGAATATTTAATTAATCCAATGAGAGTTGTTACAGATATTCCGGGATACTGCTGCCGGAGCTTAGTACGGACAGGAAGAGTAAGGCTATCAAAATAATTATATTTAATTTAAGTCCCATTTTATTTAACTTATTAACTGTGGCAGCAGCAGCAGAAAATTAGGGGAATAAAATCCAGGCTAAGATATATCCAATTTGTTTAGCATAAAAGGCTTTAAGAATTCTAATTTATTCATTATATTTTTTTGCTTGATTTAAGAAATATTGCCTTTTGTTTTAAGGTGTAATAATAATGAAAAATATACTGTACATAGTTTTTTTTCTATTTGTCTTACTTTCAGCTGGAATACCTAAAACCGGGCAGGATCATAACTCATATTCAGATAATTATTCACTGGTTTCGGATATACATGATATCATGGAAAAGGAAGATACACATTCAGATTATGAAGACGGAATAGATCTTAATTCTTTAACCAGCAGCTTGCTTCCTGGTAATATGAAAGTAACAGATACCCAGGAGCAGTTTTTTAGTGACAAAATCTGCAAGATTTTTCAACCGCCACGATAATATCCATTAACTCCTTCTAAAATCGATTCTACTTATTTATAATCGATTCTACTTATTACAGATTCATTTAATCTTTTCAGTACCAGGTCATTTTTTAATTCAGGGATTATGTTTTTTAATTAGGAGCTATCCCAATGACAAATGTTGGAAAAACAAGAGAAAGCAGAGATCAGTTATTTGCAATTAAGTTATCGTTAGCATTTGGCGTATTCATGTTGGCTATCAAATGGTACGCTTATTTAATTACCGATTCTGCGGCCATCTTTTCTGATGCTGCTGAATCTGTTGTACATATAATAGGAGTTAGTTTCGCTGTCTATAGTTTGTGGCTCAGCTTAAAACCTGCTGACAAGGAACATACTTATGGCCATGATAAAATAAATTACTTTTCGGCTGGTTTTGAGGGGGGATTAATAATATTAGCCGCATGCTATATAATTTATTTGTCAATTGAACGATTAGTCCAGGGAGTGCAGCTAAACAATATTGATAAAGGAACTTATTTTACGCTTGGTGCATCAGTAATAAACTTATTTCTGGGTTTATATCTTCTAAGAAAGGGGGAAAAAACTAATTCTCTCATACTGGTTGCAAACGGCAAACATGTATTAACCGACTCATGGACAAGCTTCGGGGTAGTCGGTGGACTTATTTTAACATGGATTAGCGGCTGGCTTCCATTTGATCCCATTTTTGCGATCATCGTAGCGGTAAATATTTTATGGACCGGGGGGAAGTTAGTAAAGCAATCCTTTGGGGGATTAATGGACACAGGATCGCATGCACTAAGAGAGAAAATTGTGAACATCCTTGATGAAATCAGCTCAGATAAGAAATTTGAATATCATGAATTAAGGTTCAGAGAAAGCGGAAATGTAATTTGGATAGAATTTCATTTGCTATTCCCTAAAGCTATTTTACTAGAAGAGGCACACCTTTTAGCCACTGATCTTGAACATTCGATAATATCGAGATTTGATAAAGAAGTAAGAATAACCACACATCTGGAACCGGTTGCATCGCACCAGAAAGTCCATGGTGAAATAAATATCAAAAAATAAACAGGGATATTGTGAAATAATATTTATTACTTAGAGTAATACGGGTATCCATTTGAGTTTTGCTTTACTATTTCATAATTTTTATATGCTCCGTTTCCGGGAAAGCGGATTTTCATACTTTTTCAACTTATACCGCACTTATAACTGGAGGAATCGTGAAGCTGACGAAAATGCTTTCGCTTGCCGCTGTTCTTTTTATCATCCTTACTAAATCCACATTTGCTATAAATGAAGTAATTGTTAAAGCCCCTGATATCAACTTATCCAAGCCGGGCTATATTGACAAGGCGACACTCGTAATAGAGCCGCAGGGGGGATACTCTGAACAGTCACTTTACCTGGAGTACTCCGATCACGGGCAGTTCAGTCCGGGGCAGAAAGTAGAAGTTATTCATCGATTTGAATTACCTCAGGGAGCTGTTGTATATGACCTCTGGGTGTGGACCGGCGACAGCGTAATGAAGGCAATCTGCATGGACACATGGAAGGCAAGACCTCCTTATGACAGCCCCGTTGGTTCGAAGCGCACTCCGGCCTATTTAACAAAAAAGGGCAACCAGTACGAACTGCATGTTTATCCTCTGGAGCCTGGAAAGTTCAGGAAAATAAAGCTGACCTTTATTACTCCCACCCGCTGGGCCGTCAAGACAGCCGTAACTGAACTCCCAATCCTAATGCTTAAATCAAATAATAATGCAGTCAAACCCCTTGAAATACTTTTTAGAACAAAGCGGGATATGTGGGGAGAAGCTGGAATCAAAGAAAGCCCGGATCAGACATTCAAATTTCTTACGGACACCGGAAGTTATAAGTATAAACTATTAAATCTTTCCGACATCAGCCAGTTCAACAGCCTTAAGTTGACTTATAGCATCAATGCGCAAAACGGTTTCAATTCTGATATAAATACAGGAAGTGACAGTCTTGTCTATTTCCAATTATCTTTTCAGCTCAAGGATGTCTTCGGCCTCAGTGTTGACAGTACGAGTAAAAAGAACCTTATTGGACTTGACCTGAGCGGTTGCAGCAATAAGAACTATTCGACTTTAATCCCTAACTTAAAAAAGCTGTTCAAAGCTTCACTTAAGCTGAATGATTATTTTAACCTGATTGTTAGCGGGGCTGGCAAAACAAGAGTATTATCTTCAAATTGGATACT
>JBLMZM010000284.1:0-7070 GCA_050258815.1 Ignavibacteriales bacterium
CATGGAATGCAGCAAACCTGCCAAGCGGTGTGTACGTATATCAATTAAAAGCCGGTGGCTATACTGCAACTCAAAAACTGATGTTGTTGAAGTAATATTTTCAAAAAACCTCCGGGTATTCAGCCTGCAATCCTGAATATCCGGAGGTTTGGATTTAGGTGATTCTACATCCGCAAAGAAATTTATGCTGATAAAACAGTCATAAACGGAGAATCCTTAACAGTTTAGAGCGCCTTAAGCTCCAACAGTACCCGTTTTGACTTCCCCGGCCCGCTTGTAGTTGACAAAAATTACTCCGTTTGGTGTAACTGTACTCTCCACTAATGTAAATGCTGCCGGAATCGTGCCGTTATCAAAGAGTTTCTTCCCCTTTCCAAGTGTCAACGGGAAAATATTGAGCCAGAGTTCGTCCACTAAATCGTGCTTAAGCAATAGCTGAACAAGCCTGCTGCTGCCCCAGACTTTGATGTCGGTGCCTTCTGAATTTTTGAGCCTTTCAATATCTGCAAGGCTCTTAAGAAAGACTGAGTTTTTCCAGTCTGATTTTGTCATGGTTGTGCTCATGACATATTTTGTGACCTCGTTAATACCCGGCCAATAGTCCGCATGTTCAGGCCAGTAGGAAGCAAAGATCTCATAAGTTTTCCTGCCCAGAAGGAGATCCGCAGGTTTCAGCTGTTTTTCCATGATCATGCCGGAAGCTTCATCGTGGTAAGGGGCAGTCCAGCCGCCATATTCAAAACCTCCGGATGTATCTTCCTCAGGCCCGCCGGGGGCCTGCATTACACCATCCAATGTAATAAATGATAAAACAATTATTTTCCTCATGTAATTATATCCTCAAGAGTTTAATGTCTGAAAGCGTTTTACTCTTAATATGCATATAAATATGTGTATTTGTAAAGGAATAGTTATGCGAAAGTGAAATAACACTGCATATGTTACAGAAAGCAGGTAAACCGGGTTCAGAGTTATGAAATATCTTTTACCAGCCTTACTAGTTGCAACTGTTTAAGAGTCCGCCTGATTTTATAATTATATTTTGCATCTCTACTAATACAATCCACTACCCCACCACTGATCGGGGATGAATAATTTATGTAAAATAAGTAAAGAAAGCTTTAGAATAATGCAGAATATAATTAAATTCGCAAGGACAATTTCTGAACAGGTAGAGATAATTATTATTTTGTTTCGCTCTGTTGAAACCATGGACTTAAATAATCAGAACAATAAGGACATCTAAAGTATATGAATAACCGGATTGAGCTAAAAGAAGTTAATAGCTTAAATGAATTCAAACAGTTTGTTTCATTTCAATATAATTTATACGATGGGAATAAGTACTGGGTTCCTCCAATCCGTTCAGATGAACTTTTCTCCCTAAGAAGGGATAAAAATCCAGCCTTCGATTTCTGCGATTCTAAATACTGGCTGGCTTTTAAGAACGGGCAAATAGCAGGAAGAATAGCCTGTATTATTAATAGGAAGTATAATGAAAAGTGGGACGCAAAAGCTGCACGCTTTGGATGGTTTGATTTTATTGACGACGAGGATGTATCTTCGGCACTCTTATCTGCAGCCGAAGACTGGGCAAAGGCAAGTGGTATGAATTGTATTCATGGCCCGCTGGGTTTTACAGATATGGATGGTGAGGGAACATTAATCGAGGGTTTTGAAGAAGAAGGCACTTTGGGGGCAATATATAATTTTCCATATTATGCCGGGCACATAGAAAAATCAGGTTATGTAAAAGAGGCCGACTGGGTTGAATATGAAGTTACAATGAACTCTGAAGTAAATGAGACGGTACAAAGAATAGCGCAAATAGCCCTGACAAGGAACAATCTTAGGGTGCTCAGAGTTAAGAAGGCAAAAGAGCTGCTTCCGTATGCTCAGGAAATATTTTCCTTGCTTAATGAAGCATACAAGGATCTATATGGCTTTGTTGAACTTTCAGAGAAACAGATTAATATGTATGTAAAACAATATTTCGGCTATATTATGCCGGAGTACGTTCCCGTTGTGCTCAACAACAACAATAAAGTTGTAGCCTTCGGAATTACAATGCCATCTTTATCCAAGGCCCTCCGAAAGAGCAGGGGCAGGTTGTTCCCTTTTGGTTTTATCCACATCTTAAAAGCGATAAAAAAAAATAAAAAGGCGGATCTGTATCTTACTGCCGTTAGCCCTGAGATGCAGAATAAAGGTATTAATGCAATACTGATACACGAAGTAAATAAAGTATTTGTCAAAAATAAAATTGAAAAGGTGGAAACAAACAGAGAGCTCGAGGTAAATTCAAAGGTACAGGCCCAATGGAGATTTTTTGAAAACCGTCAGCATAAAAGAAGAAGATGTTACAAAAAAACCTTTGACCCCATTTCACATGAGTTATGAACTTATTAGTTGTACTTACTCCGGGGCTTGACAAACCCGGAGTTTGGAGAACCTGTTGTCCATATTCAAAACAATATCCAGCCTTAAATTTTGATTTGCGTAATTTTAATTTTCCTCACCTAATGCACTCATGACTGTTCAAAAGTCAGTCCTATCTGAATCTTAATTTGATATCATTCGTTTATTAAACTTTATCTCTGTAAATATAATCACATGCTTTTAAATTCTTTAATTTGTATTTTAACTCTAAACAATAGAATATAATTAAGGAAATGGTCATGAACAGTTTCTGCTATCTGGTTTCCTTTTACATTATATATTCAGCCGCATGCCTGGCGCAGACCGATCAAATTCATTTCATCATTAAAGGGAAAGTAGTTGAATCAGAAACAGGATCTCCCATTATATCAGCAGCAGTGTTCTTAGAAAATTCAACCATTGGGACCTCAACAGATCAAAATGGTGAATTTGTATTAATAAGTTCGAAATATGGAACTTACGACTTGATTGTTAGTTCCATTGGGTTTGATTTGCAAAAGATTAGCATCAAGGCCCATAAGGCAGAATCTATTGAGTTAAATATCAAATTAAAACAAAAAGCTATTTTGCTTAACGAGGTCAGGATTGAAGCCAAAATTCCAGATGATTGGGAGGAATATATAAAGCTATTTAAGAAGCAGTTTCTGGGCGAAACCAATAATTCCAGAGAGACTATAATTGTAAATCCTGAAGTGATTAACTTTAGAGTTGATGATAATACCGGCACTTTATATGCGTTTACGGACAGCACAATAATAATTAATAATATGGCTCTTGGTTACAGATTAAAAGTAATATTAGATTCTTTTTCATTTAATAAAAAGGATCTCTTAAGATATTACTATCACTGCAAATTTGAAGAGCTCACCCCGGAAGATGACGATCAGAAAGAATTATGGGAAGAGAATAGAAAGGACTGTTACCTGGGATCCCAGAAACATTTTCTATTCTCTTTGATAGATAAATCTGCAGCTAATCAATTCAGGCTTTATACTAAAGATCCAAAGCTTGCATCTATAACACAATGGCGCAGCATTGTAGCCGAAGATTTAATGCTTAGCTATGACAAAGAAAACGAACAGTTTATTTTCAAAACCGACAAAGTATTTAAAGTAGACTTTTTTAGAGATTCAAAAGTCAGCTACATTAGACCTCTCGGAAGTGTAATTACAATTGACCTCTATGGGAATTCGAATAACGTATTTGTTTTAGACGGATACTGGAAAGGGCTCCGGATGGCTGACCAGCTTCCATTTGATTATTCTTATTCACCGTAAGAGAATTATTGCTAACTTAGATCAAACGGCAGCAGTCTTTACGCCGGGCTTCCGGGCGGACTGATCTAAAAGTCAAAGCTAATCCCGGCTATTATGCTTGTACTCCTGTTCTGCCACGACTACCAATTGAAATTTTATTATATTCTAATTAATAAAGGAAGGAGAATAAGCTATGGTTACTCAGGAACAAAAAACAAAGGCCGAAACATTCTTAAAGCTTCACACCGAGAAGGAAATTCTTGTGCTTCTTAATTCGTGGGATCCCGGGAGCTCTAAGATGATTGAAGCTGCAGGTTTTAAGGCTGTTGCCACGACCAGCATGGGCGTTTCAGCATCTTTAGGCTATGCTGACTGTCAGAAGATCCCATTTAGCGAAATGCTGGATGCAATTGCAAAAATAGCAAGCAGGGTAACAATCCCCGTTACGGCAGATATTGAAGGGGGTTATGGCAACAACATAGATGAAATTTTATTCAGCATAGGTAAAATTATTGCTACCGGAATAGTAGGAATTAATATTGAAGACAGTGTTGATCTCAGTCCAGAGTTAGTTGAGATCCCTGAATTCTGTCAAAGGCTGCAGGCAATCAGAAAACTTTCGGACAAATTGGGATTTCATCTTGTCATAAACGCAAGGACAGATGTTTTTTTAACCAATTCCGGAGCCCCGGCAAGCCGTATGAAGCAGGCTATTGAACGGGGCAACAGATACCGTGAGGCGGGGGCTGACTGCATTTTTGTTCCCGGCATATGGTCAAGAGATGACATCTCAGTATTGGTTAAGGAAATTGCCGCCCCGATAAATATTCTTGCAAAACCAAACAATGCGCCCTCTCTTACCCCTTCAGTTAAAGAACTGGAGGAACTTGGTGTAGCCCGCCTGAGTCTGGGTGCATCTGTTACGAAAGCTGCATTACTTCTCATTAAAAAGATTGCGGGCGAAATACTGACTGAGGGCACATATAACACATTGCATGATTCTTTAAGCCCTGTCACCGAGGCGGCAAAGGCTTATGCTATGGCAACAGGTGTCCCAGTCCAAAACTCTGCCAGTTTGGTTGAGAACAGCTCAATGTCCTGAATCACCCATAAAAGTCATGCCTCAAAAACGGGAATGTTTCGCTGTTTTTGAGGCATTATTATTTGCGTCCGCAAAACGGATTAAACTGCCACCATTTCTGAACTTTAACCCTCTTCTATTTAGATGCAGCTAAATCCAATCCTATCATTTTAGCAAATGAAGTAATTGCAAGTTTGCTCATATTTCCGAAATAAGTTTTATCAAATTTATCCAATCTGTCGCTGCTTTTGTGGTAATATTTATTAAAGTTAGTCAAAGTATCCTGAGGATCATCAAAAGACATTAGTTTTTCGCTCATAGCAATTGTAGTAAATCCTCTTCCCCAGAAAAATGTATCATCTGATGGAGCCGAAGAAGTTCTTGGTATTAGATTAATGCCATATCCATACCGGGTATTGATGTCCCTTATAATATTTCCATATTGGACTGAGCCATATTCCATAGGTTGATATAAAGCAGCCAGTCTGCTGCTGTTCTCATCGTATCCGATCATATCCTGATTCATTACACATTTGATCTTCATTTTAGCCGTAAATGCCGAGTCGGCAAAATATTGGCTTCCCAAGCCCGCTTCTTCTTCATCCCATAAAGCGTAGATTACAGAATACTTCGGTTTGAGTTTGGAGATAAGACGTGCCGCTTCGAGGACAACAGAGCATCCGCTAGCATTATCGTCGGCTCCCGGAGAAAGAGCACTGTCAGGAAAAGAGTCGTAATGAGCACAGAATATGAAATAGTTTTCCTTGTCTTCCCCCTGCTGTATTGCAATAATATTCCGTCCGGTAGAACTATACCTTTGGTCTACTATACTGAGTCCCAAACTTTTAAGTCTGGATTTCAGATATTCAGCCGCCTTACTATTTCCTTCTAATTTCCGGCTGCGTGATAAGATAGTATAATTAACCCCAAGGATACTAACGCTTGTTTCACCGCTTAATTCGGAAACAGTCCTAAACAAAGAATCAATTGAAATTTTAGCCGGGTTAAAGGCTTCAGCCGGAGGATTGGCCACGGGTTCTGTATTGTTGCTTTTGTTACATGAAAAAAACGATAAAGCCAGAATTACAGATGAAAACAGGACTAGTTTTTTCATAGCGGCACCACCTGTTTATTATTTTCGGGAAATTTTAGTTGTGGTAAAATATTGAATAATCTGTTAGTAAACTCCTATTACTCACATTTTTCTGCGATGACAAGCATTTCAAAATCGTTAATAGTAAGCCGGTCATTTCTGGAGAATGCACCAAGTTTTGCCCCGTATATGTCAATTTTCTTAAAACCCAGCGACTTAAGGAGCCATGTAATTTCACTTGGTATATAATATCTTTCGTTGCAGACGAGCTCTCTTTTATTGCCATTGTCATCTTCCACAATTGTAATATTGTGGTCGCGAAAGGTCAGAATATCAAAAGTGTTCTTTCTATAGACGGCATTGCCTTCCTCAGAGGCCGATGCACAGAATTCCTCAATAGAATTAAATATCGGGAATAGACCATTTAAGGTTGTAAAGATGAATTTGCCCCCGTTCTTAAGAGCCCGGGCAGCGCTTTTCAGAATCTCGAAATTCATTTCGTCAGTTTCCATAAGCGGGAATCCGCCTTCGCAGAGCATTAATGCCAGGTCAAATTCATTTTCAAAAGGGAGATTTCGAGCGTCTTCTTTCCTAAAGTCGATATTCAGCCCGGCTTCTTTAGCTTTTTCCCGGGCCCGTGCAAGTTGGGAGTCCGACAGGTCCACGCCGGTTACCTTATAACCTCTTCTGGTAAGTTCAATCGAATGGCGCCCGGTACCGCAGCCTATGTCCAGGATTTTCAGGCTCTTATTGCAGCTTATTTCTTTTTCAAGGAAATCGCATTCGCCCAATGTGCCCTGAGTGAAGTTTTCCTGGTCGTATTTCCTTGCGTAGTTTTCGAAGAGTAACTCGTACCATTGCTTCATTTCAAGTTCTCCTTTTATAATTTCTGCTGATTTATTCCCTTCTGCTGCAAAATAAGGATATTTCCATAAATTGGAAAGATGCATCTTCACTTCTGATAGATCTAAAGAAAGTGAAGATTGCTTTAGAATAATCCGCAATTTGACTAAGTTTAGATAAACCATTTTTTGGATAGGAGCAGGTTTATGTCAACGAAGAACACTCCAAAGAATTTGTATGGCAGAACACTTGTAATTCCCGTTTTCTGTTTCATATTGTTTTCTTTGTCCATATTTAGTTCCGACTCATTCTCGCAGGAAAAAGTATCCGGATCCCGGCAAAAGGAAATTATTGACAC
>JBLMZM010000285.1:0-5074 GCA_050258815.1 Ignavibacteriales bacterium
ATATCTTAATTGCATGCAGGATAGGGAAGACAAGGCTTATTGATAACCTGCTGGTGGATGTGCCTTTTCAGGAAGTTACCGCTCCTTAATTGCTTTGTTTTTGAGAGCATCTTTTAGTAAATTCTCAATCGCTTTTACGGTTTTGTATTAAATAAATCCCATGATTTACTGAAGAGATGAGCTTCTTTTAGTTGGGCAAAAATGTTCCATCTTGGTTCGCTTTGAGGTAAACCATGGTTTTGAGATAAACCATGGCTGAACTCAATATCTATTAAGAAATTTTACAATAACTCAATACGTGAAAAACCGATGCATAGGATTATCACTTTATCTTTTTTCCTTTTAACCGTTTCTCTCTTTGCTCAGGATAATATTGCCGGGGGAGGAGCAGGTTCTTCAGGTTCACTCTTATCCGCTTCAAATGCAATAAGTGTAACCATTGGAGGTTCATTTGTTGTAAATGGTACTTTCCCGGCCTCCCAGTATGAACGTATGGATCAGTTCGTAACACGCATGTTTAACCAGTACAAGGAACAGAGCATACGTGCTATTACAGATCCTCGCACAGTGGAAACTTTGACCCAGAGAATGGAAAATTTTTCAAGGCGTAATATAGTCTTGAAAAGAATGAACGGCGAAAAGCTTACACTTGATCTTGAAAAGTTCAGGCTGACCGGAGATTTCAAACAGAATCCCTACCTGAAGAACGAAGATGTGATTATATTTTCCAAACTCGATCTGGAAAGGGACTTTGTATCAGTTGACGGAGCTGTAAATAATCCCGTAAAATTTGCCTTCATGGAAGGTGACAGGCTTTCTGACGCCCTGCTTTTTGCTCAGGGTATAAGCAAGGCGTATGAGAATGTCACAAAAGCAGAAATAGCACGTTCGAGCTATGACGGGCAGAAACTGGAGACTACAGTTGTTGATATAAACAGCGACCTCCCGCTCCAGAGGGCTGACCGTATAAGAGTGCTTGCCGATGAAACCAGCAAAAAAGATTTCAGGGTGCTTGTCCTTGGTGAAGTAAATAAGCCGGGTTACATACCAATTTCAAAGGACAATACAACAGTAAAAAATGTGATTGAGCAAGCAGGAGGATTTAAGCCGACTGCCTCACTGTACAAGACTGAGCTGGTAAGAGGGACAGACAGTTATACAATGTACAAAAAAAACATGCTTACAAAGAGTTTTGAGCAGAATAAATTTTCCAATGAAGGGCTCGAAGGAGTTCTTTATGATAACCAGGAGATGGAAGGCTTGAGAATGGAACGCATGTCTTACCTGGTGGAAGAGGATACTGCATACTTCAAAATAGATAACCAGTTAAGGCTGTTGCGCGGCAACGCTCTGGTAGATTTTACAAAACTTTATTCGGATACCACACAGGCAAATTTCCCGGTAAAAGACGGGGATGTCATTATGGTTCCTCAGCAGCAAAATCTGGTTTATATATATGGACAGGTGGGTTTTCCAGGTTATGTAAAATATGAATCCGGGCGTGACGCTAGGTATTATATTGAAAGAGCCGGAGGACTTGGAGAGCTGGCAAAAGACTATGAAGATATAAGTGTGATCAAGGCCAAGACCAGAAGATGGATGACTATCGGAGAAAACAACGTGACAATTGAGCCGGGGGACTATATCTGGGTGCCCAAGAAAACTCCGAGAACATTCAGCTTTTATCTGGGCAGGGTCGGCGCCATTTCCAGCGTAGTAGGAACAATTGCCACAATAGTTTTACTTTTAGTTCAGTTAGGTAAATAATTTTATACCGAGGGAAAATGTCAGACAATAAAGAGTTTAATGTTTGGGATTTTATTTTAGTTTTTCTTAAGTGGAAAAAACTATTGATAATTCAGCTAATATTGGTCGCTGCTTTGTCTTATTTAGCTATTTATTATTTGATTGAGGAAGAGTTTGATTCGACAGCTGTTGTGATACCTTCATCCGACAGCCAAAATGCAGGTTTAGCAGCAATGATGAAGTCCTTAAAGGACCTTCCTTTTGGAATGGGGGGGAATACAAAAACTGCAGAAATGGATATGTTTACTACACTGGTACATAGCAGGACTAATCTTGAGAAGATTGTCAAAAAATTTGATCTGATGAAAGATTACCACCTCAATAGCCTTGAAAAAGCGGAAATGCAGCTTGATGAAAATATTAAAACAAAAGTTACGGATGAGAACGCTTACAGAATAACAGTGAGGGCTAAGTCTCCGCAAAAAGCAGCTGACATGGTAAATTATATTCTGGACATTTTGAATGAAACTGTTATTAATATCAATGTAAGCAAATCCAGGGATAACAGAGTCTTTCTGGAACAGAGATACAATGAGATAAGTGAAGGGCTCAGGCATGCTGAAGATTCACTGCAGTTGTATCAGGAGCAATCCGGACTGTTTGAGGCAAAAGAACAGACTAAGAGTATTTTGGACGCCTACATAGATATGGAAACCGAGGTGACAGCAAAAAAAATGGAGCTTTCTGTTATGGAAAATCTTAATGGAAAGGACTCACCAAAGCTGGAAATACTGAAAGCTCAAGTTAATGAATTCGAGAAAAGGCTGAGCCAAATGAAGAATAACGGAGAACAAAACAGTATTCTGCTTTCAGTTAATTCACTTCCTCGTAAAGCTAAAAACTTCCTGAGACATAAAAGGGATGTGGAAGTATATTCAGCTATTCTTGAATTCCTGGTCCCACTTTACGAACAGGCAAAATTTGAAGAACGCAAGAGCATCCCTGTACTGCAGGTAATAGATCATGGTGTTCCTCCGGAGAAAAAAAGTTATCCGCCAAGAACACTTCTGACATTAATTATTTCCTTAGGTAGTCTTTTCCTGACCATGGTAATTTTACTCTATTATGAAAACAAACGCTCAAAGCCTAAGGAAGAATCAAATAGATTAGAAGACATTTTAAATCGGAGTTAAATAAATTGAGAAAGTCATATTTAGTTTTTGGCAGTCCCCTGATCGAAGACGCCGAAATCGATGAAGTTGTAAAGACCTTAAAATCAGGATGGATAGGAACAGGTCCAAAGGTCCATCAGTTCGAGGAGGATTTTAAGAAGTATATTGGTGTCAAGCACGCAGTGGCTATCAGTTCGTGTACAGCAGGGCTTCATTTAGGGATCGTTGCTCTTGGAATTGGACCGGGAGATGAAGTAATTGTACCATCCATGACATTTGCAGCTACAGCAAATTCTGTCATTCACGCGGGTGCAAAGCCCATTATGGTTGATGTCGACCGGTTTAAGATGACAATTGATCTTGAAGACGTAAAAAGAAAAATTACAGAAAGGACAAAAGCCATAATTCCTGTCCATTTTGCTGGAAGAGCCTGCCAGGTCGACGAAATTGAAGAGATTGCAAAACAGTATAATCTCAGGATAATACATGATACGGCTCATGCCATTGAAACTGAGTTTAATGGAAAGAAAATTGGGACTTACAGTGATCTTTCAAGCTACAGTTTTTATGTTACAAAAAATGTTGTGACTGCAGAAGGCGGCATGGTTGTTACAAATGATGATGAACTGGCTTCGAAACTGAAGATTTATGCTCTGCATGGAATGAGCAAGGATGCATGGAAAAGATTTTCTGATGATGGCTACAAACATTACCAGGTAGTTTTCCCTGGCTTCAAATATAATATGACTGACATTCAGGCATCCATTGGTATTCACCAATTGAAGCGCGTTGAAGAATATTCAAAAAGAAGAAAACAGATCTGGGATATATATAATAATGAATTGAAAGCACTTCCGCTTTTTTTGCCGCCCGCGCCTGAAGAAAACACAAGACATGCTTATCATTTATACACGATACTTTTAGATATTGATAATGCGCGAATTTCTAGGGATGAGTTACTTGCATCCCTTCATAAAATGAACATTGGTACCGGAGTTCATTATATATCTCTTCATCTACAGCCATATTACAGGGATACTTTTGGATACAAAATGGGTGACTTCCCAAATGCTGAATTTATTTCCGAAAGAACACTATCTATTCCTTTTTCTGCGAAATTAACAGATGAGGATGTCTCTGATGTAATTAATTCATTAAAAACTATTTTAGAGTAGATAGCCTCCTATATCTGAAAGTTTTATTGATTTCCTGAGAAAATTGTACTGTTGCAAAGGCGACGGGCGGATAACAAAACTGAAGATAAGTACTGGCAGTACAGATTTGAAAAATTGGAAAACTATCTGTCCTAAATGTGAGTCAATCCATTGAAGAATGGAGGCAATTTACAAAATATCAGGAGAAAGAAATATTCCCATATTTGAAAGAATATTATAATGAGGATAAAAAGATGTATTGGACTTTGGGGCCGGTCAGTGGTGCTTCACGACAGATCTAGCTGAGGTTTTAAATGAAAAAGGTAATTGTTATTGAGCCAATAAATGAGGTCCTCAATGTAGCTCCGAAAGCTGAAAATCCTGAATGTCATATGATGCAGCAAGGTGCAATTCCATTAAAAGGATCTTCTGTTAATGTCATAAGATTTGATTATGCTTAGTGGTCTTGATTAAATTATGTTTAATGCTAGTGTTTGGAATTCGCCAAGCCTGATAAAGGCGCGATGCTTAATTGAGAATACTTCCAAGATGGAAAAATAAGCATTGAGGATTCCGAAGTAATGAGAAATATAAATATAAAACGAATTTTGCAAAACTTGAAAAAATTAATGACCTTCTTAGTTGTTGTGAAGTAATTTCTGGTATTATGGGCTGAACAGTGTAACAGTGTGATACTATCAATAATATAAAGGATGATAAAAAGGTTTAAATGGAATTAGGTAGGAATGTAGTACGAGGAGTAAAGTGGTCGTTTATTTCACAGTTTGGCCGCCAGATATTTCAGTTCCTTACCACTGCAGTATTAGCCCGACTTTTATCCCCAAAAGATATTGGATTGGTTGGAATGGCATTAATTGTTACTGGATTTCTGAATATTTTTAGAGATCTCGGTACTTCAGCTGCAATTATTCAAAAAAAAGAGACTTCAGCAAAATTCCTGAACAGTATTTACTTGATAAACATTACTTTTGGCATTTGTGC
>JBLMZM010000286.1:0-7146 GCA_050258815.1 Ignavibacteriales bacterium
TGAAGGGGCTGGATTTCGCCGTAGGGCTGCAGGAGCACATAATGCAGACCATGACGAAGTACATCGACGGGTGCATCAGGGAGATCAGGAATGCTGAGACGGGTGATGAGGTGATGCAGGAGATCAGGAAGACTATGGAAGGGGTATCGGATGAATACATTAGGACGGGGATAACGTCGCTGGACAGGCAGGTAATAGGCATACCGAAGAGGCATCTGACGGTAATTGCAGGCAGGCCCGGCATGGGCAAGACGGCGTTTATGCTGCAGATAGCCAGGAACATAATGGATCAGGGCTACAAGGTGGGTATATTTAGTCTGGAAATGGAAGTGCAGAGCCTTTGGGTGCGCAACCTTTCGGAGGCAACGGACATTGATTCGTTAAGGATTGAGGATGGGAAGCTGAATGCAGAGGAATACGTGAGGCTGAAGGCAGCCTCAGAAAAATACAGGCGTGACAATTACATCATTGACGACAGTCCCAGTCAGACTCCCGAGCAGATCAAGGCGCGCATTAATCTATGGAAGACGAGGGGCAAGGCCGACGTAATAATGATAGATTACCTGACGCTGATAAATACTAATTACAACAAGGAGCGGTATGACCTGGAGATCGGGAGTCTGGCCCGTGACCTGAGGATATTTGCCAAGAAGACCTGCACGCCGATCATCATACTGAGTCAGTTAAACAGGGAGCCCGAGCGCAGGCAGAACAGGAAGCCGCAGTTATCGGACCTGAGGGAATCGGGCACAATTGAGCAGGAAGCCAAGCTGGTATTGCTGCTGCACAGGCCCTGGGTATACGGTATAGATCCCTATGAAGGCAGCAGGTTCAGTCACTACACCAAAGGCGGTGAAAGACTGAAGCCGGAGGAATACATGGAAGTAATCATAGCCAAAGCCCGCAACGGGAGGATCGGTTTTGCCCCGGTGCGTTACATTCCGGAAGTTCACCGTATAGAAGCCGTCACGACCAGGGAGCACGGGAATGGTGCGTTTTGAATTTGCAGGGGTGTGTTCTGTGCGGGGAGTCAAATGCCGCGGGACGGGTGCCGTTTTGCCTAAGGATTTGGGTATAAAAGATGAGAATCCGGTTTCAATCCAGCCAAAGGCGCAGGAAAACCATTAAAATTTATCGCCAGTTTTCCCTCCCCGCTAATTTTTATTTTATTTTTGCCGGATAATCCTTATATTAATACTCTGAAATGCACCTTATTTGCAAATGCCCACGTAGCTCAGCAGGATAGAGCGTCGGTTTCCTAAACCGCAGGTCGGAGGTTCGAATCCTCTCGTGGGTACTCAGCACAAAAGCTCAGAAATGAGCTTTTTCTATTTTAAACAGAGCGACGGCTTCCTAATCCCAAAAGCTTTCGGAACGGAGGTTCGAATCATCCCAGGGACAGGTTCCAGTTACCTTTTTTAACTCACTACCTTTTTAAATAATTACATCATTGGATTTCCTTTTCAATATTTTCTTTGAAATCATGATAATATTTATCTTGGTTCTTATTTACTGTTAATGTATATTACTTACAGTAATATTGAACCAATCGAAATAATGAATGAAATAATAAAATATTTTGAAAATCATGGCGGTTTTGCAACTATGACGGAGCTGAAAACTGCGGGCTTTCATACAAGAAATATAGCAAGTCTGGTTGAAAATGGCATTATTGATAAGATCAAATCCGGTCTTTACCGTATAGCAGATTACAGTTTCTTTGAAAACGTAAATGTAAGTTATCTTACAATCTGCAGAGCTGAACCTAAGGGAGTGATTTGTCTGATCTCTGCACTTGATTATCATGACCTTACAACTTTTAATCCTTCTGAAATATATTATGCAATTCCAATTTCAGCTAAACCAAAGACTATCAGCTATCCGCCAGTTAAAGCTTATTTTTTTACTAAAAGATTCTATGAGCCGGGAATTGAAACAATAAAAACTAAGTTTGGTGATCTTAGAATTTATAATAAGGAAAAAACTATTTGCGACATGTTCAGATACCGGAATAAACTCGGAGAAGATCTCGCAATAGAAGCACTACAGACTTACCTCAGATCTAAAGACAAAAATATAGGGAAGCTCATTATATATGCGAAGATATGTCAGGTAAAAACTGTAATTATGCCAATGATTAAAGGAATTGTTGCGGTATGAAAAAAGATATTAAAAATATTGCGGTCTCAGTACGGAATAAATTAATTAATATTGCCGAGAAAGAACAAAAAGATTATAACGCAATACTCAGGCTCTACTTTCAGGAAAGATTTCTTTACAGACTTTCAGTATCACCTTACAAAAATAAACTTATATTGAAAGGTGCCTTACTGTTAATGGCTAAAGACATTAACAGATTCCGGCCAACACGGGATATTGATTTCCTCGGAAAAGCTTTGTCCAATGAAATTGGGGATTGTAAAGCAATTGTATCTGAAATTGCCGACATTGATGTAAATGATGGAGTCATTTTTGTAAAGGACAAGATCATAGCTGAAAGGATAAAAGAAGAAGCTGATTATAGCGGAGTAAGAATTCATATTCCATATAAGATGGATACGATCACAGGAAATATTTCAATTGATATTGGATTCGGCGATAAAATAGTTAATGGACCAAAAGAGGTTGGTTTCCCCGCAATATTGAACCAGGAACAAAGGCCGCTTATTATGGCCTATTCTTTCGAATCTGCAATAGCTGAAAAGTTCGAAGCAATTGTAAAACTCAATATTCTCACAAGCAGAATGAAAGACTTTTATGATATTTTCTTTTTAGCGTCCAATATTTCTTTTAAAAGCAAAATTATCAAGGAAGCTCTGGAAACAACTTTCCTTACCAGAGGAACACAGATTGAAGATAGGGCAATCATTTACGAAAATGAATTTAAACATGACACAGTGAAAAATACTCAATGGAATATATTTCTTTCCAAGAACAGAATTGAATTAGAAATATCATTTGCCCAGGTGATTGAAAGACTTCAAAACTTTGTTGAACCGCTATTATCAAATAGTTCAACTATGTCCTGGAATCATTCACGATGGCAGTGGGAAATTGATAAGCTTTAGTTCCTGAAAACTGGTAGGAGTAGAAAATTTCAATCCGGGTTCAATAAACAGGCTTTAACGTGGTGTAATCCGGAGTATAAATTGTTTTGTTTTCCAAAAACTCCATTAACCTCTTTCTTATATCTTCAATTATCAGAATGTTATTGTTCTATACAATACTTGTGCGCATTCATTGTAAATGGCATTGAAAAATACTAAGTTATTGAAGGAAAAGAGCAAAAGACAAGAAATGGAACTGTTAAAATATTAAACTGAGACTCTTTCACAACTATTGACAAAATTGAATAGTTACAAAATAGACACTAATATTTTCCCTCAAGAAGCAATTATAAAACTTAATTCACCTATAAATACCTGTAGGTATTTTTATGGACTCTAAATAAAGGAGGATATATGTTTTGTAATTCCAAATATCTAAAAATAATGTTTTGTATATTTTTAGCAATCTTTCAATGCAGCTTTTCTCAAACAACGCCATCAAACAGAATTAAATTTCTTAAACTTCTGGGGAAATTCCCCTCGCCTCCACCTTTGCAAATCGATACACTTGAAAAAGTGCAATTAGAGAATGGTATCCGTTATAAAATTGAATTTACCTCTGAATTTGAAGATACAAAATTTGATAGATCAATTGACAGAATAAAAGCATACTTATTTATCCCTAAACATAAATTTGGAGAAAAACTTCCTGCAATTATTGCTATCCACCAGGATGGGGAAAGATCTGATATTGGCAAATTGGAGCCAGCCGGTATTGAGGGCAGTTCAGATCAGTTCTATGGACTGGAATTATTTAAGAAAGGTTATGTCGTAATATGTCCCGATAGATTTCCTCATGGTGAACGCAGAAAACTTAAAAATGTAAGTCCACAGATGCCACCTATGATGCAAAATATCAGTTTATGGATGAGGTGGACAGGACAACTGATTTTATCAGGAAGGACATATTTAGGGAAAGAGGTATATGACCTTATGAGAGCAACAGATGTTTTGTGTTCATTGGATTTTGTTGCTAAAGAAAGGATTGGAGCAATCGGACATTCAGCTGGCGGTAATATACTTGTGTATTTTATGTTTGTCGATAAAAGAATTAAAGCCGGAGTTTCGTCTTGTGGATTTTTCGAATTATTGGATTATTACAATGATAATAATAAAAACTTTGCGAATGCTGCTTTTGCCATTCCCGGTTTAGCTCAAATAGGAAAATCAGCAGATTATCTTTCATATATTGCACCCAGACCCCTTCTCTTTACAAGAGGATTATGGGAATATGGGAAAGAAAATGAACAAGAAAAAATGTTGAGCGAGGAACATGTTTCAAAAACCAGGAATATTGAAACCTTTGTTAGAAAATCATATAAATACTTAAACGCTAATGACAAATTAAAGGTAATCTATTTTGAAGGTGGGCATTCTTTCCCCGGAGAAGTCAGAGAAACCGCATATAAATTTTTGGATAATTATTTAAAATAATGAATTATTAAGCTGCTTGAATATAATTCATTTTAAATAAACCGGTCATTTGAACCTGGCGGTAAAAATATCATAAGGAATTCCACATCTAGCTCAGATTCATTCTGTACTGATGATTTTCTTCGGAAAATATTTTTAACCCTATGCTTTGATGAAGAATTACTTTTTTATCTTTAGTAACAACACTCAATGATCAAGCCGTACAACCTGAAAATTTCATTACGCCTTTTCTGGTTTTGACATAGAAAAATTATAAGCTGAAGTTAACACAAATTTGCGGAAACAGAGAAAAGATTGATCCCTATTTGAAAGGTATGCTTTAGTGAAAAAGAATAAGTCAATAAGCGAAATACCTGCATCCGTTAGAGAGCGCCTTAGAAATATTTCGCTTGAGTCGGGGAACAATTAAATCCTTTCTGCCCTGAAATATTTACATTCCCGAAGTATTTAAGCATAAACTTAAAAATGTTTTTGTTGGTCCTAACCTTTTTATCCGTATGCATGGTTTCGGTGTGAATAAGGGGCTTGAAAGAAAAGTTTATCATGGACATTTCCAGTATTTGGTATTTTGAGGTAATTTTTCCTTAAAATCGGCAAGAAATTTCAAAACTTTGCTTTTCTTTTTGCTTTTGGTACTTATGCTGGTAAGTTTACCATCAAATTTTTCATAATAAGGTGATAAATTCCATTAGGTCTCTTAGAAAGGAACATTGTAAAAACTCCTTCTGAGTTCTGAAAAATCAAGATTTACTAAGCAAAAGGTTAAGCATTCTATGCTAAACTGTTGTTAAAGCAGGATAGGGCATCGGTTTCCCAATCCCGAAAGCCTTCAGTACGGAGGGTTGAATTCAATCAGATTTCTCTGAACTTTCCATGCACATATTTATGAATGATACTGGCG
The DNA here is from genome assembly GCA_050258815.1 of Ignavibacteriales bacterium. GTDB lineage: Bacteria > Bacteroidota > Ignavibacteria > Ignavibacteriales > SURF-24 > JAAXKN01. The sequence continues at coordinate 5,443 of JBLMZM010000286.1, forward strand.
ATAAGCGTCTGATACGGTATTCCTTCTTCCAAAGATTTTGCCTTCAGGTTTGCAAGATCCTTTTCGGATAACCGGATGTTTATTCTTTTAAATCATATTTCATTCGAAAACTCAGGTTCCCGCCGGAAATTTCCTGCTGGAAATGTAAAAAAAGCTTAAATTACCCTCTGTTATCCAAAACTTCTTTATTATGTTGATGCAAAATATAAGAGCGTAATTATGGACAAAAAGACCTTTATTATAACAGGAGCCAACACCGGAATCGGCAAGGCCATTGCACTTGAACTCGCCAGGATGAACCAGAAAGTTATTATCGTATGCCGTGATAATCAAAAGGGACTTGCAGCTCTGGATGAGATACAGGGCATTTCAGGCAGCAGCGGAATTGAACTTGTTCAGGGGGATCTGTCTTCAATTAAAAGCTGCAGAAATCTTGCAGCCGTTCTACTGGAAAAATATCCTGGTATGAATGTGCTGATTAATAATGCCGGTGTCTGGAAAACTAAATGCGAGCTTAACAGCGACGGGCTTGAGACTTCTTTCATGGTAAACCATATGGCGCCTTTTATTCTGAGCAATCTTTTATTCGAACAGCTGAAAAGGAATGCCCCTGCCAGAATAGTGAATGTTAACGCGGGCTTATATATTAAGGGGAAACTGGACCTTGAAAAAACTCCTTACGGAAAGGACTTCACCAGGTTCAGCACCTATGCAAACACGAAACTATGCAATGTCCTGACCACATGTGAAATGGCACGAAGGATGGAAGGAAGCGGAGTTACTGTTAATGCCGTCCATCCTGGAGTCATAAATACAAGGTTAGGTGATTCCCCCGGTTTGTTAGGAATTGTGTTGCGGGGGGCCAAGCATTTCTGGGGAACACCTGCTCAAGGCGCAGAAGCACCCGTATGGCTGGCTACAGAACCCTCTCTCCATAATACCAGCGGGAAATTTTTCCTCCTAAAAAATGAAATGGAACTGACGGATTTAGCGAAAGATGCGGCTCTTTCAAAAAGGCTCTGGGAGTTTAGTGCAAAGGCGGCAGGAATATAAATTTAAGTGACCGTACCTGCCCGGCAATATTTTGATCTGTTATTGTTTTCCGCCGGTTGGAGGTAGTGGACCCAATATGGGGATAAAATTGATGCAGGCCTTTATATAAACAATCGGGCACACATAAGTACAAGTGGTATACACCCAAAATCCAATAAATTGTACCGGTTATAAATCATTATTATCGCATACCACAATCGATAAATAACCACAATTGAACCAATTAACAAAATCGACAAAATAATCATAGATGTTTGGTAGGGGCGCGCGGCGCACGCCCGTCGACCGGCGAATGCCGGGCGGGCTAAATTACGCATGGGTCAAATTTATCTCCGGCGAATGCAGGGCTGGCCCAAATATGAATATGGATCGCAATCCTATCAATAGCCCAAGCCCTCCAGGCCGGTGGATAGAGTAAAGAGGTTAGCCCAATATAAGTGGAATCAGATCACTGCATCTACCCCGGGCTTTAGCCCGGATCACCTTAACACGTGCAGAATATGGATCTAAATCCTTATCAATAGCCCCGGCTTTTAAGCCGAGGGATCAGAGGACACCCACACCTCTCTCTCTTCTTCTTTTTCAGAGGGGGACTTCAGTCCCCCAGGCTTGCAGCTTAATGGGCTTTCAGCCCCGGAATCCGTGACAAAT
>JBLMZM010000287.1:0-5887 GCA_050258815.1 Ignavibacteriales bacterium
CCCTTAAAGTAATATTCCACGTGGCACTGGGCGCAGACCAGTGAGCGCATCTCCTGATGGGTCGCCTTGGTTATATCCCTGCCCTGCCTCTGGAAGGCCTCTATGAGGGCAGGCCGCGTTATCCTGAGATTCATGGTCTTCGGATCATGACAGTCCTGGCACCCGATGGGATTATATATCTCGGGTCCCATGTCCATCCAGGTTCCCTTGTAAAAATTTGCGACACCCATCTGGTTCATCACCCTGGGCACATCCGTGCTCTTGCACGTCCAGCACGTGGCGGGCTGAGGTGCCGTGGTCCTTAATATGCTCCTTATATCCTTTATAGCATAATAATGCCCCCTGGCCTGATTGTATCCTTTTGAGAAGGAATAACCGGCCCAGAGCACCACCTGTTCCGGCTCCTGTTCAAGATAATCGATCATCATCGAGCCGGCATATTTGCTCCTGAATGTGGTGTCACTCGTTCCGAGATAGCTTTCATATTCCCTCGGATAATTCTCGCCCCAGACTGCATTGCGCGGCTCCCAGTCGGGTATAGGCTTTACCAGCTGCAGCGTTGCCGACTCACTCCTCCTCTCAATAATTGAAGAGGCAAATAATCCTATAAGAAACACTATAATTACTGTTGCAAAGAAGATGAGCCAGCCCATCCAGGGGCGGTTTTTTATTATTTCCTGAATTGGTTTCATTGTCCTTCCTGTAAAAAAATTAGAATAATTTTATTGTTTTTTCGTCTGTTCTTCTTTCTGACGGACCAATACCCTGTTCAGCCACTCTGGAACCACGGGCGAGAGTTTGGGAACCCTGGCATAGGGGGTTGAAGCCAGGCTGCGCACCTTGCCGTGGGGAGTCTCCCTGTGGCAGCTCCAGCAGACGGGACCTTCCCCTTTCATATGGCCGCCGTAGGTTACTTTACGGATCGATACATTCTGCACAATGGGTGAATGGCAGCGAATGCAGTTTTCCTGCACCACTCCGGCCCCGGCTTCCTTGATGTGAATTACCTGCGGCTCAAGCCTGAAGGTAAACATCGTGGCGTGCCTCAGCCCGTCACTGGCCTTGAACATGTACTTGCGGATGAAATTATCGTGAGGCACGTGGCAGTCGTTGCATGTGGCTGCGCGCCCGTGACTGCTGTGTTCCCAGGTCGCAAACTCTGTATTCATGACGTGACAGTTGACGCACGCCCTGGGATCATCCGATAAATATGAAGCAGCATTTGAAATGTAGAGGATATAAAAGCCCAGTCCAGTAACAATGCCGAGCAGAATTACCACCGTAAACCTCCATCCGGGCGGAGGAGTAAAAAATCCTATTATGCGTCCTGTAAGCGTCTTCTTTTCTGGAGAATTTTGTCTCATTTAAGCTCCGGTAAATGCTAAAATCTTAACTCAAGACCGTTTAACTGTAATTAATTTTATGCTTTAAGGTGAGGCACCGCATTACTGCAGTCCGGTTTATCCGGGCAGTGCACCCGGTAACTGATGAATATCCGCTTAATATATAAAATATATTTTATTTTTCAAGGGGGGCAGCTAAAAATGAAAAGCCATAGGGGTTGTATAACCCTTACGGCTCTGTAAAAAATGAGTGCCTGATATGTAAGAAATATTTATTTGAAATGTGCAAAGGCGTTTTTTGCCTTTGTCGGAGCAAACCTGTAATTAAATTCCTCATTTCTTTCGGGTATGTGGCTGGAGGCTTCATAGGATTTTCTGTTTACTACTTTATACCGCCCGCTTCCGGGTCCGCCCGTGTGCCTTTCTGCTCCTGATGGGAAATTTACCGGACCTGATGAGGTGTAATCCATCGCCATATAGCTCTGCGGCATATAGGTTTCGTAATACTGCCCCGGATCCTCTTCATACTGTTCCTGGGACATAAATCTGGAATCAGTCATATACTGCTGCTGAAGCATCTGTTCTTTCTGGGTTTCAGAACTGGCCTTGTTGAATTTGAACAGCAAATAAGAAACAACCAGGGCCAATAATAATAAGCCCGAAAATATTATCAATGATTGTTCAACTACCGGTATAATCTCCATACTTCTCCTGAATTAACTTTGCATACCTGAAATGTCAAATCCTGTGCCACATTCAAATTAAGCAGTTTTAACATGTTTACAGCATGCAAGATGTTTTAAAATGATTCATTATTTGCATGAGTCCAGTAATGATACAATATGAAAATAATTTGAAGTGTGAATTGATGCAGGTCACGCCTTATAGAAAAAGTAATATTTTCCTTAATCAGGAGGGCCGGAGAATTTAATTCAGTAAGGAGAATGTATTTTTTTAGTCCTTTAACGGCTCCAGGAAGCCTTTTTCAGCAAGTACCATCCTGCAGGTTTCGCAATAGAAGCTGCCCTTGATGTCAATTTCCTCGATGCCCTGAGAAGAGTGCATGACGCAATCCCAGTTTTTGCAGTGAATGAGCCCCATGTTATGCCCCAGTTCGTGCAGCACTTCCTTGGCAGTTCTTTCAGAAAGCAGCTTATCGTTCGTGTGTCCGGAATAGAATTCCTCATGCAGCCTGCAGATAGAAACTATAGAGTGCTTGCCGTTCAGCTGGGCCTCGCCGAAGACGTAGGTAAAGACAGGCACGTAGAGGTCGAAATCTACAAGGAGCAGCACCTTTCCGTCATATGCCGGCGTCAGTTTAATGGCATCGGCAATAAGCTGTGTGGAATAGTACTGTCCCCTTTCTTTTGAAAAAGCAGTTTTAGCGTCCAGCGGAAGATTAATAACTGAGACCTGGTCCTTAAAAATCTCAGATATCTCCCTTATAAGGTTTTTCAGCAGCGGGAAGTGTGAGAATTCTATAGGTGCTATAAAAAAGCTCATCAGGTCCTGCGGAATCCGTACTTATTGATCTTGTTATACAGGGTTACCCTGTCGATCTGCAGTACCTCGGCGCTTTTTGAAATATTCCAGTTATTGGTTTCGAGCACATTCATAATGTGTTTCTTTTCCATGCTGGCCAGACTCGCGTCGCAGTCGTCTGTCCTGTTATTGGGCATAATATGGAACGGCAGGTCCTCGATTCTTATCGAATCGGTCCGGCCCACGACGAGAGCCCTTTCAATGGCGTTTTCCAGCTCCCTTACGTTACCGGGCCAGCTGTAATTAACGAGGAAATCCATGGCTTCGCTGGATATGTTCTTAATGTTCTTATTCATGGCCGCGTTGAACTTATTCATAAAGTAGTAAGCCAGAATTGGGATATCCTCTTTTCTTTCCCTGAGCGGGGGCAGGAATATGGTAAAGACGTTGAGGCGGTAATAAAGGTCCTCTCTGAACCTTCCGTCCTTCAGCAGGTTTTCCAGCGGTTCGTTTGTTGCGGCAACGACCCTGAAATCGCTCTTAATATTCTCGTTACCGCCTACCCTCATGAACTGTTTGGTTTCAATGACTCTCAGCAGTTCGACCTGCATTTTGGGTGACACGGTACCGATCTCATCCAGGAATATAGTACCGCCGTCGGCCATTTCGAATTTTCCCTTTCTTTTATAGTGTGCCCCTGTAAATGCCCCCTTCTCGTGTCCGAACAGCTCGCTTTCGAGCAGTGTTTCGGCCAGGGCGCCGCAGTTTACTGTAACAATTGGGAAATATTTTCTTCTGCTGTTGATATGAATTGCCTTGGCAACCAGCTCCTTTCCTGTGCCGCTTTCGCCGCGGATCATTACGGTAGTATCGGTCTGTGCCACGGTGTTGATGAGTTCAAATATTTTTTTCATCTGGCGGCTTTCACCGATAAGGTTGTCGGGCTTGATAATCTCTTCTATATTATCCTTCAGCTGGTCATTTTCCTGTTTCAGTTCCTTCTGATGGATGGCTTTTTCAACTATGTGTGCCAGTTCGTCGGGGTCGATGGGCTTAGTGATATAATCATAGGCTCCGTTCTTGAGTGCCTTGATTGCCGTAGGCACCGAGGCAAATGCCGTGATCAGTATAAATATGCAGTCGATGTCAATTTCCCTGACCTTATCCAGCAGTTCGAGTCCGCTCATCCCCGGCATTTTCATGTCAACCAGCATCAGCTCGTATTTTCCCTTATCGATGATCCTGAGAGCTGCCTCTGCATCCTCTGCAGTATCCACCTCGTATCCTTCTTCCTCAAACCAGTGGAACAGGGATTCCCTTACAATTTTTTCATCGTCAACTATTAAAATTCTGGTTTTCTTTTTCATGTTAATCTCTGCTGTTGGTTTTTCTTAACGGCAAACTTACCTTGAAAGTTGTGCCTTTGGGTGAAGTGCTTTCAACTTCAATCTTACCCTTGTGATGTTCAATAATACCGTATGCAACGGCCAGACCCAGACCCGTGCCCTTTGACTTCTGTTTTGTGGAATAGAAGGGTTCGAAAATATGGGGCAGGTGTTCGGGCATAATACCGCTGCCTTCATCCATAATTCTGATAACAGCCTGGTCATTTTCCTGTCTGACGGAAACCTGTATGCAGCCGCCGTGCGCCATTGATTCAATGGCATTTATAAGCAGCGACATAATAGCCTGCTGTATTTTCTGTGAATCCACGTTGATCTGCAGGCATTCCTCAGGGTAATCGGTAGTAAGCTTTATCTTGTTGATTTCCAGGTGATGATTGATAAGCTGAATACATTTATCAATAATTGCAACTATGTCCTCCGAATTGAACTCATCGTCTCCCCTGTGCGAGAACAGCAGCAGGTCTTTTACAATCCTTCCGCAGCGGGCTGATTCGTCGGAGATGAGTTCCAGGTAGCCTAGCAGCTTCTGGCTGTCCTCACTTTCGGGCTGCTTTCTGATCTTCTTTGAAATGAGCTTGCTGTATGTAAGTATGCCTTCCAGCGGGTTATTCAGTTCATGGGCCACAGTAGCCGACAGCTTGCCCAGAGAGGCCAGCTTTTCAATTTGTATTATCTGCTCGTATATTTTCTTAAGTTCTTCAGTTTTCTGTTTTACCTTTTCGTTAAGCGTTTCGGACCATTCCCTGATCTCCTTGTAGGCGCTGTCGAGCTTAGCCGACATTTCGTTGAACTGAGAAGCCATTCTTCCCAGCTCATTCCTGGATTTTATTCCGATCTGGTAATTCAGGTTTCCCTTGCCGATTTCCTCAATGCCTCTTGTGATCTTGCGAATCGGCTTTTTTACCATGACCGAGATGTAAAGCCATATAAACACTGAGATTATGAGTGTGATCAGAATGGCGTTGGAGGTGACGCTTCTGATATTATTATCAATTATATCGTCCGATTCCTTCATCGATACAACCACGTCGAGAACGCCCAGAATCTTTACATTCGAGGAATGCGCATGGCAGTCGGCGGTATAGCAGTCCCGTTCATTCTCAATCGGGTTAATTAGCCCCATCACCCTGTGGTCCGATGCATTTCTGAACACCCTGATAGCGTGATTGGAGGGCAGCGTAGCCACGGGGGTGCCGTTCAGGTGGCAGGCCAGGCAGGCCTCTTCCTTCATATCGATCTTCCGGAATATCTCGGTGCTGTCGGTCGAGAATATTATCATTCCCTGCTTGTTATAAATTCTTATCTTCTCAACGCCGGATTCCGTTCCAATGGTATTAATGATCTGATGCACGTCGTAACTTCTGTTGAGCAGCATGCTGTAGCGGGTTGATTTTTTAATAATGTCGCTTATATTATAGGCGTTACGATACGAGGATTTCGTAAGATCACTTTCCAGCTTTTTGATAGTATAAAAGGTATGCAGGGCTAAATTAGCTAATAAGATAATCGAGATGACGAATATGAGCTTGAAGCTAAGCTTATTGTAAAATTTTAAATCCATATAACCAAAAATTATAGATTCCCGGCTAAAATTATCGAACTATTACCTGAATATCAAGCACTTAAACAGGAATTTATGTACTTATTTTAATAGGA
>JBLMZM010000288.1:0-2801 GCA_050258815.1 Ignavibacteriales bacterium
AATTTTTTTCAGGTATATGTTCACTGGGATAAACTTTATTTCAGATTTCAACGACCTCAAACGGAAATGGTCGTGCTGGAGTGGGGTAAAAACTTAATTGATTTTAGTCCTCGTCTTTCAACTTCGGGACAGTTCGGGATACAGGTAATTCGCGGATACGATTATGAACTTGCTCAAGAGATTGTTGCCGTACTACCTGCAATTTCACTTGGATCTGATCTGGATAACGTTATTGAACGCCTAGGCAGCAGTTTTGTCGATCAGCTTGTGAAATTAGGAAAAAACGTTATTCGCGATAAGGCTGTGAGTAATTACCTCGATGCAGCATCGCTTGCCAAGACAATTCTCATGGAGATTCTTCAGGGATTATATGAAGGCTCCGGAAGTACCATTGGCAATCCTAGGCTGAGAGCAGGGGATATGGTTGAAATCAGGGGAATTGGTAAACGTTTTAGTGGAAAATATACACTCAGCAAAGTAACGCATACAATCGGCACGAGTGGTTATATAACACAATTCGAGGTTTCCCAAAAATACACCACCACACTGCTACAGAGCTTGCGAGAGAAGATTACGGAGTCACCTTCCCCGACCAAGCAGGAGAAAATCTATGGAGTAGTTGTAGGAAAAGTTGAGAAAAATGTCGACTTGAAAGGATTGGGAAGAGTTCAAGTATCACTCCCAAGCGTGTCAGATGCTAAAAGCTATATCGCTCGTGTTGCCAGCCTTTCGGCCGGAGGTGATTTAATAACGCAAAAATCATGGGGAATATATTTCCTACCGGATGAAGGTGATGAAGTATTGGTAGCATTTGAACATGGAGAAATTAACAAACCTGTAATTATTGGCAGCTTATGGAATGGATTGATAAGACCACCGGAATCGAATGATACGGGCTTAAATGAAAAGAAGATTATCAAAACCAAATCAGGAATGCAAATATTATATGATGAGACTCCAGGAAGCGAAAATCTTGTTTTACAGGATAAGGAAGGTTCAAAGATAACATTGGATTCTACTATAGGGAGTGAAAAGATTGTTTTACAGGATATGGCAGGTTCAAAAATAGAAATGGATTCTAAAACTGGCAACATAACTATTGAGGCAAAAGGTAATGTTACAGTTAAAGGAATTAAAATAGACCTAAATCCATAAATGAAGGTTAGTTAAATGTCTATTTTAAATGTTTTTCAACGTACGTTTGTGATCTCAAATAAAAACTTTACCTAATTATAATTAATGTAATTTAAAGGATTTTGATATTATGCCAGAAGCAGCAGCAAAAGAGGGCGATAACATTACCGGAAAGAGTACTGTTTGGGTTCAGCCGGGGTCTTCTCCTACAACAGTTCCTTTCACATACAATGGTTCAATTGATAATTCATTTAGTCCTAATGTTTTTATTATGGGCAAGCATGCGGCAATAGTAGGCAGCAAAGCGACTACTAATCCGGTACCTCCTGTGCCTAACTTGCTAAGTCCTATTGATAACCCTGTTGACAACAAAATCGCAACTATTACAACAGGTAGTTCTACGGTTTTCATAAATAATAAGTCTGCGGCCAGAAACAAAGATAAAGCAGAGGCTTGTGATTTTTCCACAACACCTTCACCAGGAAAATGTGATAAAAAACAGAATGGGAATGTCGATGCTACAGGTTCTGTTTATATCGGAGGTTAGGGGAGTTAACATGAATACTGATTTTCTTGGAAAAGGTTTTGCATTTCCATTGCAAACCAATCAACGAGGTGGGATTAATGTATCAAAGCAAGAACAAAAGATCAAAGAATCCATACTTATTATTTTGGGGACTCAGTATAATGAACGGGTAATGAGACCAGATTTCGGCTGCAATTTAAGAAGCCTTGTATTTGCTCCGAACAATGCTGCAACCGCCAATCTGGCACGTCATTATGTTGAAGAAGGCTTGAAAAGATGGGAGCCTCGGATAGCTCTGGATGAAGTAGTTGTAGAAAACGACAACTACGAGAGACAATTAATAATTCATGTTTTTTATCGAATAAAATCGACCAATGAGCCAGGAAACTTAGTTTATCCATTTTATTTGGAGCAATAAATTTAGACGATAATCTAAGTTTTGCTAGTGCATCCTTCTGTAACAGCGGCATGTTAAGAACGGACTCTAATCTAATGAAATTTGGGAAAAAAATTCTCATAGTGATACTCTCTTTCTCTTCATTATCTTCCTGATTCTTGACACCGATATGTAAAATAAAGGAATTTCTTCATTATCACCAGCTCAAGTGTAGCTATCATTTTTCTAAAATCATCATACTAAGGCGGATTTCGTACGAAAAATTGTGTGACATCTTTTTATGACACCGTGATTATGCCTTAGTTCCATTAAAGGTACAAAAACAGAGCAAAATTATTGAAATCTATCCATAATGTTCTTTGAGAAGTTTCCAGCCCAGTAGTTTGTTATTGGGTATTCTACTAATAATGGGAGGAAAAGTATGTCGAATGGCAAGTTGGATTCGCCTAATTTAGATGATAGGACTTGGCAAGATATTGTTGATGAGGCAAAGGCTCTTATCCCCAAATACGCACCGGAGTGGACTGACCATAACCCAAGTGATCTCGGTATTACTCTGATTGAGCTGTTTGCATGGATTGTAGAAGGGATGATTTATCGGCTAAATAAAGTGCCAGAAAAAAATTATATTGAATTTTTAAACCTTCTTGGTATAACGCGTGACCCAGCAACACCAGCATCAACATTTCTAACTTATCGTTTAGCTCCCGGGACACCTCCCACGAAAATAGATAAAGGAAGTCA
>JBLMZM010000289.1:0-15365 GCA_050258815.1 Ignavibacteriales bacterium
TCTCGCTTGTGACCGGTTTACCGGAGTGATTTGTAAACCAGTAGTATCCATCCACATCGAGCCTGAGGCTATCCAGGCGGAATGTAATATCCTCCCTGAAAAAATCGGCCCTTTGGGCAAACGTACAGGAACAGAGGAGCAATAATAAAATAACTGTTCTTTTCATGTCATTTTAATAGTATCATTGAGCCGCTTTTCATCAGGCGGGTATCCAGATTGAGCTGATAGTAATATATTCCGGATGACATTGTGTTTCCCCTCAGGTCTGTTCCGTCCCAGCTTGCCGTTACGCCCTCTTTCAGCACAATTCGTTTTATCAGCTGTCCGTTTACGTTATAGATGTTTATTTCCCCTGCTTTTCCCTTCAGGCCTTCGGGAATCTTAACCAAAAAGTTAGTGGACATATTGAAGGGATTCGGGTAGTTAATCAGCGTAAGCTCATCACTCTCGGGATGAGGAGTATTTTTAACGCCGGTAAGCACACTGCTGGTACCTTTAAGGTGAATGTCCTGGATGATTACAGTGTCTGAGGACCATGCCTTCAGCTCAAAGGGTTCGATTTCAACTGCTTCTTTCCAACCCTCAAAATCCACCTCTTTTGCCGTGAGCTTGCTGTATTTCATCGATACAGGAAACACCCGGGTAGTATAGCTTCCGTCAGGGTTAATTGTAAGCGGCATATTCATAACAAAATAATGATTAGCTTTAAGGGCAGTTACGGGTTTATTGTTCATGTCGTAAATTTTACCCTTCAGTGTTGCACCGAGTCCCACAGTATCATTAACAGAGCCGAAGGATGATTTATCAGTTACGCAGTCCAGGATGAGGCTGTTTCTGTTTATTCTCATGAAAACCCTGAATATTGAATAGCCCGTGGCCGGAGCTCCAACGGTAGCTCCTGCATAATTACCAAAGACAAGTTCATCCTGTCTTACTATGCCAGAAGACTGGTCTCCAATCATTATGTGCGAATAGGTATAAACAGTAATCTTATCCCCATTGCGATTAATTGGAAGCGGGGCTGAAAGGCTGTCGGCGGTAATTACCCAGATCCGGACGCTGTCCTTATAGTTAATTTTCAGCCTGGCGGAATTATCTGTTACTTTAATGACTATACTGTCGTAGGTCTGTGCCTTATACTGATAAGGGAAGTAAAGCTCGATTTTCCATTTATTATTGCTGTCAAAGCTCAATTCCGAGATTTTGGCTATGGGGGAATTGTCTATCGGGTTTGACAAAAGGAGAGGCTGGATTCCCAGAAGCATGATGAAAGAGAATAAAAATTTCCGCATTATTTCACCTCATAAATAGAATTTCCTGATACAAGTATATCGTATTTTTTTTCCAGTGTCAATTACACGTCAGGGACTTTTGCTTAATTTCCCGGGATGTGTTATTTGCAGGGCAATGTGGATTTGATTTTTAACTCCTATTAGTTTAGTTTTGTATAAAATTATAAACTTAATCTAAAGAGTCAATTTGAAAACCTATTCAATATTAACCGATTTAGATCTGTTCCAAAAAATTTCCGCCTATGATTCCAAAGCTCTCGAAGCTCTATATGACAGGTATTCCCCGATTCTATTTACCCTGATCAGGAGAATTGTACAGAAAGAGAGCGCGGCTGAAGATATATTAACCGAAGTATTCGCGATTATATGGAGAAAGATCGATCACTTTGATTTTTCTACGGGGAACGTATATACGTGGCTCATAATACTAACAAGGAACAAGGCTGTGGATTACCTGAGGCGTAACAGGGGGACTGCACCCGTTACCGACCCATACGATGATGCTTATGAAAACACCTTTATTATTCCGCAGCTTTCACCGGGGATTGACCAGCTAGACCTTGAATCGGCCTTTAATGTAAAGGACAATATGGAAAATGCACTCAGTAAGTTAACGGATGCCCAGAAGTATGTAATACATATGGCTTATTATGAAGGCTATACGCAGAAGGAAATAGCGGAAAAATTAAATATACCCCTGCCGACAGTTAAGAGTAAAATGCAGATTGCACTTGGCAACCTTAAAGATAATTTAATTAAAGGGCAATGAACGGGAACTTCATATGAGTGAGCAGAAATTCGGCGAAATGATTTATGCACTATCGGCGGGCTGCCTTGACAAGGCAGAATATCTGCAGATGACGGAATATATCAGCAACGGGGGACACCTGCCTGAAAACGAGCTGGGGGAACTGCAGAACGTCGTTGCGCTGCTGCCGGCCATTCTTGAGATTGAGCAGCCGGATATCCGGGTAAAGGACAAGGTGGCCAGAAGGCTTTACCGCATGCGCGAGGAGGTAAGGGCCAGGAGAAGATCCGGGGAAATCCCTGCAGCTGAAAGGAGCATTAACAGGGAAAGTGATTTTTCACTCAAGCTGCAGGATTTGAAAAAAGAACAGGACAGGCCTGAAAAGGACGAAATTGCCCCGGCAGTTGAAACTGCGCCTGTAAACGAGATTAAACCCGAAGTCAGATATCCTGAAGCCGCCTCCACTGAAGCCAGATCACCTGAAATCAGGGAAGAGCCATATCTCCAGAGGCCACCCGTGCTGCAGAGCCAGGGGGACGAACAGCAGGAAAGGATGAAGCGTTTTAATATAATCGGGGAAACCTATCAGCCGCTTATGCAGAAGGAGGAAGATGAGATGCCGGTCTACAGGGAGAAGAAGGGATGGATCATCGCCTCGCTGATTTCAGTGCTTGTAATTATGCTGGCTCTTAGTGCCACCGGGTATTACCTGCTCCAAAAGGATATAACGAAGGGTAAAGAGCAGATATCTTTTCTGCTTGGCCAGGTAAACGCCCTGAACAATGAAATTACGCTCATAAACAGGAACCAGAGGGTGCTTGCAATTTTAGGATCCAGGGATACCAGGACAATTAATCTTGATGGTACTATGGACAATCCCAAGGGATTCGGCAGACTGGTGATAACATCCGAGGCAAAGGAGGGTGTAATACAGTTTTATAACATGCCGCAGCTGACTGCAAATAAGGTCTATCAGCTCTGGGTGACAAGCAATGGCAGTCCCATTTCGTTAGGCGTATTTAAACCAAGAAAGGATGTGGAGTACCTGCCGGTTGGAGTATTCCCGGAAATAGAACAGAATACAATAGACTCCTTTATGGTTACGCTCGAAGAGGGTGACGGGGCTAGCTCCCCCACCGGTAAGGAATATCTTTTTACAAGCATCCATCCACAGAAAAAGTAAGGAAGGGAATAACTTATTTTCTGTTTAACAGTATATAGATTCCCAGAAGTATAATAAAAACAGGATAGTAATCTACAAGTCCTGAGGCCATCCTGCTTACAAAGCCGAAAGCCGGAAGTCTTTTGGAAAGGTAGACCGAAAGAATTGAGAAACCGGTCAGAATAACGGACGTATACAGGAATACCCTGTTTGACGAATCGTCTATAAACAGCATGAAAAATCCCACTCCAAGTATAAACAGCAGAGAAGGCAGTACGAGAATGCCCGGCTGAATAATGCTGTAGGTATTAATAATGAACATGACAACACCAATCAGAAAAATCGCCGTGCCCAGGAACAACCCTGCCCTCCTGTGCGTGCCCAGGGTAAGATAAACAGAGATAATACCGTAGACCAGGAATGCGTAGGATACGATCTTACCCGTACTGACAGGTATGAGTCCGGCCAGCTTAAGCAGATATGCTACTACAACCAATATAAATACGAAACCAAGAATAGATTGATTATTTCTCAAGGTTAACCCCATTGTTTAGAGGGACTAAAAGTGCGAACAGAATATATATCAGTATGCCGATCCCAAAAGAACCGAATGTCAGTATAACCCAGGCAACTCTGACTAGTACCGGATCGACGTCCAGGTATTCGCCCAGACCGGCACAGACACCTGCAATCATCCTGTCTGAAGATGAACGGTAGAGTTTTTTTCTCCCCTGTATATTTCTTTTGGGGGAAGCATCAGCGTGCCTCATTATTACCAGGATGCCCAGGCCCACCAAAACCAGCGGAATGATTATTTCATGTGCGATGCCAAAGAATCTGAAATAATGAAGTATCCCCGTAGTCCTCAGCAGAGCAAAGAGTCCGAGCAGTATAAACGCCGAGCCTATCAGTATTTTTCCGTTTTCAGATCTGGTGTTTATTGTCTTAGCTTCGCTATAGTTCGTTTGTGCCGGGTTATTGGGAATAAGCAGCGCGGAGGCAAGATACACCAGCATTCCCCATCCTCCCAGCAGGAAGCTCAGGATAAAAATGAGGCGGATCATAACGGGGTCTATCTTAAAATATTCACCCAGGCCTCCGCATACGCCGAATAGTATCCGGTTTGTCCTGGATTTATATAATCTTGCCGGGCGGAAAGGCTCCTGTTCGCCTTCCGGGGCTTTTTCGCTTTCCGGGGCTTTTTCGCCTTCGGGGCCTTTTTGATCTTCGGGTATTTTCTGGCCCTCTTCGGGTGTTTTTTCTTCGTTATTGCCTGTATCGTCCATAGGAATTCTGTTAAAGTAAAGAAATTTTAGCCATCAATATAATCTACAAAAAAAAATGTTTACATCAATCAGAATCGGGATATCTTCTGAAATGCGGGAAAAACCCCGGGCTCTGAGGACTGAAGCAGTCCCCCTCAGGGATAACCGGAGGGACTGCTTTCCAGCCTTCAGAGCTGAGAAAGGATTATTTTAAGTCATCAAGCATTGTTTTGAGTTTGGCGAGTTTATCCTCCCAGTCGGCTTTCTTTTGTCTTTCTTTCTCGACAATATCCTTCGGGGCGTTGTTGACAAAGCTTTCAGCAGAAAGTTTCTTGTTAACTCCCACGAGGCTGCCCTCGAGGCGTGCAATATCCTTCTGCAGGCGGTTGCGTTCCACGTCCAGGTCAATCAGTCCTTCCAGAGGTATATAAATATCGGAATCCCTGACGACTGCTGAAGCAGAGGCCTTCGGTTTTTCGAGATTTTTACCGTCCGAGAGGTTCTCAACTTTACCAAGTTTCTTTATGTAAACCTTCTCGTTTTCCGTCAACTCTTCGCCATTTATGAACACGTCAACGAACTTAGAAGGCGGTATATTCATCTCGCCCCGTATGTTGCGTATTGCCGTAACAATTTCCTGAACGAACAGGATCTCGGCCTCGGCTTTTGTATCAATGAGTGAAGGCTGGATCTCAGGGAAATCTGTGAGGGAAATGCTGTTCTTCTCACTTCCGCCGGGTGTCAGGTGCCAGATCTCTTCTGTAATAAACGGCATGAACGGGTGAACAATCTTCAGCATATCCTCAAACAGTGCCACTGCGCGCGTAAGGACGGCTGACTTGATCTCTTCATTATCCGAGTAGAGGCGGCTTTTCGACATTTCGATGTACCAGTCGCAGAAGTCGTTCCACACGAAAGAGTAGATGATCTTGACCACGTTATTGATATCGAACTTATCCATTGCCTCATTGACCTGTCTGAGCGTGCTCTGGAAGCGCGAAAGGATCCATTTATCCGCGAAGTCGATGTGCTTATCCTTCAGTTCGCTGTTGAGCGGGATGGTCTGTGCGTTCATAAGCAGGTAACGTCCGGCATTCCAGATCTTGTTGGCAAAGTTGCGTCCGATTTCGCACTTCTCGGTACTGAAGAGTACATCCTGTCCGAGCGGAGCCAGGTAAAGCACTGAGAATCTGAGTGCATCGGCGCCGTATTCGGCAATTACGTCCAGCGGGTCGGGTGAATTACCTAGTGACTTGCTCATTTTCCTGCCCTGCATATCGCGTATAACGCTTGTAAAGTACACATCGCGGAAAGGAATATCGTTCATGAATTCCAGGCCGGCCATGATCATTCTGGCAACCCAGAAGAAGATGATGTCGGGTGCCGTAACCAGTGTATCTGTGGGGTAGTAGTATTTCTGTTCTTCTTTTGTCACGAAAACGTCGTGAGCCCACAGCCAGCTTGAGGCCCAGGTGTCGAGCACGTCCTCATCCTGCCTCCAGTTTTCGATGTCAGCGGGGGGATTGGTGTCGCAATAAATCTCATTTGTGGTCTTATTGTACCAGACCGGTATCCTGTGTCCCCACCACAACTGGCGTGAAATGCACCAGTCCTTAATATTTGCCATCCAGTGTTCATAGGTTTTAACCCAGTGTTCGGGGTGGAAGTGGATCTGTCCTTCCTTAACCACCTTAAGGGCAGGCGCTGCCAGGTCATCCATTTTTAAGAACCACTGTTCCGAAAGGTACGGCTCAATAGGCACGCCGCCGCGTTCTGAATAGCCTACCTTATTTGTATAGTCCTCAATCTTATAGAGCATCCCGAGTTCTTCCAGTTTCGCAACGACTCTCTTGCGTACTTCAAAGCGGTCGAGTCCCTGCATGTCCTCAGGCACATTGTCATTTGTAGTGGCATCAGGATTAAAGATATTGATTACCTCAAGGTCCTGGCGTTTGCCCATTTCGTAGTCATTTACGTCGTGTGCGGGTGTAACCTTTACGGCGCCGGTACCGAATTCCTTATCGACGTATTCGTCGGCAAATACCGGGATTTCCCTTCCAACGATTGGAAGGATGACTTTTTTACCTACCAGGTGGCTGTATCTTTCATCCTCTGGGTTAACGGCAATACCTGTATCACCCAGCATGGTTTCGGGGCGTGTTGTTGCAACAACAATAAATTCGCTGCTGTCCTTAACCGGGTATTTGAGGTGCCAGAGTTTACCGTTTACCTGTCTGTATATAACCTCTTCATCCGAGATGGCCGATTTGCTGGCCGGATCCCAGTTGACCATTCTGTAACCGCGGTATATTTTGCCCTTTTTATAAAGGTCAACAAAAGCTTCAATTACTTTGCCGTAGTAATGCTCGTCCATAGTAAAGCGTTCGCGTTCCCAGTCGCAGCTTACGCCCAGCTTTCTTAGCTGTTTGGTAATAATGCCGCCGTACTTGTGTGTCCATTCCCAGCAGTGCTTCAGGAATTCATCCCTTCCGATGTCTCTTTTATCAACTCCCTGTTCTTTAAGGAAGTTTGTTACCTTTGTTTCAGTGGCAATAGAGGCATGATCTGTTCCGGGTACCCAGCACGCGTTAAAACCCTTCATTCTTTTGTAGCGTATGAAGACGTCCTGAATAGTATTGTTCAGAATGTGTCCCATCGTCAGAATACCGGTTACGTTCGGTGGGGGAATGACTATTGTATAGGGTGTTTTGTTTTTATCCGGCTCGGAATGGTACAGCCTGTTCTCTTCCCAGTATTTATACCACTTATCTTCCACTTCATTGGGGTTATAAGCCTTTGGAATATCATTTACTTTGGTTTCGGGCATTTCTATACTCTTAACTTTTTAAAACATAGGTTCAAATATAAGGAAAAATGTGCTAAATTTATGTATAATTCCTGAACCCTTGCCGGCTAAAAAGTCGTTATGGCATGGCAAGCAATAAAATGTTATAATTGAGGGAGAATTTTTCATAAAAAAGGCATTTTTATGGATTCCGGCTTAAACAATTTCTTTTACCCCCGTTCAATTTGTGTTGCGGGGGCCTCCACAAAGGAAAAGAGTATCGGTTATGAGCTCTTAAAGACCATACTTTCCTACGGTTACAAGGGTACTATAATGCCCGTCAATCCCAAGGCTGATGAGATACTGGGCCTTAGGTGCTATCACTCGATCCCTGAAATCATGGAGCCCATAGACCTGGCAATAGTGCTCGTTCCAAAGGCATGCGCAGAGGAAACGATTGACTGCCTGCTGGAAAAAGGGGTAAAATCGCTCATACTTATCACTGCAGGCTTCAAAGAGACGGGTGCTGCAGGGGAAGAGGCGGAGAGGAGGATCGTTGCTAAGATAAAGGCGGCAGGGGCAAGAATGGTGGGTCCCAACTGCATGGGGGTCATAAATACGCACGATTCAGTAAGGCTGAACGCCACTTTTGTTGCTGAAAAGCCGGCTGCGGGCGGAACGGGATTTTTATCGCAGAGCGGGGCCCTGGGCGCTGCCGTACTAAACTCTCTGAGGGAGACAGATATCAGATTCCAGCATTTTATAAGTGTAGGAAATAAAGCCGACGTGAATGAAAACGATATACTCGGCTACTGGCAGGCGAACAGTGACATACAGACGCTTACCTTTTATCTGGAAAGTTTTACAAACGGGCATGATTTTATTGAGCCCTTTATTAAGGGTGAGATCACCAAGCCTGCAATTGTGTTAAAGGCGGGTAAAACCTCGGGCGGAATGAAAGCCGCTTCATCGCACACCGGAGCACTTGGGAGCAAGGATAAGGTGGTGGATGCCGTACTTAATCAGTTCGGTATAGTACGCGCAGACGACCTTAACGAATTGTTCAATACTGCCAAGGGTTTTGAGAATTTCCCGCTGCCTGAAGGCAACAAAATAGCCGTTGTTACCAATGCAGGCGGTCCGGCAATACTTGCCGTGGATGCCCTGGAGAAGGAAAACCTCGTGCTGGCCGAGCTCGGGGAAAAGACCAGGGCAAGGTTAAGGGAAATTGTGCATCCGGAAGGCAGCATTGAGAACCCGGTGGATCTGCTTCCGGGCGGAACGGCAGAGACTTACAAAGCCGTGAATGAAATTCTGCTTGAGGATAATAACGTGGATGCCGTGATATCCATTTTTGTGGAACCTGTAATGGTGCAGCCCTCAAAGGTAGTGAAGATGGTTTCACAAATAAAATCTGAAAAGCCGGTCTTTCAGGTCTATATGCCACTGCCCGAGTTCTGGGAGTATTACAGGCAGCAGCAGGAGTGCAGGCTTCCACTGTTCAGAAATCCCGAGGATCCGGCTGAAGTGATATCCAACATGTTATTCTACAGGCGCAGGAAGCACCGCATCATGAAAAGCCTTACGACGAGGCTGGGCAAGCCTGAGGGAAAAAGGATTGCCAGGCGTGGACCCGCCGGCTACCTCGATCAGAATGAGATCAACAGCATTGCAGAGGAATACGGGCTTCCAATCATAAAAAGCCTCAGCCTTTTGCCCTCCGAGCTGGATAAAATCCCTGATAGTTACCTGCCCGCAGTTCTGAAGGGAATCAGCCGCGAGGTAATACATAAATCGGAGTTCAATGCCGTCTGCCTGAATCTCAGGACTAAGACTGAAGTGCTTGAGGCAGCAAAGAAAATGGAAGAGGACTTCCAAAGGCATGGTTTTTCAGTTGAGAGTTTCCTCGTGCAGCCTTACGTAAAAGTTAAGCACGAGATCCTTCTGGGAGGTTTCCGCGACCCATCCTTCGGACCCATGATAATGTTCGGCACCGGGGGCAAGTACGTGGAAGTCTATAATGACACGTTAATTAAGTCGGCCTACATGTCGGATGCCGATGCAAATGAGATGATAAACCAGACGAAGATAGGCAGGATAATCAAGGGGGTAAGGGGCGAAAAGCCGGCTGACATAAAGAGCATCAGGGAGGCTATAAAGAATGCGGCCCGCATGATGATTGAAAACGAGGAGGTGCTGGAGTTCGACATTAATCCGCTCGTGGTCTCAGAGAGCGACAGCATTTACGCCGTGGATATAAGAATAAAGACGGGAGAGCCGCACCAGGGGGTTTAGTTTGCATATTTGTCATATTTAATTATCTTTTATTGAACCGGCAAAACCGGTTAATACCAGTGGTTGTTCACGCCGGAAAGGCGAATTTAATGTTAAACTAATACGGACGAGCATGAAAGGCATGGTTTTATTTTTCAGTATTGTGCTGCTTTTTTACGGACTGATAAATTATTATATATTCATCCGGGGCTGGCAGGCTATTCCTGCGGATTCAATTCTAAGGTCCTACTATCTGGTCATATTTCTTCTGTTGTCACTATCCTATATTATAGGCAGGGTGCTGGAAAGAAGGGCGTTATACGGACTCAGCGATATATTTGTCTGGCTCGGCGCCTTCTGGCTTGGGGCGATGGTGTATTTCTTTTTTGCCGTTTTGCTGGTTGATTTCCTGCGCCTTGTAAATCATTTTACGGGAGTGTTTCCCGCCCCGGTGCGCTCAAATTATGAAGCAGTTAAATTTTACACTGCAATTGCGGTTGTGGCAGTTGTGGTGCTGACGCTGATAGGGGGGCGCATAAATGCGCTTACACCCAGATTAAAAGTGCTGGATATAAAGATACCCAAACAGGTTCATTCCGAAAAAACGCTGAATATAGTGGCTGCTTCGGATATACACCTGGGGACAATTGTCGGTAATTCCAGGCTTGAGAAACTTGTTGATAAGATCAATTCATTAAACCCGGATGTGGTGTTATTCCCGGGGGATATTGTGGATGAGGATCTGGGTCCCGTGATCAAGCAGAATCTGGGCGAGACGTTAACAAAGATAAAGTCCAGGTACGGGGTTTATGCAATTACAGGCAATCACGAGTTCTACGGGGGCGTGCAGGCGGCGACAAAATATCTTTCGGATCATGGTATCACTATGCTGAGAGACAGTGTAATTAAGCTGAACGGAAGTGTTTATCTTGTAGGAAGGGACGACAGGACACTGAATCAGGTAAAGAAAAGAAAGACGCTGCAGGAGCTGATGCAGGAAGTGGACAAGTCGATGCCCGTGATCCTGATGGATCATCAGCCGTATGAGCTGAATGAGTCCGAAGAAAACGGTGTTGACCTGCAGATATCAGGGCATACTCACCACGGGCAGCTCTGGCCGTTCAATTTTATTACCAACCGTGTATATGAACTAAGCTGGGGTTACAAGAAAAAGGGGAATACGCACTATTATGTATCCAGCGGATTCGGCGGCTGGGGCCCTCCCATCAGGACGGGGAATACCCCTGAAATAATGAACTTCCGCCTGACATTCGAGTAGCGGGATATAAGTATAAGATCAAAGGAAGGCAGAGATATGTATTATCACTGCCTTTTTTATTAAAAGCGGAGCATTACTCCTGGCTGAGGTTTAAACCTAAGTACAGAATAGTTGCCTCTGCCAATTGCAATACCCGTCTTAAGAAATACAAATCTCCACATAAAAGAACAATTCAATTTTACAAAAGTTTAGAACTCTTTCCGAAAAAAATATTGACGGCAGAGTACTGGAGGAAACGTGAAATAATTTCGAAGCATTTCTATTATATCGTTGATTGTTGCATATTTTCTTAAGTATAACAGATTGTTCTTCACAATAAAAATAATTCTTATGATAGGGTAAACTATAAACACAGAGGCATCAGAGCAGTTCCTGAAGAAGGTATCGCAAAATTTCTGATAATATAAATCACAACCTCCTGCTCTTCAAGCACACGCTTTTCTCAAACTTGCCTGGTTCCCCTTTGAAAGGAGTATGAATTAAAATTTGAAATACATCTATGATGAGTCGGATAGTGAGTAAAAGGTTTGTCATTTTAGAAACAATGTATTTGCTTGCAAAATCTGACAAGATATGAAGATTTGAGTACATTGCATATACAGGTTTACATTCCGGGTTTCAATCCACGCACCCGTGCGGGGCGCGGGCGCGACCCCTTGAACCCCATTCAAGTACGCATAACTGTTTCAATACGTACACTCGTGAGGGGTGCAACTCCATCTTTCGCTGTAAATTTTATATCCATTTGGTTTCAATCCCCGCATTCATGCGGGCGGCGTGACCTGCTGACCTCTTGAATGCCATTCAAGCGCTCGGATTTCAATCCCCGCACCGGTGCGGGGTAAGACAATAGGAAATGTAGTTCACTGAGGAGAGCGTGCCCTGGGTTTCAACAAAAAGGTTGAATCCGGAAAGAAAGGTTGGTTTTGAGCAAGTTTACACTACGATACACCGGGAAGGGTGAAGGTGAAGGTGCTGCCTTTGCCTGTCTGGCTTTCGGCCCAGATCCTGCCTCCCTGCTTTTCCACCAGCTCCTTGCAGAGTATGAGTCCCAGTCCCGTTCCTTTTTCTTCCTCCGTGCCCTCGCGGGACTGGCGCTTATCGATACGGAACAGATTTTCGATCTCGTAGCTTTCCATGCCGGTGCCTGTATCTGATATACTGATCTCAACCTCGCCATTTTTCTGTGCGGAGCTTACTTTGACTTTCCCCCCGGAGAAGGTGAATTTAATGGCATTGGATATCAGGTTCTGCAGCACGGAATCTACCATGTTCTGGTCGGCATGGACTATGATACCGGGTTCAATGCAGATTTCTGAAGCTATATTTTTCTTCAGGAAGTTGCCATGGAACAGACTTATATTATATGCCACTTCTGGCAAAAGCTCTATATTTACCGGGTTGTACTCAATTCTGCCCGATTCAATTCTGCTCCACTGCAGCAGGTTCTCTACCAGGTTGAACAGCTTTTTGGTAGCATCGTACAGATGCTTTGAATACTCTTTCAGCTCTTCGGGTGAAAATGTTTCAAACTCCTCTGCCATAGCCTGAGAAAGATTAAGCAGGCCGTGAAACGGACTCCTTAAGTCGTGTGAAATAATGGAAAAGAATTTATCCTTGCCTGCATTCAGGTCGTTCAGCTGTGAATTTAAGTTGTTAAGTTCCTGTGCCTTTTCTTCCAGCAGATCACGGCTCTTCTGCAGTTCTTCGGAATATACCCTGAGCTGTTTTTCCACTTTTTTGCGTTCGATTGCGTAGCGCATTGAGCGGATAAGCAGGTTGCTGTCTATCTGCAGCTTAACCAGATAATCCTGGGCTCCCATCTGTACTGCCCTGGTGGCAAGATCCTCATCCTCAAGTCCCGTCATGATCACGATCGGTATCTGCGAGGCCTGGGTATGAACTTTCTGCAGGGTATCCAGACCTATGCTATCAGGCAGGCCCAGGTCCAGGAGTATAACATCATAGGGCTCCTTCCGGATTCTTTCGAGTCCTGTTGAAAGGCGGAATGCATGATCGAGTTTGCAGCGCACATTCACAGACTCTGTGACCATCTCGCTTATAAGCCTGGCGTCACCGAGATTATCCTCGATCATTAATATTCTGATATACTCTTGCTTCATAATTAAACCTGGTGAAAGTAATTAATTCTGCCCGTATATTGCACAAGTGCGCAATATACGGGTACAATATAATGAATTCCTGAGAAATTTTATTGCCTCCCTCCCGGAGGCAGCTTAACTATGGTAAGCCAGAAGTCCTCAATGGTCTTGATGACATTTAAGAACTCATCCAGTTCAACAGGCTTGGAGATAAAACAATTTGCATTAAGTTCATAACTGATCAGCACGTCTTTCTCAGCCTCTGATGTAGTAAGAATAATAACAGGGATTGACCTCAGATTGTCATTCGCTTTGATCTCTGCCAGCACTTCCCTGCCGTCCTTGCGGGGAAGGTTAAGGTCCAGTAATATCAGGTCCGGCCGCGGGGCCTCGGTATATGGTTCCTGACGGCATAAAAACTTCATCGCCTCAACTCCGTCCTCTACTATATGAAGGTTGTTTATCACCTTTGCATCCTTAAAGGCCTCCATTGTAAGGCGTGCATCCCCGGGGTTATCCTCGACGAGCAGCAGCTCAATCGGTCTGCCTGAAAACTTGATCACCATAACTATCTTTGCCTCATATTTTTTGAAATTGTAAAATAAAATGTTGAGCCGTGTCCCGGTTCCGATTCCACCCAGATCCTGCCCCCATGCCGGTGGACAACTTTATGGGAGATTGCCAGTCCTATACCGGTACCCGGAAACTGTGCCTGTGTATGCAGCCTCTGGAAGACGATGAATATACGTTCTGCGTATTTAGACTCGATTCCGATGCCGTTATCTTGCACCGAAAACAGCCAATCGTTTTCCTTTTCTTCACAGCATATGTTTATTTCGGGTGCTTTGGCACCCCTGAATTTTATAGCATTGCTTAGCAGATTCTGAAACAGCTGCACCAGCTGATTAAAATCGCCAGGTACCGTGGGAAGCTGCTCATGGCTGATGACGGCGCTGCTGCTCATAATTTGCGAATGCAGGTTGCTTACTGCGGCACTATAAACCGCCTCAAGGTTTACCCATTCAAAAGCATTTCCGGGAAGGGAAAACCTTGAGAAAGTCAGCAGGTCGTTAATCAGCTGCTTCATCCTGTTGGCGCCCTCAACGGCATAATTAATAAATTCGTCCGCATCCTGATCCAGCCTGCCTTTATAGCGCTTTGCCAAAAGCTGTGTATAGCTGCCTATCATCCTGAGAGGCTCCTGCAGGTCATGTGAGGCTATGTAAGCAAAGCGTTCCAGCTCCTTGTTTGAAGAATTAAGCGCCGATATGGTATTCTTCAGGCTCTCTTCCATTTCCTTCCGGGCTGATATATCCTCGACGACGGCAATAAAGTACTCGGGGTTTCCGGCCGAATCCCTGACCAAAGAAACAGTTTTGTTTACCCAGATAATCCTTCCGTCCTTGTGTACATATCTTTTTTCCAGAGAGTAATTACTCAGTGTGCCTTCAAGAACCTGCTGTGTTAATCCCAGGTTTTTGCCGGCGTCCTCATAGTAGGTGAAATCCTGGAATGTCTTTCCGACCAGCTCCTGTTTTGAGTAACCCAGTATCTCACAGAACTTCTGGTTTACGTCCAGCCATTCTCCGGTTGGGGAATGGTGTGCAACTCCCACGGCCGCCTGCTCAAAAGTAGCGCGGAAACGCCGGTCGCTTTTCTTCAGCTTCTCAAGATAATTTCTGTTGCGGATGAACAGTATTGTTGTAATGAAGAGTATGACGAGCCCAATCAGGCGGTTAAAGGCCGAAATAACCGGATCTATTCCCTTAGGGGCTATAAAAAACCCAACTATGAGTCCCAGTACGCTGACTCCTGCCACCAGAATAATCTGGTTGCGCGTTGCCTTCCAGGCTACAAGCAATAACGGTACTATATAGAACAGCCATATTGTAAAACCAAGGGGCACCACAAGGTTCATTGCGGTTACTGCTGCTATAAGTAACAGGGATAGTGTAAAGATGAAATATGTATTTTGTTCTTTCATTAATTCAGGTAATAAGCTTAAAATAATCCGGATTCCGGTACCCCTCAGCATCCGTTTAACTAATAGGTAAGCACCGGCTAAAACAGTATCCCGACCGCCGCATTTACAGGGTGGCTCAAAATTTTTATAAGTTAAACCATTTGAGGATTAAATTCAAATTTTTGAAGAAGTTAATAATATTTCATCAATTAACCGGCTCTTTGCATGGGCTACCTGTCTATCTCAGGCAGTGATATAGAAAAACTATCACTAAAGACGAATTCATCGGGATTAGCGCTGTTGCTTAATTTTACCCTGTAATGGACCGAAGCCGGAAGTGAATTGGGTATTTTCCATGAGTAACTGCCATCGTTCAGGGTGCCGCTGGCGATCTCGGCCATATAGTCTTCCTTTCTGTATAGTGTAAGGTTTACTCTCATGATTGAGGCAGTTGCTGTCCACCTGACCTCCAGGTTAACACCTGTAAGAAAAGCA
>JBLMZM010000290.1:0-74872 GCA_050258815.1 Ignavibacteriales bacterium
GAATTACTGTCTTGCATGCGTATTTTAGATTCAGCTTTCTGCCAGCTTGTCATTCTGCTTTCCTGAATAATTATTATAACTGCACAGGTATATACCTCAGCTATTCCCAGGATGCTTTCAGAAAAGTCCGGTTTTAAGATTGGAAGTAATTAGTGTGATGTTTGATGCCGTACTGGCCATGGAACAGAATAACAAGAGCCTGGTTTTGAATGGTTAAGGTTTAAAATAACAAAGCTTCAAAACAGCGCAAATACGTCATTTTGAAGCTTTTTTTGAGCGGAGAGACCGGGATTCGAACCCGGGGTAGAGTTTTACACCCTACGACGGTTTAGCAAACCGTTGGTTTCAGCCACTCACCCATCTCTCCGGGTCATAGCTGAATTATCAATAATTGAGTATCTAATATACTCATAACTAAGCAAAAATAAAACAAAAAATTCTTTTCCAGGTTTATATTTTTTCTTAATTCATATCTTAATCCGGCTGGCCGGATTTAATCGTTCATTGTCAGTTCCATATGCCCCTTGCTGCCAAAGAATTCCTGCAGATCCTGCAAGTGGAATGGAACGTGTGAGGCTACATTTATCAAAATAATGATAGTCCTGTGATTTTTCAGTGAACGTACTATATATGAACGGTAACCGTTCCACCACCCGCCATGATACACAATGTTTTCTCTTTCATTTATACGCCAGCCAAATCCGTAATTATGATCTTCCCTCAGCTTTTTGAATGCAGGCTTGAATGCTTCTTCCAATGCCGGTTTACCAACCAGCCGGCCCTTATACAGCGCATAATCCCACCTGAGAAGGTCCTCAACCGTGGAATAAACCCCCTTATCTCCAACAACACCATCCTGATAATTTAGACCTGCTTCCCTTCTGTTGGGAAAATGGCCCAGGGCAATGTTTTTGGCCGGGAAATTATCCGGGTGATATACAAAAGTGCTTTCCATTCCAAGGGGCTTGAAAATCTGCGTTTCCATGAATTTATAAAAAGGCATCCCCGAAACTTTCTCAACAATTGAGGCCAGAATAGCGTAACCGGTATTACTGTAAAAATATGTGAGCCCCGGTTTAAAGTACTCCTTAGGCTGATTTTTCTCAAGAATTTCAATTACATCACTGTTCGCCATCTGTTTCTTTTTATCAGGCCAGTATTCGTCTGCAAAATACATATAGTTTGGCAGCCCGGAGCTGTGGGTAAGCAGTTCTCTGATAGTAACATTCTGATATGGAAATGACGGGAAGAACTTTCTGATACTATCACTGTAAGCGATCAGTCCCCTTTCCTTCAAAAGCATTATTGCAAAAGCAGTAAATTGCTTGGAAACTGAAGCAAGCTGAAAGACGGAGTTCGTCGAAAGCGGCGCTTTGGTTCTGAAATCAGAATATCCAAATGCCTTCTCAAAAATAATTTTCCCTTCATCAGCAAAAAGGACCACACCGTTAAATGTTCCATTCTTATAACAATGTTCAAAATATGAATCGATCTTTTCTGTTGCGGGAGTATTTATTTTTTCAAATTTTACTTTTTCGTATACAACTGGCTGACTGGCAGCTTCTTTTTTCTCATTCCTGCATGAAGTTAAAAACAACAGGATCGCTGATAAAACATAAATGCTAATCTTTTTCAAAACTTTCTTACCTTAAAAAAATATAGGCGCAAAGTTAAAAAAAAGATTCATTAAATGCAGTAAATTATTTTTATCAGTGACATTGATTTGAATAATATTTTTCCCGGTGCTGGTGGATAGCATAATCTGGTCATTTACTAGACATGGATGGTAACGTGAGCAGAAAATTTCATGGAAAGCGGTATCTGTATATAAAAATGCTGAAAAGTATTTCAGCGGAGAAACCGACCTGTAATGGAATTATTTTCCCCCTTTATTCCTGGTTAAAATTTATCTGATGAACGACGGCAGTAAGTTTGTGTTCTGAAAGCATTCTGTCAACTTTTACTAGCATTCCGCTTGGTACAACTATGTGAAATACTTTGTTGTTTTTCTCGGCGTAGGCAGAAAACAGTTTCCATTTCTTTGCTGTCTGTATGTCATCAAGTGTATCTTCTGTTTCAACGTCAAAAATATATCCCTCCCCCTTCCTGTCTGCAATCAGGTCAGGAATAAAGTATTCTCCGGATTCCGGTTTGTATATCTTCTCCGGTAAAGGAATGCCAGGAAGATTCGCAGTAATATTAAAGAAACCTTGTGCTCTCATATATTCCATTACGCTTTCAATCATAGAATCGTGGACTGATGTTTCCCTGGAAATTGCCATGACAAACCTCCATTTAAATCTGAATTAATTCGTGTAATTCAAATAATAATTTCCCCCAAATGTCATGTAAACTTAGAATATCCTATTTTCTCTTAAGCAGCCCTAAAAAAAGCAGTCCCAAAGCAAATCCTGCAGCTAAGAATCCTGCATACTTCCTGCTGTCCTCAATGGGTATAAACTCAGTATGTTTCTCCGTAATCTCCAATACTCCCACAGGTATCACAACAATACCGCCTCCGCCTCCGCCTCCGCCGCCTTCGTTCTTTTTATCGTCGGATTCCTCTGCTCCTTTTCTCTTCTTTCCGCTGCCCGCACCGAAACCGAATCTTATCTTTGCCACCGGAACAACCGTTCTGTTTACACCAATGATGGGCTCACCATATATCTTTTTTACAGTAGCACTATCATTAAGGTTTTCAGAAATTGTATGGATATAATCCTGTACGCTCATTGCTGTTACCTCATTATTAGTTCGGCTGAAGACCACAATAATATATACTCCGCTTTACACAGTATCGGATTTCCTATACTGGCAAGGGTAACTGAAGATAACTTAAATTATTTATTGACTATTGTCAAGGGTGTGAGAAATGTGAAAATCGTAATCTGAAAATCAACAACACCTTCCGGTTCCTCTAAAGAGGAACCGGAAATGTATAATTGCAAATCTGGGATTTGCTGATTACCAAGCCCAATACTATCAGGCCCAGCTGATAACCCCCAGGTCAAGGGGATTATTCAGTAAGGGATGTTTGGGTAATATCCTGGCAGTAAAACCATACTGGCCGCTCTGCTGGCAAATTATTGCCCCCTTATATATGCAAACTTCAGACCTGGATTTTGATTTTTCAACCTGCATAGTAGTAAAAGTATTTGCATGTGCAATATTCTGCCTGTCTACAGAGCCATAATATACCTGTACTTCAACGTCGTCCGGACTCAATGCTCCCAGGAAGACCTCAGCCTTTACTGTAAATTCAGAACCGACCTTAACATCTGTAGATGTGCCTTCATATGAAAGGTTGACAAATTTTACCTGATTCCAGTTGTCTTTAACCTTCTTCTTCCATTCATTCAGGGTTTTCACCTGCTGGCAGTTATTTTTCATCAGAGCCTTTCTGTTTTCAAAAGCTCTGTTGTAAAACTTCACAAAATACTGTTCAACCATTCTGTTAGTATTGAAAACAGGACCGAGTTTTTTCATGGATGATTTCATCTTGCTGATCCACAGGCGCGGCAGCTTATCTGAGGAACGGTTGTAGAACAAAGGTACTATATCAGTTTCCAGTGTATCATACAGCTGGCGTGATTCCACCTCATTCTGATAATCGATATCCAGGTACTCCTCTCCATTCCCAATTTTCCAACCAACTTCAGAATCATACCCTTCATCCCACCATCCGTCCAGTACACTGAAGTTCAGGCCGCCGTTTGCAATTACCTTCATTCCGGAAGTGCCGCTGGCCTCCAGTGGCCTGCGCGGGTTATTCAGCCAGATATCACAACCTTCTACCATATAACGGGCAACATTCATGTCATAATTTTCAAGAAAGACTATTTTTTTTCTGAATTGTTCCTCTTTTGCTATCTGTACAATCTCCTGGATCAGCTTCTTACCCTCCTCATCTTTAGGATGAGCCTTGCCGGCAATTATAAGCTGTACAGGATGAAGCGGATTATTCAGAATATTTGCCAGTCTGTCCAGATCCGTAAAAATGAGATTAGCCCTTTTATATGTGGCGAATCTTCTTGCAAAACCAATTGTCAAAGCCCCCGGATCCAGCACCTCATTAGCAGCTGAAATTTCACTGTGTGATCCTCCGCGTGCAAGTACCTGTTTTCTTAATCTGCTCCTTGCAAATGCCACCAGACGCTCGCGCCTTCTCTCGTGTGTACGCCACAGTTCCACATCTGGAATTTTGTCTATGCGTTCCCAGATGCTCTGATCCTCGGGTTTTTGGATAAATTTTTCCCCAAGATAGCGGTAGAGCAATTCTTCCATGTCTTTCGAGATATGGCTGCGTGTATGTACACCGTTTGTAATGTAATCAATCGGAATTTCATCAAATGGGACACCCTTAAATCCCGAGACCCACATTTTTTTGGAAACTTCGCCATGAAGCTTACTTACACCATTGACATAACCTGACGTATTCATGGCCAAATGCGCCATATTAAAGTTTAGAAGAGGTGAATCCTTATCCAGGGTTCCAAGTCTGTAAAATTCCTTATCCGATATTTTCAACTCGTTTCTGTAATAATTGCCAAAATATTTTTCAATTAAATCATTTGAAAATACGTCGATTCCAGCCGGTACAGGAGTATGAGTAGTGAAGATGTTTGAGTAATAGCCCAGTTCTTTTGCCTCAGAAAAACTCAATCCATCAGTATTCATTATGTGTCTGATCCTTTCCAGTGATAGGAAAGCCGAATGTCCCTCGTTCATATGGCAAACCTGCGGCTTTATCCCTAAGGTATACAGAGCCATTAAGCCGCCGATTCCTAGCAATATTTCCTGCTGGATCCTGGTTTCCGAATTTCCGCCATAGAGAGTTCTGGTAATTTTCCTGTCCTCGTCATTATTTTCAGGAACATTGGTGTCGAGCAGATAAAGAGGGATTCTGCCAACATCTATTCTCCAAATCTGGAAATAGACCAGTCTGTGAGGGAAATTAAGGTGGAGTTTAATGGGGTTTTGTTTTTCATCCAGCATCAAAGTCATGGGCAGATTATAAAAATCATTTATTTCATAACGTTCCTGCTGCCACCCATCAGAGGTAAGATACTGCTGGAAATATCCCTCTTTATAGAGAAGCCCAATTCCCACCAGTGGTAATCCCAGTTCACTTGCAGATTTAAGATGATCGCCCGCCAATATTCCTAACCCGCCAGAATATATCTGAAGGCACTCAGTCAGGCCAAATTCTGCTGAGAAATATGCAATATAGGGCTTCCCATTGCCCTTAAAGTTTTTCTGAAACCAGGTTGGTGAAGACAGGTATGATTTCAGCTGATCATACGCTCTGTTCATATGTGCTATAAAACCATCATCATTGGCAGCTTCCGTTAATCTATCCTGACTGATTTTCCCGAGCATCATAACAGGGTTGTGACTAGTAGATTCCCAAAGTTCCCTTTCCAGTCTTCTAAAAAGTTCAAATGAGTCCTGGTTCCAGGTCCAGTAAAGGTTGTAAGCCAACTCTCTCAGGCGCTCCAGATTCTGTGGAAGTGAAGGAATGACATTAAAAGTGCCAATAAAATTTGCCATTTATTTCTCCATAACTATTAATCAATCTTAATCTGATATTATGTATTAAATTTATTTTAAAATCCAGACTATAATATAGTCAAAATCTGATTTCTATGGAAATTTCATCATTGTGAAAAAAAATGACGTTGAATAATGGGAGACAACCGGAATGAAGTAGTGCCCTTTTACCTGCCAGCTTCTAAATTTTCCCGGTCAGAATAGTTTTGTATACTACTGACCGGGAAAACTATTTAATAATTTAGGTTAACCAGCAGGGTTATCTTTGAAAAGAGGTGAAATAAAATGAATCCCCAACCTGTACTTTTGACTTTGTAATTTTGTCCACAGCTACGAAAAAGAAGTTCAGTTTGTAACGGCCATCACCTTCGCGCAAAGGCCTGTTCTTGTCCATCCATTCATCAAATCTTTGCTCATTCGGTGCAAGCCTTAACGACACATTGTAGATAAGGTTGCCCTTTGTATCCTTAAAAGGCCCCGATACACTAACAGGTCCACTGTAAGCTATATTCAGGTCCTCTGGTCTTACACTATTAATAGTAACCTTAAAAACAGTAGTCTTCTGAAGATCCTGGACGTAAATGTCGGAGCCGTTCATTTTTGTAGTGGCACTCTCAATTTTAATTTCCGGAGGTCTCTTTGGCATAACGTCAATTTTTTGCTCCCGGTTGCCAAATTTTACCAGCACCTGTTTTTGGTTTGTAAGATCAAACTTTTTCTGTTCGCCCGGACCGATGCTTGCAATAATACTGCCTGATGAAGCATCGACTATCTGTACGGGTATATTACCGCTGTTTTTCGCCATATTCCACGTATTCTGAATAAAATTCTGACCTTCTGCAAGGGGTGAATTTACAGGTATCATATCTCTGGAATCATCTTTTACAACCAGTTTTTCGGCTGCTTTCACTTCTGCCGGAGGTGGTGTTTCCTTTACCTTCTTCGATAATGTTGCTACATTCTGGCTGAGAGATTCAACTTTTTTCTTAAGAACCGCATTTTCGTTAATCACATTTGAGGTCACTTTTACGTCGAATGTGGCGCCAATTGCGCTCAGAGAATCGATAACAGTAACCAGTGAATCCCTAACGCTTCTTTTAATCGCATCATCCTTTGAAATTACCTCCCCTAAATCCAGGCCCGCTCCCTTGATGGCCAACACGGTAATCACAAAGATATATAACACCTGATATATTACGAATTTGCTATCCCTGTTCTTTTTTACCATTTGGTTACCTTTTACTTTTTAATGACGATGGATTCAAGGCTGCGCAATGCCTGCAGAGTCTTCTCATCTTTCAGTGCATTTGATGCGTTGGCAATGCTGTCGGCAAGCATTTTGAATTCATTTACTTTCTGGTTATTCAGGGATTGGAGATTATTAATTTTTTCCAGTATCTGGTATGTATTGTTAAAATTAGCCTGCATCTGCATGCTCAGTTCAGCAGTACGAATGAGAACCTCTTCATATTGCCTCAGGTCATCTACGGACATGTATTCGGATATTGCCGCGCTATTCATCCCGTTCTTTTCACTTAACTGCTTTATTACCATCTGGAAATGCTCTATCTGTGTCTGAGCATAATATCTGTCCTTTATTTCATTTGCCTTGTTAATAATGTGCTGAAACTCCACACTGAGCTCATCAAGTACAGGTTCGAACAACTTGCCAAGAGCAAGAATGATAAGGGCTTTTATTTCGAATGGAACTGATAATCCCAGAAATACCTCGGGTCCCAGTTTTATACTGATAAGCAGAATTGCGGCTCCAATAAGGGGTAATGCAGTGGCGATTCCATCAATTGTGCTGATGGAAGAACCAATTATTCTGTCAATTATATCGTTTGAAGTGGATTCTTTTACTTCCCTTCTTAATTCTCCATAAGCCTTATAGGCAAATAGAACAAAAATTAAATAAGCCAGAACCGGCATCCACCAGAAACTGATTGAATGAAATGTCTGGTTTATTGGTGACCAGCTGGGAAATAGTCCCTTGGCAATGTTCATGGTAACGTTGCCAAGCAATGGCACATAGGCTATATCAAGGAAAAACGACAGGATTAATGCAAAAAGCGAGAACATGATATGCTTCGTTACCATGGTAAATTTTATGTCTTTTAGCCTGGATTCCTTAAAACTATCTATTTCCCTTTCCAATCCATTGGATTTAAATATGTAATTATACTTACCCTCAATTACCTGTTCATTTTTTTCATCAATAACATTCATCTGTTTCATCAGTTGCTCCAAAATTTAAAAATTTCCCATAGCTAGTTAACATTATTTTGCACATAGAGGTTCATTTTGCCGGTCCAGGCCCTGGAAAAGAGTTCAGGTGATCCAGTCAATGAGGATCATGCCTGTTATTTAATTTTAATCTAAATCTGCCTCTTATTCTGTGACGTACGACAAAATAAATTATAATGTCCCAATCCGTATTACCATTATTAAATACCGGGTGCCGGTAACCGGTATTTAATATCCCGGATTGCGCGTTGTTTTGTCTCACTCCCAGCCTTTTTATACTCAGTCGCTTTTTCCCAGTAAGATATTATCAGGAAAGGTTTTATAAGAAAAAAAATCGGATTAAGGAGAAATTGCATTATATAGTTTATTTATATTTTGTTTATATTTGTGCTATTAAAGTTTGGCAAGAACAATCATTAATGATGAACTAATAATAGGCCATAAATGCAAAGTGTAAAATTGGAGTTCCTGGAAAAATATAATTATCTGGCAGCAATGGCAGAAAAGGCCCAGGAGCAGTTTCCTGATGAGTTATGTGACTATATAGTGAATGAATTCGAACTGCAGGCAATGGTTTTGTTCAGGATAACAGGGGATAACAATCTGACAGTTCTTGGGAAATCCCTGGCTGCAAAAAAGAATTTCTTCAGGGGAGCCACTTTCTGTTGCTCTGTATGTACATTACTAAAGGGAAATGATCCTGCGCACCATTTTCATTCGGATGCAGAATGTGAGATCCAGATTTCGGAATTTGTCATTTACGAATCATGTATGACTTTAAAAGTTAGCAATGGCCAAAGTTACTTTATTAAATTTGCCAAGAAAACTCCTTTTTTGCGTTCTGATATCACAAGCCTTAAGACAATTACAGATTTCATGGGATCTGTTTTAAAAATATGGATAACTGCCAGAGGCGGAGATATTCTGGTATCACAGAAATCTACTTCTGAAATACTAAACGATATTTCCCAGGAGCTTAGAACTCCGGCTAACAGTATAATTGGTTTTGCATCATTGCTGGGAGAGGATAGTCTTACTTCTTCCCAGTCTGAGTACGTCTCTATCATTAAAAATAATGCCCACAGCCTGTTATTAATAATCAATGATATCATTGATGTTGCAAAAATTGAATCGGGGAAAATTAAAGAGAACCGGGTCATCACAGATGCCCGCGCCTCAATTGAGGAAATCACTAAGGTTTTTTCTGAAAAAGTTGATAACGCCAGATTAGAAATATCGGTCGAATTCAGCAAGAACTTCCCTGATAAAATCTTTGTTGATAATCAGAGGCTGAGATACATCCTGCAGATTCTTTTATCTCATTCTGTTAGAATGACGGAACGCGGTAAAATATCTCTTAACGTTTCACTGGCAGGCAATGATAAGTTAAATATCAGAATTTCTGATACGGGTAAAGGAATACCCTCCGAAAAGCTTAAGGATATTTTTGAACCTTTTAGGTTCGCACAACTGGATGGTCTTAAAAGTACCGGCGGAACAGGACTAGGACTAACACTCGCCAAGAAATATATCAACTTTCTCGGCGGTGATATTAGTGTAGAAAGCACTATTGGTAAAGGCACGACTTTCAATTTTACATTCGGGGCTGAAGTACCATCAGAAATAGAAAAGAAGATTATTAATTTGCCCCCTCCGGGAAGCAAAAATAAGGTGCTGGTAATTGAGGATGATTATGCAACTTCAAAACTTCTCAGCAACTATTTGAACAAATGGGGATATGACCCGACAATCGTTAATTCGGCCGAACAGACAATGGGGATAATTGAGAAGGAAAAATTCCTGGCAATTATCATGGATATTGTGCTGCCAAATACCAACGGTCTCGAATTACTTAAAAATATACACGAGAATAAGCACACAAAAAATACTCCGGTTATAGTCTGTTCGATTGAAGCCGAACAGCAAAAAGCTTTTATGCTGGGTGCTGTAGAGTATTTTGTAAAACCGATTAAATATAAATTTCTTGTGGAAGTCCTGCAGAGCTATAAACTTAAAAAGGACTCCATAATTCTTTGCGTGGATGATGATCTTCCTACGTTGAACCTGATAAGAGAAGCAATTGAAAACGCCGGATACAATGCCCTTGCCGAACCGGTGTCGGCAAATGTAATGGATCTCATCAGGGATAAGGATATCGACCTTGCTATTATTGATCTTGATATGCCTGATCCAAATGGATTTGAGCTGATAAAACTGATTAAATCCAACAGCAGGTTCTCCAAACTGCCCATTATGATCTATACAGGGAAAGAAAACTTCCAGGAGGATCTGAAAAAAATTGACGGGCTATTTGAAGAGTTACTCAGCAAAAAAAGTACGAATATCGAGGATCTGGCCCAGACAATCAACGATATGATCAATCGTTATGACACTCCGCTTCCGGCAGAGGAAATCGCAGTTAAGGATAATGTGATTAAGATATTGCTGGCTGAGGATTATAAACATTCGCAAATAATTGTTACCAGATTGTTAAAGAAGAACAATTTTGAAAATGTTGTTGTTGTTGAAAATGGAGAAGAAGCGCTGGAAAATGCAAAGCTTCAACGTTTTGATCTTGTGCTGATGGATATGCAGATGCCTGTAATGAATGGGTTTGAAGCGACAGAAAAAATCAGGCAGCTTCCGGGATATAAGGATACTCCGGTTATTGCTCTTACAGCCTTCGCTATGAAGGGTGACAGGGAAAAATGCCTTGAAGCCGGGGCAACAGATTACATTCCTAAGCCGATTGATAGTAAAGAATTTATTGAGAAGGTTAAATTTTATACAAACGGGAAAAAATAATTTTATAAAATAAACTAATTGAATTTTGTTATAACTATGAGGTATAATGATTAGCGAATATCCAAGAGTCAGATTTGCACCAAGTCCTACCGGTTACCTGCACGTCGGAGGTTTAAGAACTGCACTATATAACTATTTATTTGCAAGGAATCAAAACGGTAAGTTCATTCTTAGGATTGAAGATACCGACAGGACACGTTATGTTGAAGGTGCCGTTGAAAATCTGATAAATGTCCTTGGCTGGATAGGACTGGAATTTGATGAGGGTCCCGTAAAAGGTGGAGATTACGGACCATATATGCAATCGGAAAGGCTTAATATATATAAGAAATATGCCGAAGAATTGATTGCCAGCAAGCATGCTTACTATTGCTTTTGTACGCAGGAAAGACTGACTGAGGTAAGAGAAAATCAGCAAAAGGCAGGACAGCAGCCCAAATATGATAAACACTGCCTGGCTCTGACACCCGGTGAAATTGAGGAAAAGCTTAAAAATGGAGAGCCATACGTAGTAAGGATGAACGTACCTCCCGATTTGAAGATTGCGTTTGATGACATTGTCCGCGGAAGGGTTGAATTCGACAGCAATATTATTGACGATCAGGTTCTTATAAAAAGTGACAGTTACCCAACGTATCATATGGCGAATGTAGTTGATGACCATCTGATGAAAATTACACACGTCATCAGGGGCGAAGAATGGCTGTCATCTACTCCCAAACACGTTCTCTTATATGATTTCTTCGGCTGGGAAAAGCCGGTGTTTGCACATCTTCCGTTATTACTGAACCCTGACAAATCCAAGTTAAGCAAGCGTCAGGGCGATGTTGCTGTTGAAGATTACAGGGCTAAAGGCTATTTGAAAGAGGCCTTGCTGAATTTTGTTGCCCTGCTTGGATGGAATGCAGGCGATGACGTGGAATACTATCAGCTTGAAGAAATGATCCGCAGGTTCTCGCTCGAACGTGTAAATAAGTCTGGTGCCGTCTTTAATATTGAAAAATTAAACTGGCTTAATGCTGAACATTTAAGGAAAAAATCGGCGACTGAACTACTTACTCTGTTACGTGAAGTGCTGGCAGATTCATCTTATAAGGATAACCCGTACAGTGACGATTATCTGGTGAAGGTAATTGATGCAATGCGCGAAAGAGTAACATTCGTAAAGGAATATGTCGAAAAAAGTCCCTATTTCTTTGCCAGACCCGAATCGTATGACGAGAATGCCATAGCAAAGAATTGGAAGGAAAATACTCCTGAATATCTTGAAAAACTGATTGAGGCCTATTCTGCTCTTGAAAACCCCGCAAAGGAACAGTACGAATCAGTACTCAAGAGTACTGCAGAGGCTCTGGCCGTAGGAAATGCAAAACTTATCCACCCGGTACGGCTTGCAGTTTCAGGCATGAGCGGAGGTCCGGGTTTATTTGACATTCTGGAGATTCTTGGGAAAGAAGAAAGCATTTACAGACTTAAAGAAGCAATTAAAAAGATTAAACCTATCTGATTTTTGCTGTACTAAATTTACTATTGAAGAATTATTCAAAATCGGATATACTATATTTTATGGAAGAAAATAAAAATAATAAAGAAGAGAAAAAGGACCTTTCGCTTGGGAATAAAGTGACGGTCAATGGCGATAAGACTGTTGTAAATACGGTCCCTTCGCTGGATTTTATCAGAACAATTATTTCAGAAGATCTGAAAACCAATAAATTCGGAGGCAAGGTGCACACCCGCTTCCCTCCTGAACCAAACGGTTATCTGCATATCGGACATGCAAAATCAATATGCCTGAATTTCGGAGTAGCCAAAGAATTCAGCGGATTATGCAACCTGCGCTTCGATGATACAAATCCGAGCAAAGAAGACGTCGAATATGTTGATTCCATCATTGAAGACGTAAAATGGCTGGGATTTGACTGGGATGACAGGATGTTCTATGCTTCCGATTATTTTGATAAATTATACGGCTTTGCCGTTCAGCTGATACAAAAAGGAAAAGCTTACGTTTGTGATTTAACTCCACAGGAAGTCAGACAGTACAGGGGAACTTTGACAGAACCTGGCAAAAACAGTCCTTACCGCGACAGAACTATTGAAGAAAATATGGATCTGTTTGAAAAAATGAAAGCCGGCGAATTTCCGGACGGTTCACGCACGCTGAGGGCAAAAATTGATATGGCCTCTCCTAATCTGAATATGCGCGACCCGGTTATTTACCGTATCCTGAGAGCAACACACCACCGT
Organism: Ignavibacteriales bacterium; assembly: GCA_050258815.1. GTDB lineage: Bacteria > Bacteroidota > Ignavibacteria > Ignavibacteriales > SURF-24 > JAAXKN01. The sequence goes on from JBLMZM010000290.1 coordinate 12,853, forward strand.
ACCGGTGATAAGTGGTGTATCTACCCTATGTATGACTTCGCTCACGGCTTTTCTGACTCCATTGAAGGAATTACCCATTCAATCTGTACGTTGGAATTTGAAGCGCACCGGCCATTATATGACTGGTTCCTGGATGAATTGGAAGTATACCATCCGCAGCAGGTAGAATTTGCGCGGCTGAACCTGAATTATACAGTTATGAGCAAACGTAAACTTCTGCAGCTCGTTGAGGAAGGCTTTGTCAGCGGCTGGGATGACCCGAGAATGCCTACCATTTCCGGTCTGAGAAGACGCGGCTACACACCCGAGTCTATTCGTAATTTCAGTGAGAAAGTGGGTGTAGCAAAGAGAGATAATACTATAGATGTTGCTTTACTGGAACATAGCATACGTGAGGATCTTAACAAACGTGCTATGCGTGTTATGGCTGTATTGAATCCATTGAAGGTAATAATTGATAACTACCCTGATGGCCAGGTTGAAGAACTTGATGCAACTAATAACCCTGAAGATGCCTCAATGGGTACACGCAAAGTCCCGTTCTCTAAAGTTCTTTATATCGAGCAGGATGATTTCCGTGAAGATCCGCCGAAAAAGTTTTTCAGACTTTTCCCTGGAAACGAGGTCAGGCTCCGGTATGCATACATAATTAAATGCAATGAAGTTATTAAAGACGAGAAAACAGGTGAAATTAAAGAACTTCACTGCTCATATTATCCTGAAACCAAGAGCGGGTCTGATCAGAGCGGCAGGAAAGTCAAAGGTACCATTCACTGGGTATCTGCAGAACACGCGATTCAGGCTGAAGTAAGGCTTTATGACCGTCTTTTCAGTGTGGAAGATCCTACAGTTGAAAAGGCTGATACTGACTGGAAATCTTATCTCAACCCTGACTCTTTACAGGTATTAAGCACCTGTTTGTTAGAACCCGGTTTAGCGGATGCCACACCTGGAAGCAAATACCAGTTTGAAAGGCAGGGATATTTCTGTGTAGACAAGGATTCAACCAGGGGGAAACTGATATTTAACCGTACGGTTGCCCTTAGAGATTCATGGGCTAAAATAGAAAAATCCTGATAAATTGAAAAGGCGGGGTTAATCCCCCGCCTTTTTTGTATAATCATTTAGCAATATTCTTAACTCTTCTATACTTCCTCGGGAAGTACTGTAACTTTAACGAGTTCTATTCTGATCTGGTTCGACCGGATTATTAGTATCTTAAATTTATCTATAACAAGAGTCTCCCCCTGCAGTGGAATCCTCCCAAGGTGTGAAGTTATATACCCGCCAATAGTCGCATAATCCCCTTCCGGCAAATTAAGCATGAATTGATCATTGATATAGTCAATTTCTACTTTTCCGCCTATTATATAAGTACTATCCCCGATGCTTTTGCATATTTCATCATCAGTATCGTACTCGTCCTTGATCTCCCCCAGAAGTTCCTCAATAATATCTTCCATAGTCAGTATCCCGGCCGTTCCTCCAAATTCATCAACGGCAACTGCAAATGAGACCCTTTTTGATGAGAACTCATTCAACATCTCTGTACTCTTTTTGGTATCTGGAACAAATATTACAGGGCGAATTATACTTGCAAGGTTTTCGGGCTTCTTAAAAAGATCGTAGGCCAGAACAATACCTTTTATATTATCCAGGCTATCTTCAAATACCGGGAGTTTGGAATACCCGGATTCTATGAACACCTGCAGCACCTCATCGATAGTGCTGGTTACTTCAACTCCAACAATATCCGTCCTGGGCCGCATTACCTCGTAAACTCTCCGGTCCCCAAGTTCTATGATCCTTGTAAGAATATCTGTTTCATTTTTGTTAACGTGTCCGGCTTCCTGGCTTTCTCTTACCAGCATCTGAATTTCCTGTCTGTTGAAGAGAAGGTTAATGCTTTCTTCCTTAACACTTTCTCCGCGTGAGAAAAATTTAGAAACCAGGGATGTGACTTTAGTAAACGGGAACAAGATAACGGTGACAACACGAACCGGAATAATTGTAATCATCAGCATTCTGTCCGCCATTTCCCTTGCTACATATTTGGGGAGAAGCTCTCCGAAAAAAAGCAGCAATGAGGTTGAAACCAATAAGATGCTCCATTCGGTAAGGTGGAAGTAGTATTCCAGAAATATCGTGATGATTGAGGAAAATGTGATCTGTACTATATTGGTGCTTATAAGGATAGTAGAAAAAAACAACTGGCTGTTCTTAAAGAAGTATAAGGCTGTCTGTGCGGCCAGATTGTTCTTCCTGGCTTTAATCTCAAATTTTATCTTGTTCGCAACAACAAAGGCGAGTTCCGAAGAAGAAAAGAACGCACTGAGTAAAATTAGTAAAAATAGTAGAAATAATTGTCCGAACATGTCTGATTTATTAATATAATTAATTGTAAATAGCTGCCAGGCAATTATCCCGGTTTTTCATATTAAAAATACACTATATAAATTGCAGTTAATATATATAAAATAATATTTATGATCATTGGTATATCTGTTAACATAACTTCCGTTGCATTCTCACCCTTGCTCTTCTTATAAACAAGATACATAAATCTAAATATTCCAAAAACCACAAAAATAGTTGTATAGACGAGATTTTCGCTGTGCAGATAGCTGGTGGTTCTTTCAGAAACGGAATAAAGTGCATAACAGATAATTACACCGGCTGCAGAAATTGTAGCCAGCTGTTCAGTAAAACTGATAGAGTATTCAGACAGCACCTTTCTTGTACTGCCTCCTTCCGCCAGATTCAGCCCCAACTCTGAGCGTCTTTTCATTATAGCCAGAAACAGCGAAATGAATAGCGTCGTAAGAATCAGCCAGCTGGAAACGTATACAGATATTACATAAGCGCCGGCCAGGACCCTCAGCATAAATCCGGCAGCAATACTAATAATATCAATTATCACAACGTGTTTTAACACCAGCGAATAAAGGATGTTCAGCACAATGTAACCTAAAAGAGCGGACACAAATGCCATGTTCAGTTTCAGGATAAGAAATATCACGGGTAAAAACAGGACAACAATGGTGATCACTGCACTTTGCTTCGAAATAGCACCACTGGCAATTGGTCTGGACTTCTTTTTCGGATGTAATTTGTCAGATTCAATGTCGAACAGATCATTCATTATATAAACGACACTTGAAGTAAGACAAAAAGCAATAAATGCCAGTACAACTTCCAGTGTATAGCTCGGATAAAACAAATTCTTTGAAAACAGCAGCGGAACAAAAACAAAGAGGTTCTTAATCCATTGAGCGACACGCAACAATTTCAAATAGTTAGACATCACAGTCCAGAGGTTATGAGAATAAACAATGTCAGCAGATTGGTTCATGTTTCATCCGGTGTAAAATAATTCAATATTGGAAGCTGAAATATATATTATTTATTCTCTTTACGCAAAATGCTTTTGCTACTCAGTTATATTGTGTGGATCCGGCTAAAATACTATAGTCTCCTCATAGATACCAAAATGCTTTTTAAGCTCCTGAACCATTTCTCCAAGTGTAACATAGTTTTCAGAGGCTTCAATTAAAACAGGCATAAGATTTCTGCCGTCTTTGGCCGCATTTCCTATTTCCAGCAGGGACTGTTTCACCTTTTCTTCATTACGGCTTTGACGCAACATCTCAAGTCTTTTTTTCTGTTTTGCTTCTACTTCGGAAGAAATTGTAAGAAGCGGGATATCAATTTTTTCTTCCTCCTCAACGAATTCGTTTACTCCAACTATGAACTTCTCCTTTCTTTCCAGTTCAAGCTGGTATCTGTAGGCTGCATCTGCAATTTCTTTCTGAAAATATCCGGCTTCAATTGATTCGATTACTCCACCCAGCGCATCAATCTGTGCAAATATTTCATTGGCCTGTTTTTCCATCTTATCTGTCAAAGACTCTATATAATAGCTGCCTCCCAGAGGGTCTACAGTATTGATTACACCTGTTTCATAGGCAATTAGCTGCTGTGTTCTAAGTGCAATCTTTACGGCTTCCTCGCTCGGAAGTGCCAGGGTCTCATCCATGGAGTTAGTATGCAGTGACTGTGTACCACCGAGCACGGCGGCAAGAGCCTGGAATGCAGTACGGATGATGTTATTTTCAGGCTGTTGGGCCGTAAGGGTAACTCCAGCAGTCTGTGTATGAAATCTTAGCCACCATGACCTGGGGTTCTTAGCGCCATATTTTTCCTTCATTCTTCTTGCATATATTCTGCGGGCAGCCCTGTACTTGGCTATCTCCTCAAAGAAATCAAGGTGTGAATTAAAAAAGAAAGAAATTCTGGGAGCAAACTCATCAATATCCAGCCCTCTTTCCAGGCATGCTTCAATGTAAGCAAAACCATCGGCCAGTGTAAATGCCAGTTCCTGTACAGCCGTTGACCCAGCCTCCCTGATATGATATCCGCTGACTGATACCGGATTCCACTGAGGGACCTCCTTAGTACAGTATTCAATCATATCGGTAATTATTCTCATGGAAGGTTTGGGTGGAAATATAAATTCCTTCTGAGCTATATATTCTTTTAGTATGTCATTCTGAAGAGTACCTCTCAGCAAACTGAAATCAATCCCCTGCTTTTTTGCCACTGCGAGATAAAACGCAAATATCATTGCTGCAGGAGAATTTATAGTCATTGAGGTTGAAACTTTATCGAGAGGAATTTTATTGAACAAAATTTCCATATCCTTGAGTGAGGAAACGGCCACTCCGCAGATCCCGACTTCGCCGTTGCTTAACTTCGCATCCGAATCCCACCCCATCAAAGTAGGAAGATCAAAAGCAACTGAAAGGCCTGTTTGCCCATGTTTCAGCAGATAATGAAATCTTTCATTCGTATCCTCAGGAGTACCGAAGCCTGCAAACTGGCGCATGGTCCATATTTTGCCCCTGTAACCATTTGAGTGTATACCCCTTGTATAAGGGTACTCACCCGGAAATCCAATATCATTTATATAGTTGCTATTTTTAATATCATCTGGAGTGTATAAGACATTTACAGGTTCTCCGCTGACAGAAGTAAACTTCATTCCTGTATTGGAAGCCTTAGAAACTTTTCCCAGATATTTGTCTCTTGCTTTTTTTAATTCTTCGTCCATTTTGCCCTCTTTTTGCATTATCATTAATTATACAGAATAATCATGAAAATTTAAATTCAAAATTTTCCATCTCTGTAAATCACAGCTATACTCAGTCCAAATCTTTATACACAGTATATCAGGACGTCCTTCCAAATCTTTTATCAAACTCCTCCAGAGGAATTTTAATAACGATGGGACGGCCGTGAGGGCAAACGTAAGGCATAGAGGTTGCAAACAGTTGATCAACCAGCAGACGCATTTCCTTTTCGGACAATTTATCGCCTGCCTTTATTGCAGTTTTGCAGGAAAAGGACTTTGCCAGGTTATCCTTTTCTTCAAGATGCTTCTCTCTCTGGTTTTTTTTATATTCGTCAACAATCTCCAGCAGAATTCTTTCTTCCGTACCAAGTTTTACATCCTGTGGCACACCATCAACAACTACGGTGTTCTTGCTGAAGAATTTAATTTCAAATCCCAGCTTTGTCAGGAAGGGCTGCAGCTCCTTTAGCAGCGCATAGTCACCGGGATCTACCATAATTGTCTGGGAGAATAAAAGCTGTTGAGAAAACGGAAAGTCGGCATTAAAGGATTTCTGGGCTTTTTCATATAGAATCCTTTCGTGAGCAACGTGCTGATCAATGATCATAAGACCGCTTTTTATCTGCGAAAGGATATATTTATTGTGCAGTTGAATAATAAATGAAGTAAATACCCGGACATCTTCGCTCTCAGAGCTTTCTGCCGGTACTGAATGAAATATTTCCCTGTTTTCCATTTCTCTGAAAGGATGGTTAATAGCTTCCGGTGGAGAAGTCCTCCTGATTTCCGGATTCAAGGAACTGAACAGCAAGTCAATATCCCTGTCACTGAAATTTGAATTACGACCCGCTCCCTGGTTACCGGACCTGTCATTAAAAACTGGACGGTCCTCAAAGTTTCCCTTTTCAGTTCTTTGCTGGTTATCAAATTGCAGTCTTTCATTATTTACATCTCCCCCGCCTGAAAAGGACATGGCAGGGACCAAATCGTAACTGCCGAGACTCTTCTTAATTACAGCATGCATAAAGGTATAGACATCCTTTTCATCCTCGAATTTCACCTCAAGTTTTGAGGGATGTACATTGATATCAATTCCTCTTGGGTCCAGTTCAATGAATAATATAAAGAACGGGTAGTCCCCTTTATCCAGAATATTTTCGTATGCATGGAAAACCGCATGGTTCACCTGCTTGCTGACAACAAACCTGTTATTAATAAACAAATACTGTTCACCCTTACTTTTGCGCAGGTATGCAGGTTTTGCTATATAACCCGAAACGCTCAGGAAATTAGTCATTTCTTTTACTTCAACCAGTGCTTCGAGCATATTATCAGCAAAAACAGCCCTGATACGGTCATCTCTTGAACCTGCTTCGAAATCAAAAATGAGATCATCGTCATTATAGAATTTAAAGGCAATACCAGGCTGGCTCAGGGCAATTCTTTTGAATGTTTCAATAATGTGTTTTAGTTCTGTAGCATCCGATTTTAGGAAATTTCTTCTTGCAGGTGTATTGAAAAAAAGGTTTTTGACAGAAATCGAAGTTCCCTTGGAAAATGAACCCTTTTCTCTGATTATTGTAGAACCATCTTCAATTTTAAGGCAGATACCGATCTCCTGGTCCCGTGTCTCCGTCTTTATCTCCAGCTGGCTTACAGCAGCAATTGAGCTTAAAGCCTCTCCCCTGAATCCAAGTGTTTTGATGGCTTCAAGATCTTCATACGTATGGATCTTACTGGTAGCGTGCCGCTGAATGCACATCAGTGCATCTGACTCCTCCATTCCATCACCATTATCGGCTACCTGAATGAGTAATTTTCCTGCCCTTTTAACAATAACGTCTATACTTGTTGCATTGGCATCTATTGAATTTTCAAGAAGTTCTTTAATAACAGATTCCGGACGCTGTACAACTTCACCCGCAGCAATTTTATTGGCAATATTTTCCGGGAGTATTTTAATTTTATTTGAATTCATATTCTTCTTTCGTTACAACCTTATTATTTTCTTACGTAAAGAATTACATCAAAATCGGGATAATTAATTTTCGTCTCTTCTTCCCACTTGTTCTTGTCAAAATCAGGAAAGAAAGTATCACCTTCAGCCACTATTTTCATTCTTGAGATACTCATTACATCAGCAGTTTTTATGGCCTGTTTGTATATTTCCCCGCCGCCGATTATAAATACCTTCTCGGATTTCTCTGTTTCGCGGCAATAAGCATAAGCAGATTCAAGTGTATTGAATACCTTCACTCCTTCAAGATCATAATTCAGTTCTTTGTTTCGTGAAATAACTATATTCAGTCTTCCTTTAAGGGGTTTTTTCAGGGATTCAAAGGTTTTTCTTCCCATAATCACAGGGAACCCCATAGTCAACGATTTAAAGTACTGCAGGTCCTCCTTTGAGTGCCAGGGGATCATCCCATTCCTACCAATTACACCGTTTTTTGCTACAGCAACAACAATTATTTTCTGCAATTTATCCCTTTATAATAAGTAATAATTCCAAGCCAAAAATGAAATCAGAATTGCTGGTTTTAGCCGCTCCTTATGTGTGGATTGTTCCTGATCACATATTGAGGACTGGTTCACGATTCCTGCTTATATACTGCTTTATACAGCTACTTCAAACTTAATTCTTTCGTGAGATCTATAGTTTAACAGTTCAAAATCATCGAACGTCAGTTCATCAATTGGTTTTTTTGCAATCTTCAGTTGTGGCAATGGCAATGGTTCACGCTTTAACTGCTCTTTTAATCCTTCAAGGTGATCATATTGTTCCAATGGTGAACCTTTATCTGCCACATATATATGTGCATCAATGATACTATGAGCAAAATAACCGAGTTCAAGCCCGGTCTCCTGAGCAATAATCTGTGTCAGCAATGAATATGCAGCAAGGTTAAACGGAATACCAAGCGCGATGTCCCCTGAGCGCTGGGAAAGATGGCAGTTCAGTTTCCCGTCATTTACATTAAATACGTAAGTATAGTGGCATGGAGGCAGTTTGCTTTTAATGGCATTCCCAGGCTCCCAGGCCGATACTACGAGTCTTCTGCTGTAAGGGTTGGTCTTTAGTGTATCAATTACATATTTAATCTGATCTATTTCAGTAACCTTCCAGTTTCCGTTTTGATCCTTTTCAGCACTTGGGAAATGACGCCAGTAATAGCCATAAGCTGTCTCAAGATTCCCGTTTTCATCTGCCCAGGCGTCCCATATTTTAGTATGTTTCCTGAGATTCCTGATATGATTATCGCCGGAAAGATACCAAAGGACCTCATGCAGCAATGAATTCCACATCATTTTTTTAGTTGTTAAAAGCGGAAAACCCTTGCTTAAGTCCACCCTGTAATGAGCAGAGAAATAAGAAATTGTATCAATACCTGTACGCGACGGCTTCCGCGTCCCGTTTTCAATTACCAGTTTCACTAAATCGAGATATTCTTTCATTTTCGACTATATATTTTGAGAAAATTTAACCGTTAGAGTTAAGATAATGCTCTTTTCTAATATTTGGAATTAATTTATTAAAATCTGTTGAATTTAAGCTGCAGAATAAAATTCTTTTTCTGCTGAAGTTGAATTACTATCCAGGTTTATATTATTGGGATATGCAATATACTACCTACTGGATTTCCTTTGCAAAATATATTTTTAAAATATCAGTTACTGTTTTTTTTATCCCGGATCTGATATTTTGAATGCATTCCTGATCGGTGCTAAAGTAACCCGATATTTCAATAAAATGCAGGTCCGGCCTCTTAAACTGGTCCGGAATATCTTTTATTTTTCCGGCACAAATAAAAACCGGAATTCCGGTTCCAAGAAACTCATGCAGGAGCAGATATACACCCTTTTTATGTAACGACTGGGAATCAAAAGATCCCTCACCTGTAATAATAATATCGGGTTTTATCCTGTCTTTAACAATTCCCAGATCCTGCCTCATGAATTCCTCTGCAAATCTATATTTCGCCCCCAGGAAATGGTAAAATCCTCCTGACAATCCGCCACCTGCCCCGTATAGATTGTGCACGTTCTCTGCAGATCCGGGCACTGTCAGTTCAATAATTCTGGTTATTCCCTTTTCAAGCAGCAGTACTTCTTCGAATGTAGCTCCTTTTTGCGGTGCAAAGACCATGCTGGCACCAGTTGGACCCAGAAGTGGAATATCAACATCCAGGATTAAATCAATATTAAAGGGAAGAACAGGCTTTTGCCAGTAAACTCTTTCAGCTAAATGGAAATTTGCCGGCACAGGAAATAGCTCTTCTCCATTTTTATCAATAAGTTTCATCCCCAGGGCAGCACACATACCTATTCCAAAATCGCTTGTACCCGTACCGCCAATACCTACTACAATTTTATCAATACCCAATCTCTGGGTGGCACAGTCCTGTTTTAACAAATTGATCAGGTCACCCATCCCCTGTGAACTCAGGCTCAGAGGATGTCTCATACCTGAAGGAATAATCTTGAGACCCAGAACATCAGCAGATTCAACAAAAACCGTGCGTAATTTATAAGAATATCCACACCGGACATTCATTAAATCGTTACTGTATGGCGTCCTGATCTTGTAATCCAGTATCCTGAGGTCAAACTTTTCGATGCATACGTTAAGGAATCCGTCCCCTCCGTCAGAAATCGGGACAGACTGAATAACCAGGTTCTGCCCTGGATATCTCACTGTAAATTCACTTTCAAGTGCTTCTTTAAAGTAACGGGCTATAGTAACTGAATCCGCACATTCCTTGAAACTGTTTGGAGCTACTAATATTTCCGGCATAATCTCATATCCGTCTGATTTACTGTTTTATCAGTTCCCTGAATGCACTGACCAGCTTGTTTTTAGTAGCAAGCAGATCCTCGGAAATAACTTTCACCTCTCCGATTGCCGGCATAAAGTTTATGTCGCCATTCCATCTGGGCACTACATGGAAATGAATGTGTGTGTCAATTCCGGCTCCGGCAGCCTTTCCAATGTTTGCCCCGACATTGAATCCATGGGGCTGCATTGCTACACCCAGAGCTCTGGTTGTCAGCTGCAGGTTCCTCATTATCTCAGTATTTTCTTCCATGCTCAGGCTCTGAAAATCACTAGTATGCCTGTGGGGTACAACCATGAGGTGGCCGCTGTTATAAGGATAGAGATTAAGTACAACAAAAGTCAGCCTGTCCTTAAATACAACCAGGTTCCCCGGGTCCGTAATATCTGTATTCTCCTGATCACAGAAGACGCATTTATCCGACTTATTCTCATTTTTGAAAGATTCTATATATTGGGATCTCCATGGAGACCATAATTTATCCATATACATGCCCCGTTCTGTAAAAAAAAAGGCGGAAGAATAGTCCTCCGCCTTGAATTCAATAAATAGAAAATTATTCTTCTTCTCTCGATTTTTTGTACTCTTCAATAATTTTACCTTCAACTTCCTTGGGTACCTCTTCATAATGAGAAAATTTCATCTTGTAGATACCACGTCCGGAAGTCAGGCTTCTCAGGTGAGTAGAATATCTGTACAATTCTGAAAGCGGCACGTTTGCCTTGATGATCTGGAATGGGCCTTCAGAATCCATACCGAGGATTTTACCGCGCCGGCTGGACAGGTTACCCATAACATCACCCATGAACTCTTCAGGTACAGTAACTTCCACTTCGTATATCGGTTCCAGAATCACGGGTTTTGCATCCATAAAGCCCTTTTTGAATGCCTGCGAAGCGGCAATCTTAAAGGACATTTCATCTGAATCCACGTCGTGGAAAGATCCAAAGAATAATGTAGTTTTAATATCGATTATTTTTGAGCCGGTCAGAATTCCGCGCTGCATCGTTTCAACGACACCTTTTTCTACTGCGGGAACAAATCTTCCGGGGATAACACCACCGACTATTGCATTTACAAACTCGAAACCTGTTCCCCTGGGGAGAGGTTCGATTTTCAGGAAAACGTGTCCATACTGGCCGCGTCCACCGGACTGTTTCTTGTGTTTGTACTCTGCAGAGTCACAGCGTCCCTTGATTGTTTCCCTGTAAGGAATCCTGGGTTCTGCCAGATCCACTTCAACTCCATACCTGTCTTTTAACATTTTAACTGCAAGAGACAGCTGCAGTTCGCCCTGTCCTGATACAATAGTCTGACTCAGTTCTGGATCGAATTTAACAGAAAATGTGGGATCTTCTTCGTGCAACGTATGCAGACCAGCTGAAATCTTGTCTTCATCTCCCTTGGCTTTAGGAATAATGGCGCCATTGATGATAGCTTCCGGAAATTTCACAGGAGGTAACACAACCGGGAAATTTTTTGAAGTAAGAGTGTTACTGGTATGAGTATCCTTCAATTTCACAACAGCACCAAAATCACCGGCATAGATTTTTGCAGCATCTTTCCTGTTCTTGCCATTCAGGAAAAACATCTGGCTCAATCTTTCAGTTTTTCCGTTGTTCTGGTTAATCAGGTCCAGGCCTGCGCTTACCGAACCAGAAAAAACCTTAAATACTGAAAGTTCACCTACGTGCTGTTCAGACAGTGTTTTGAATACAAACATTACGGGTTCAGCCTTTGAATCACATGGTACTGCAACTTTCTGGTCCTTGTCCTTCAAGATTCCCTCAATTCCATCTCTTTCAACAGGCGAAGGGAAATATTTAGAAGCAAAATCCAGGAAGTTATTTACGCCAACACCTTTAATAGCTGAAACTGCAAAAGCAGGAATCAGACCTCTTTTCAGAACGGCTAATTTGAGCCCTCGCTGTAACTCATCTTCAGTGAGCGTACCATTTTCAAAAAACGTATTTAACAGGTCCTCATCCGATTCAGCAACTTTCTCTACCAAAGCTTCCCTTAAAGATTCAGCCTGGGCTTTTACATCTGCCGGGATTTCAGTTTCAGTAATTTTCTTGCTGCCTGCGGTGCCATAGGTATAAGCTTTTTGTTTGATGACATCAACAACAGTATCGAAATTAACACCTTCCTTTGCCGGGAAAGTCACGACAGTTACATCAGAACTTAACCTGTCTTTAGCCCCATCTATCGTTTCATTAAACTTTGAATGTTCATTATCAACTTTATTAATAAGAACAGCTGCCGGCAGTTGATATTCTTTTACAAAATTCCATGTAGCTTCACTTCCTACTTCTACTCCTTCAGCAGATTTAAGTACAGCTATTGCAGTATCTGCAACATGAAGAGAGCTTTTTACCTGTCCAATAAAATCAGAGTAACCTGGAGTATCCAAGATGTTAATTTTGGTATTATTCCATTCAACGTGAAGAGGAGTGGCAGCAATTGAGATTTGTCTTTCAATTTCATTGGTATTATAATCAGAGGTCGTATTTCCTTCTTCGACCTTACCAATTCTATTAATTTCACCACCTGTAAACAGTATTAACTCAGATAACGAAGTTTTACCGCTTCCGCCATGACCAATGAACGCAATATTCCGGATAGAATCCGATCCGTATTCTTTCAAGTGACCTCCACAAAGTTAATATTTTCTCTTATTTATTTATTTTTTAGAGTAGTCCAGAAGGCCGATATTCCTCGTGAAACTCCAACTACTTTCTTAAACCAGTCGGCACCCGGATTCTCAATATTAGCTTTTATTTGTTTTGTCTTATGCAGAAGGTCGTCAGCCTTATCTTTAAGGTTTTCAATAATCAGTTTGACAGCCTTTACAACTGACTCGACTTCCTCTGTGATTAAAACAACTTTGCCACTTAAAATATCTACGTTCGTTAGAATAGGATCAACTTTTGCCTTAATTTGTTCTACATCCCGTTGAACCGAAGCAATAGTTTTAGTTATTTGCTTGAGAGTTACCACAAGATAAATGCATAATATAGATGCCGATATTAATAGCACTATTAAAAATATACGTACGGCTATTTCCCAATCCATAGAATTTCCTCCTTCTTAAATGACGTTACTATTAGTTTTCGGAATAGAATAAACTAAAATAGTTGAAGGAACCAGTAACAAAGACTTTCTGCTGAGACTATGACTTCTGTTCGTTCTTGTATGCATCAACACCAGCCTTGAAAGCACTCTTTAGCTTATCACCCTCTCTTTCAACGGTATCTTTACCGGTACTTAGAAAATCATTTGCCTTGCCCTTTGCGTCGTGCATGATTTTTTCGGCATCCTGTAACAGATCATCCACTTTTACCTTTGCATCAGAGATAAGCTTTTCGGACTTTTTTTTTCCGTCATTAATTAATTCTATGGCTTTTTCTTTAGCTTCAGCAAGATATTGTTCAGCGTCTTCCTTCAGTTCGTCAGTCTTTTCTTTAATATCGCTTCTCAATTCCTTGCCGCTTTTAGGGGCATATAGAAGAGCAACAATAGAACCGACAACAGAACCGGTAATAAAACCGATCAACATTCCTTTTCCAAGACCATTATCTCTTGACATAGTGCCTCCTTAATTTTTAATAGTTCTAAGTAAAATAACAAGCCATCGGTTGAAAATCAACCAAATTGACCCTTCAGTTACTGGAGAATTCAGTTATCGTGTGATCCAAATAAGAAACGAAGCAATTTTAAGACATTGAATACAAGTTTAAAATTGCTTCGATTATTAAAGTCAATGCATACTACAGTAACTTTCTGAAATGAACATAATATATTTTAAGTATATCAAATTTACTTCATATTATCTACAATTGCACGCGCAAACTGAGAAGTTTTTACTTCTTTTGCACCATTCATCAGTCGTGCAAAGTCATAAGTAACAACCTTGGATTTAATAGTCCGGGTTATTGCTTTTTCAATGAGTTGTGCGGCTTCTTTCCAGCCCATATATTCAAACATCATTACACCCGACAGAATAACAGAACCTGGATTTATCTTGTCCAGCCCGGCATATTTGGGTGCAGTACCATGGGTTGCCTCGAAAAGAGCGACAAAATAGCTTATATTAGCACCTGGTGCAATACCAAGTCCGCCTACCTGTGCTGCTGCAGCATCCGAAAGATAATCTCCATTAAGGTTCGGAGTAGCAACCACGTCATATTCGTCCGGTCTTAACAACAGCTGCTGGAACATGCTATCTGCAATCCTGTCCTTAATGAGAATCTTACCTTCGGGCAGCTTGCCTTTATAGGTTTTATTCAATTCTTCTTCAGTTACAATTACGTCAGAAAACTCCTGCTTTGCAATTTTATAACCCCATTCCTTGAATGATCCTTCTGTGAACTTCATTATATTGCCTTTGTGCACCAGAGTCACGCTCTTCCTGTTATTCGCAATTGCATATTCGATTGCTTTTTTAACCAGTCTGACCGAACCGAATTCACTCATTGGTTTTATGCCTATACCTGAGTTCGGACGAACATCTTTCTTTAATTTATCAGTCAGGAAAGTTATAATTTCATTAGCTTCTTTGGACCCTGCCTTGAATTCTATACCTGCATAAACATCTTCAGTATTTTCTCTGAAAAGTACGATGTCCAGATCCTGAGGACGTTTCATTGGGCTAGGTGTACCGGCATAATATTTTACCGGACGTACACACGCAAATAGATCGAGTTTCTGTCTGAGTGTTACGTTCAGACTTCTGATGCCTCCTCCAACCGGTGTAGTCAAAGGTCCTTTAATGGCAACAACATATTCTCCGATAGCCTTAATAGTTTCTTCAGGCAGCCATTTATTCTTACCATAAATTCCAAGTGCCTTCTCTCCGGCATATATTTCCATCCAGGATACTTTTCTTTTTCCCTTATAAGCTTTTTTTACAGCAGCATCAAATACCAACTGTGAAGCCTTCCAGATATCAGGTCCGGTGCCGTCACCCTCAATAAATGGGATAATGGGATTATCAGGTACTACTAATTTATTATCCTGTACGGTTATTTTTGAACCCTGAGCCGGGACGTTAATATGTTTAAATTTTGCCATCTTTCTAACTCCGTCTAATTGTTTAATGAAGTCTCAACCGAAACTTTCCCATATCTATGTTGATAAAACGAAACGCTAAGAACACCGATAAAAACCGCAAACCAGAGTGTAACGGCTCTAACAATAAAAGTAGAAGAAACAGCAATATCTTTAGATACCTTGCTCCTGACCAGTAAAAAGGTCAGTGAGCCATCTGTAACACCCAGTCCCCCGGGCAGCATAGTAATTGCACCCGCAATAGTAGAAAAGGTATAGATGAAAACCGCCCAGAGTATATTAAAATTAACTCCAAAATTAAGAAGAATTATGTAATAACCCAAACATTCAAAGGACCAGGAGAATAAACTGATGACAACCATATAGACCAATGGAATGGGACGCAGCAAAATATAGGCACTTTCATATGCCGTTCTGATTCTCTCTGCGTGAGTTCTGAATAGTCCCATTTTAACTATCCACCCGATTATCAGCAGTGACAATTTTTTATGACTGATGACAAGTGACAGCAGGAGAAAAAACAGACCGGTACCGATAACAATCAGGCGCCCGTAGTTGAATACATAAGCTCCAAGAAGGGCCAGAAGTACCAGGGAAATAAAATCCGTAATTCTTTCAACCATGATTATTGGTGCCGTTTTACTGATTGATTCACCGGAAACCTGCTTGACCAGATAAGCTTTGAGCAATTCGCCCATCTTTCCCGGTGTAACGCTCATTATTAATCCCGACATAAATATAGCAAAAGAATCCAGACGGGAAACATTAATTTTTAAAATTCTTAAGTAATAATCCCATTTAAAAAACCGCGTAAGGTAATTAATAAAGGAAAGGAGCAAAAGAACCGGCAGCCATAACCAGTTGAACCTGCCAAAGGCTGATATAACACTTTTGTAATCAGCATAGATTGTAAAACCCAAATACAGCAATGCTGCAATGGCCAGTGATCTGAAGATGTTTTTCTTTACTTTTTCCAGCAATTAAATTACTCTCTTTAGTGTATCATAAAGTTTAGTTAGTGGCAGACCAACAACATTGTAATAGCAGCCATTTATTCTTTTAACAAAGACTGCACCAAAATCATCCTGTATTCCGTAGGCCCCGGCTTTATCCATCGGGCTGCCTGTCTTAATATAATCCCTGATCTCTTCAGTGCTCAGTTCTCTGAATGTTACCAGAGTCTTTTCATGATCTATTACAGTTACTCCCTTTACCATATTACAGATTGCAAAGCCGGTATAGACGCAATGCGTCCTGCCGCTCAAAAATCCAAGGATTTTTTCGGCATCAGACTCATCTTTAGGTTTACCTATAATCTGATGGTCAAGCACAACAATTGTATCAGCAGTAATTATAATACCATTCTGTACCCTCTTTCTGGCCAGCTCCAGCTTTTGACGTGAGAGTCTTTTCACAGTTTCAACCGGATGCTCTCCATCCAGAATTTCCTCATCTAAATCCACATCAAATGAATCAAATTTGAGGTTAAGCAACTCAAGAAGTTTCCTCCTGCGTGGTGATTTAGAGGCCAGATATATCGGCACATCAGTTTTAATCATTATAACCTTCCTAACTTAGTTCCTGGGAAATAAAAAGATAGAATCTCATCATATTTTTCACCCGATCGAGACTGCCCTATGGCTCCCCACTGACATAAACCCACACCATGTCCGTTCCCCAGTCCCTGAATTACTAATTTACTCAGTTTACCCTCCCTGAACTGTGGTTTCAGACTGAAGAGCGTACTCTTCAGTAATCCGCCGTTTACCTTTGATCTAATTACAGAACGAATTCCGTTCCCAGTCAGGGTCACACCTGTTTCCTGGCCATCTTTATCCTCGACCGAAATATATAAGTCCCTGACACGTTCAGAATCAAACCTGCTTTTTACCACAATATCTTTGATGACATACTCACCCTTTGCCAAAGTTCCGGATCGTACCAGATATTGTACCAATTCCTGCGGTGTATAAGTCTCCTCCCACATAAAACCCGGGGAAATCCGGCAGTATGTTTCGTCACCGTCTTTTACTCCGGCTAAATAAGGGATAGACTTCTGATTAAACACATTGTCGCAGTTTTCAGTATAGCCTCCACATGACGAAAAATAAAACACTTTTGCCGGCAGGCCATTATACAGCAGGATCATATCCTCGGTTTCAGTAACTGCCCTGTTTATTAAACTTTTCTGCGTCTGGACCCCATTAAAAACCTGATCCCTGAAATCAGCCAGAACATCATAGGCACCACTGCTTTCCTCCATTTTCATCAAGGTATAATTTCTCACACATACAGCGAATGCCTTCAATGCTTCCAGATCTTCTGATTTGGAAGCAGTACCCATTTCCGAATATATTACTCCCTTTACATAACTCTCAAGATCTGAATGGTTTATGAGTATCACTTTACTATTGGAGCTTTGTATCCGGAATGCACCTTTATAGGATTTTCCTTTATAATTCAACAAGTCATCTTCTGCAACAGGATCAATTTCGCATACATTTAAACTGTATTTCTTCTTTCCCAGATGCAATACAATTTTATCCTTATCCGTAGAAAAATAGAACTTTTCACCCTTCTTAAGAGTGGCAATTGAATTATCTTCACTCTTTATGACAACGGGAGAATTGAAAGAAATTGTTCTGGACTGCAGGTCACCATCAAGTAAAATCCTTATAACATTGGATTTGTACTTCGTAACGGTTTTATTTTTAACTACTCTTGAAGGGGTTGAAGCACACTGGAATAATAATAACGAAAGGACCAGGTGAGGGAGATATTTAATTTTCATCTGAAGAAACCGGTGAGAAACTTATTGCAGAAATAAAAAGGTATTTGATATCATCTGAACATTGCTTTTATGCTGCCCCAGGTGCGCTTAACGCCTGAAACATTATTATGGTCCACCCGCATTGCATAAGACTCAGTGGATTCAATACTATTTACAGAAACGAATTTCAATTTGTAGAAATATTCATGACCACTGGTCTTGAATGCAGAATTGTCTATATAAGTATATGAAGAATTGTTACCCTTGGGGGTTATGCTTGCAATAAGTGAAAAATTTCCGCCACTTGCGGGCTTTCTATAAATTTCTATAACCTGAAGATTATCTTCCAAAATTGTAAACCACTTTAGAGTAATATCATCTCCGTCACTTTTAACTTCAAACCCACCAAAGGTAGTTACTGCCATCAAAGATCCGGCCAGTAATAAGCCAGTTAAAACCGATAATATGATACTTTTCGTTTTCATGTGGGTAATATATTAGGAATAGTGAAAAATGTCAATAGCCTAAATTTTAAAACTTGACTTCATTATTAAAATAAAAATAACTGTGATAAAGTACAACATTTCACGGGGAAAAACCTTAAATTCTTCGTCTGAATCCTTCCCCAAGCACTTCATGTACATTCCCAATTATAACAAAGGCATCGGGATCTATTTCCTTTATGGCCTCAGTTAGTATGGTTACTTCCCTGAAAGTAACTACTGTTACAATAATCTCGCGTTCAATGTTTTTATATAAACCATGTGCTCTTAATCCGGTAGCACCACGGCTGAAATCATTCATTATGCATTGCGCAATTTCATCAGATTTATCCGAAATAATAAAAGCCATCCTGGCATAATCAAACCCGTCGACAATGACATCCACTAGTTTACTGGAAACAAACAACAGGAAAAATGCATATAGGGTCAGTGACATTGCCGGGCGAACCGGAGAAAGGTGCTTTATTTCAATAATAAATCCAGCCAGAGCAATGACAAAGAAATCTATGAACATTATTGCCTGCCCCGGTTTAATACCGTAACGCTTCTGCATAATTGATGCAACAATGTCTGAACCGGCAGTAGTACCTTTAAATTTGAAGATTATGCCCAATCCGACTCCAAGCAAAACAGAACCAATCAATATCAGAAACAGAAAATCATTTTGCAGCAGGTCTTTAATTGTTTGGGTATCCTGGAGTCTAATGTACTTAAAGCCAGGGATATCACCCCTGAAAAGGTCGATAAAAATGGAATTTAGCGTAAAACCATAAAATGTACGGGTTCCGAATTTTTTACCCAACTCTTTAACTCCCCAGGCATAAAGAGGTACATTTAATAGCCACATCATTAAACCAACCGGTATAGTCTTGTTGGAAAGAAAGTGGAGAGCCATCGATAAACCACTGACCCCTCCCGGCACAACCTGGGCATCTACCAGAAAGACCCCAATTCCAAGGGCCATAATTGCGGCACCTACAGTTATAAAAAAATAATCGACAAGGGGGTATTTTTTAAGGAACTTTGATTTCATTATTTCAACGTTTTGATTTATTAGTTATGGTTTAGCCTGGAAATTCCAGGCAAAAAACCGGGAATCAGTTTAGTTAAGGAGTAATTATAAGTCCATAAAAACCCCATGGAACAGTTTTCTTAATACTTGTCATCCTCGTCATCATATTCATCACCGCCAAATCCATCATCATCATCTTCTTCGCCAGGTCCGAAATCATCATCAAAGAATTCATCATCATCATCTTTGAATTTTTTATCATCGAAGTCCATTTCAGACTCATTGTATAAGGGGAAACCATCCTTTTCATCTTCAAAATCCAGATCATATGGGTTCACAATTTGCGGCAGCTTCCTGCGTGCAGGAATCCCCTCCTTGAAATCTTCAATTGTTCCTTCAAGAAAATATAAGGCTGGTTTTATGTCCGGAAATTCTTTTTGAAGCAGCTGCGGAGGGTTTTGTTTGTCCCCTTTTTTGTTTTTTGCTGCCGAATAGCTTTCTTCCAGATGCTTGAGGCTTTTAATCTTTGGTTCATCAGTCTTTACAATATAATCTTCATCCATCGAATAACTAACAATACTGTTATTTTCATTACTATATATATAAGTACAGATGTATTCTTCTTCCTGATAATTAAATAAAAAATAAATATTCATAGTTGCTTCCCTTGAATTTTGCTACACTAATTTTACGGAATTCACATAACAATTTAGGGGCTATTTTCCCAAATTTCAATAAGAAACTCTTTGTACCGTATCAAATTCAAATCAGCCAGAGTGTCGTTTTTATTTTTCATATTCAGGTAAGGATTTGGGATTTTGTATTTGAAATAAAAATCATATTTTTCACACAGATTTCTTTAAAACTAAAATTACATACTTATGGATTTTACTCCTTCATATATAAACTTATATCTTTCAGGTGAACTTAAAAAAAGAGCAGATAAGTCTGATAAACTGTTATCCAGGTGCATAACGTGTCCCAGGGAATGCCTTGTCAACAGGGTTGAGAACCAGCTTGGCAAGTGCCTTAGCGGATATTTACCCATTGTGTCTTCCTATACTCCGCATTTTGGCGAGGAACCTGTACTTTCTGGTACCAGAGGCGCCGGGAATATCTTTTTCGGTAACTGCAACCTTAAATGCGTTTTTTGCCAGAATTTTGAAATTTCGCAAAACTGGAAAAACGAAAAGAACCATGAAGTTTCATTCCATCGACTGGCTTCAATTATGCTTGAACTGCAGGAAAAGGAGTGTCACAACATCGGTTTGGTATCACCCACCCATTTTTCAGCCCAGATATTGAAATCCATCTTTTTAGCTGCCGGAATGGGACTCAGACTTCCTGTAATCTACAATACAAATGGTTACGATTCTGTTGAGATGCTAAAACTATATGACGGAGTAGCAGATATTTACCTGCCCGACATTAAATACGGTAGTGATATAAATGGGAAAACTTATTCAAAGGTTGACGGATATTTTGAGAAGACAAAACAGGCACTGAGGGAAATGTACCGTCAGGTTGGCGAAGAGCTGGTCTATGATGGCGATATAGTCGTCCGTGGGTTAATAATAAGACATCTAGTACTGCCAAACGGATTGGCGGAATCGGAGGAGGTTTTCAGGTTCATAGCCCGGGAGCTGAGTCCCAATGTCCATATTTCACTAATGTCTCAGTATTATCCATCCAATAAGGCTAATAATGATTTTTTAATTAACCGTACCATCCGCTTTTCCGAATATGAAAAAACACTGGAACTGCTGGAGAAATATGGTCTCAGGCACGGATGGATTCAGGAAATGGAAAGCAACGATTTTTATCGTCCGGAATTTAACAGAGACAGAATTGACCCCTTTGGAAACGAAAGCCAGAGATAATTTCAGCTTTCAGCCATATATTAAACGGATAACTTCAGGCAATAATAAAACAAAAAGACACAGAGTGGGTAAATTCAGAAACTCTGTGTCTTAAGGTGAAGTCAAACTATTTTTTGTCAGGTCTATCTTCTTCTATCTCTTCCACTATTCCCTGATCTTTCCGCCGGCTTTTCCTCTCTGCGCATATCCCGCGGTCTTTCCGAACTCCTGTTTTCCCTTACCTGCGGAGCATTATTTGACGGAGGATTAACATTCCTTTGAGGTGTCTCTCTGGTCTGGGAATCATTAGATTCAACTCTTCTATCTCTTCCGGTGTTTCCGGAATTCCTTCCGCTTCTATCCGGAACAGCGTCATTTCTTCTTTCATTTGTTCTGTCTGAAGGGGGCTCGGCCTTTCTCTCCTCGTTGCCCTGTCTGTTTCGTATTTCATCATTAGAATTGGTTTTACCCTGATCAGTTCTTATAACATCCCTGCCTCTATCATTAGGTCTTGCATTCCTGTCAGCATTGCCACTTCCATCATTGCGGTTAATGTTTTCACGATTTACTTCCCTGCCCATTTCTCTCATATTTACCTTAGAGGCATCCAGAGATGATCTTCTATCCGATCTTTTTATTTCCAGATTCCTGGTATTATCGTACTTATTCAGCTCATCACGGTTAGGTCTGAATACTTCCACCCTGTCATTATCCCTGTTCCTGGTCCCGGAAATATCTCTTATTCTTGTAGTTTCAACGAGATTTCTTTCAGTTACCGGGCGTCCGACGCGTCTTTCAACAAATTCCCTGTCAACTCCTCTGTTTATAACCCTTCCATCTCTGTATCCATACTCATTTCTGTAACGCGTATTTCCGTACAGTCTGTATTTAACTCTTTCGGGTGCCATGTATCTATGGACATCATATCCATCAAAATAGCGGTAAGAAATATAATTCCAGCAATTTGCGGGGAAATGCCAGTCATATGTAAAGTGAATACCAACATTTATATTAAAAACTGCATACGGAGGCAGCGGAGCCCAGCCAATATAGTCGTCACTATATCTCCATTCTACCCAGGCGGGTCCCCATTGATCATCCGGGATCCAGATCCAGCCATCATAATCATCATAAAACCACCTGCCATAATGATAAGTAGCCCACCCGAAGGGCTCGAAAGAGTCCCAGTACCAGCCGTCACTCGTCCAAACCCAGCGCCCGACTGTATACGGCTGCCAGCCGCGGCCTACATTGTATGGATGCCATGCATAGAGATCATTATCAATTTCAATCCACTCACCATAATGGGAAAGGGAGCCATAAAAATAATTAAATGAAACTCTCCCATGATAGTTCTGGGCCATAACCTGGCTTAAACTTACAAACAGTACAATTGCTGCGGAAATTAGTATTTTTTTCATGATACACCTCGTTGATCCTAATCAAATTTGTCCTACTCTTCTATTATAACAATGAATGTGCCAGAAGTTTCTGCTATTTTCCTCATATATTTGATGGATTACATTAAATGGTGTATCATTTATTATACAGGGATAACTAATATTGACTACAAAAGAGTAAATTGAGCAGCGTAATGGCTAGATGTTTTGGTGATGTTCGGACAAGAACCTGAGAATCTCTTCCAGTAGCTCACCGGAATTCGTTCTATCCGGTTTAGGCTCAAGACGGATAATTGAACCTCTTGAATTATACAGTAAATCCAGACAAGCCAGCCCCTTTCCTTTTTGGAAAGTATATCTTTCACGCCAAAAAAGATGTTCCACGGATCTTATTTCCATATTCTGTCCTTCCGCCAGGAGGCTGATTTTGGCAAATATCTCCTTCAGAAAAGGTTTATCAGCAGGGAATTCGGAAGTTTTCACACTGTCCTGGTTAATATCTGCTGGGATCATCTTTCTTTCAATTTCAGAAAACAGGGATTGAAGATTAATCGGATTATCACCGCATTTTGTTAGTTCCAATAAATCGGGATAATCTATCTTCTGGATACGGCCATGCTTATTATACCAGAAATTTACGTAAAAACTGGCCTCATTTAACTGCAAAAAGTATCTCTCACAGAAATCAAAGTGCATAAGCTTTGTAACCATTATCGAATTTTGCCGGCAGATGCTCTTTACAATTCTGTAAAGTGACTTTAAAAATGGAGGATTTTCCGGGAAAGTCACGGTTTCCTCAGTCTCATCATCAACTGTAAGCTCCGGAATAGCCATCAATCCGGAAATGATCTCCAGACCTTCGGCATAATTATGAGATATTGCCGGCCGAATAGCTGAAATTTCCGGTCTGTTTATTGTAAAAACCTTCTTTTTACTCCTGGTCATAGCTGTGTAAACCCACCTGAAATAGGATTCATTCAGCATGCCCATTCTTGAAGTAAAATCCACAAAAACAGTATCCCACTCACCGCCCTGGGCTTTATGACACGTTACTGCATACCCATATTTTATGCGTACGGCATTAAAATACTGATCATTCTTGAGTGCCTCTTCAAAGTCAGGACTCTCAGGCTCAAGTTCTCTGTGCCTGATCTTAAAATCAATATACAAAGCCCTTAGTTCATGTGACGTAAGATCAGAATTTTCCGACAGAAGCAGATTCTCTATTATTTTACATCTTATAATTCTCTCGCCTTCTGAGGGGGTTTTTACCCCAATAACAACTTCCCTGAATGTATTTTCAACATAGAATGTTTCAGATTCGATTATAATAGGCGTTCTTCTGATTTCGTTTTCAGGAGCGACCTCTTTTATTACTCCGAATTCCCCGTTCAATAATTCGATACCGTTCTTATAATTGTTAGCTACAACTATTATTCTGTCACCAACGTTTATTGAAGCTTCATTGGGAAATAACTTATCGCGTATCAGTTTGTTGTAATAACTTACGCTCTGGTTGGTATATGCAATTATGATGGTGTCTTCCAGTGAAGAAGATGAAACATTCCGGAAGTAATTCTCAAGCAGCATGTCGGGAGCAATATCAATAATTTCCCTGTTATCAGTATTGATACTGAATTCATTAAATGTCTCGGTCCTGATATACTCCCTGAACCTTGTGGCATTTGCCAGCAGAAGGCTATCTTTTTTCTGTCTGACTACGTCGGTCATTTCATATTCAATTGACCGGAGTCCATATCTGCTTTTCAGGTAATCCGGTGATAGTGCTGGTGAAAGAGAACTATTTACCGGTGGAAGCTGGGCATTGTCCCCAATAAAAATAACTTTAACGTTTTCGGGGAAATAATTTACTTTGGTATATTCAATGAAATCCTGCAGCAGCCTGCCGCTTCCGAAACGGAAGAACTCTCCTTCTGAATAATTGTCTGAAATCATTGAAGATTCGTCCACAATATAAACAACCAAGGATGCATTAATCCCGTTTCTCAGCCTGAAGTAATATTTGAAGGTTTCCTCTCCCCACTCATTACAACTTTTGAATTCTGACAGGTTCTGCATATTGTATATTGATTTATGGACCGTAAACGCGGCGCGGTTTGTCTTGCTGGCAAGAATCTTTGCCGCTCTGCCTGTGGGAGCCATTAATCGGAAAGGGATCTCTGTTTCAGAAAGATAATCAGCCAGACAGCCGATAAGATAGGTCTTCCCCGTGCCAGCATACCCCTTGATAATACAACATTGTTCACTACCCGAAAGGAATTTTGTGATTCCCTGCCATACATAAAATTGCGAGTCGGTAAAGTTTAGCGTTCTTTTATTCACAAGATCCTGTTCTATACACATTCAAAACAAAAAATTAAATTATTCTGCATTCGAATTCAATTCAGACAATTATCATGGAAACAAAAACCACTTTAAAGCAAAAAACCCCTGCTGTTTTAAGCAGGGGCTTATTTGTGCTGCCCCGTCAGGGCTCGAACCTGAACTCTTCTGATCCAGAGTCAGACGTGTTGCCAATTACACCACGGGGCAAATTGATAACCCAAATATAAGAAAACTTCTTTATTTCTACAAAACTCATCTGAAATATTTTATCATTTTTCTCATTTTTTTTATTTGTAATTCCGGTTTTACAAGGAGAATTCTTTAATATACAATACGACTCAACAATTACTTCAAGAACAGCTGTTTTTGGGAGGATACTATTTAGTCCTTGACACTTTAGTCCCATATTTATATTTTATTAATGGATGCCCGGCATCTTGACATAGTGATATCACTTCATTATTTTGCGTTTAGTGTTAGCATTCTATCACTATCATGGAGGTAATGAATGATAAAAACAAGGAAAGCTGAACATATTGGATAATTCTTTGACCGGACAATCGATTAATTTTGATTGGCCGGGTAAAAAAGTAATTCCCACTATTATATAATTTATGCTGGAGAAGCCGGTGACGGCTTTCTCCAGATTTTTTTTTATACCTTCCATCCCCTTCTAAAACTACACAAACGCATGTCAGGTATTTTGACTTTGATTTTTTTACTTTGTACTTTGTACACAAAACATTTGATTATACCATGCTGAAACATCTAATCTTTTTTTTTATCGCTTTCAATACTATTTTCCCTCAGGAATTTGAGTTCGTCACTGAGATCGGGAAATTTACCGGAGCCTCTTCATTCTCTTTTGTTCCTACAGGCGTTATCTATGTGGCAGACGCAATGGATAATGAAATTTATAAGATCGATACGGATGGTAATTTACTAAGATACATTGGCGGGTTTGGCTGGGATGCATCTTCCTTTGATGATCCTGCGGATATTTTTGCAACTGCATTAAAAGTGTATGTATCCGATAGGAATAACCACAGAATTCAGATATTTGATAAAGACCTTAATTTTTTGAATGAAGTAAAATTCAGGAATGATCAGGGTAATAACAACGCTGAGGATTACAGGTTCGGATACCCGACGAGCAGCGGGGTATCATCAATGGGCGATTTATTTATACTGGATTCAGAGAACAAAAGAGTTCTTAAATTTAATATTACCGGAGAATACGCTCTGCAATTCGGGAATTATCAATCGGGTTACTATGCGACAAATAATCCCAGGAAATTAGCCGTTACCCAGGATAACAGAATTCTTGTCCTTGATGATTCATCTATTGTAGTTTATGATCAGTTTGGTGCAGGGTTGGCAAAGATCAGGACGAATACTGATTTAGTTAATATTAATGTTACCTTTGATCAGCTCGTCCTGAATTCGAAAGATAAGATTTTTGCTACTGAACTGTTACCGGGAAAAGAAACCCTCCTTGCTGAAGTAAAACTATCCGGATATGATTTCAAATCGGATATTTCAGAAGCCTTCATTTACAGAGATAATATATATATACTTACCCAGAAGCAGATCGTTATATTTAAAAGAAAAAAAGGCTGAGTGAACCAGCCTCTTTATGCAACGGCTTTAACAACTTTATTGCTCTTAAGGCAAGTTGTGCAAACTTTCAGTTTGGTCTTTTTGCCATCAACTATGGCATTAACCTTCTGTAAGTTAGGCAACCATCTGGTCTTGGTTCTGTTGTTAGCATGGCTTACGTTGTGACCTGTTATGGGACCTTTTCCGCAAATTTCACATACTCTAGACATTATAACTCCATTTTTTTGAATTATAAATATAAGGTTATTTTTACAGTTAATCAAGAATTTTAAGATTTAGTCTTTTAATTATCCTTCCCTTTTTCAAATTTCAGTTTTCAGGAGACTGGGGAAACCGGTTTTGTTTTGAGTTTTAGCTACATTACAGTTTACAGATTTAATTTGTATCTTTATATGTTAAGAATTTGACACTTAATTTTTAGGTCCTGATGAGATACCTGTATAGAATTGTTATTTTTACCCTTATTTTGGTTTGGTGTACAGGAATTATGGCCGAATTCCTCATCCCCTCTTCTGGCCTATTTGCTATAGTTTACCCTTTTGCAAATCTTTGCTATTCTCATGTCTGCCACCAGTTACCGCAAAAAACTATTGTATTTGGTCAGTCTCATCTCCTGGTATGTTCAAGATGTGCTGGAATATACGCAGGAGTTCTGCTTTCATCGTTTCTCTCACTTTTTGTATTTGATTATATAAATAAAAAATTAAAATTAATGTATCTATACCTGGCCGCCCTGCCAATGCTGACTGATGTAATTTTCTATTCCATCCATATGTATTCCTATTCTAAAATAATTGCTTTTATTACAGGAATTCTTTTAGGTTCGGTAGGATTTTTTTATATTTTGGAGGCCTTTGAAAATTTTATTTTAAAATCTAACTCTGATATATAAGGATATTAATTGAAAAAGTATTTACCGGCTTTGGTCTGCGGATTTGCGGCAGGCGTTCTGAATATTGTACCCATAGTAAAAAGTCTCTCCTGTTGCATGATTATACCTGTAGCTGCATTTATTTCATTAGTGCTGAACCAGAAAGCAACCGGAAGTAAGCTACACATAAAACCAGGCATGGCTGTGTTTTTCGGATTGATGACAGGAATGATTGCTGCTTTCTTCAGCAGCTTTTTTGATGTTTTGATAATATATATTACCAGGAGCAGTGAACTGACCTCTGCCCTGCCGGAACTTGAGAAAATGATGTCAAATTTCTATCCCAGTTCACTCTCAACGGATATCATGAATGTTATGTATAAAATGTCAGATGATATTTCGAAATATGGATTTTCAACAATATACACCGTTTCTGTTTTCATGAGCAGTCTTATTGTCGACTCAATTTTCGGTATTGTCGGAGGCCTTATTAGTATGCAGATATTAAACAAAAGAAATGAAGCTGATAAGAACGGAAGTGGATACTGAATTTAAATTTCGTTGGTCCTTACTTTTTGAGCGAAATTATGGAGTTTTATATTCTGTCCGGTATTTATTAATAACTAGTTTTATTAAACAATTAAACCCTGAATTCACATGATAACAGCATTTATATTTTTTATACATCTTGTCTTTATTACAGTCATATTTACTCAAAAATGGCAGACTGAGTCATTGTCTGCGGCATGGTTAAACGTTGGACTTATCATTATCTTGTTTTCTGTTGGCTGGTCAATTACAGGAATGATAGCAAAGGCGCTGATGGACACAAAAGGATTCGGGCTTTACTTTGACAGAGATACTTTTTCCTTATTCCTTCTCAGTATTGCTGAGTTTGTTTTTTACAAAATTTATTACGGGAATAAGGAAAAAGATACTATTGAAGACGATATGGAAAAATGATTACAGCTGTTTGTTCCATCTGTTTCTGACCTGAGGGTAAGGGTTCAAACCTCCACTGACGCAATGAATTAATTGCGGCATTTTCCAGCCGGGTATCTGATTTCATTATAGGGAAAATTGTGCCAACCGTACCATCCGGGAGAATAGTAAACTTTAGTTTTACATCAATTTCCTTGGATACTCCTTCAGGATACTTGGGCAATACATAACTGTAGATACGGCGGTTACCTTTACCACCCCAGAAAATGTCATAACCATCACCATTTGCATCGCCTGAGCCATTACCATTCCCGGAACCTCTGCCTATACCATTGCCGATCCCGGTACCCAAAGGATTTGTTCCTATTCCGGCTGCTCCATTGGTTCCTGTCTTCACCCCCTGTGTTGTACCAGTATTGCCTGTGCTCGTTTTGGTATCCTTTTTCTCAACATCCGCTTTTGCTGCGATATTATCGTTTTCATTATTCAATGCTTTTGGGGGCTCAACTTTAGGCAAATCCTTTGTCTTAATTTCTTCCTTAACAACCTCTTTAGATGAACTCACCTCAGGAGTACCCAGTTCTTCATTCTGAACAGACTCAACCTGAGTCATTCCATTGCCGCCTCCACCTGATCCTCCCGGATTCCCAAAACCAACCTCCACATAATCATTGGGAGTGATTTCTATTGTATGTTTGAACAATAGAAAAAGCATTACAATTAATCCATGAACTCCAATTGAAGTAAGATACGAGGTATTTCTTATTTTAGGATATGTCATCTTTGTTTTGTCTTCTCTATAAAATCAACACTATTTGTCTAATCTTTTAAGTATATTCTGGGCTTCCTCAAGTGATGAATAGTCCCCTATTCTGACTCTGAACCAGGTCTTTCCATTTTTAGGTGCATATTTGGTAACATACGCATCATATCCCTCTCCCCTGAAGTGTCTGACCCTTTTATCTGCTTCAGTCTTAGTTGCCCAGGATGATTCCTGAATTGTAAACCTGCTGCCATCGGAAAATATAAATTCCCTGACAAGTTTATCTTTTGTATCGCTCCTGAGAGGGACACTGGTAGGCTCTGCCACTTCGACCTTTTTTTGAGGAGTCCTTGTTACTGCAGTATTATTCTTATCAGTTTCTTTTCCATTTCCCTGATTTGTTTTGGAATTATCAGCCTGAATAGTTTCGGTAACAACAGATCCGGTCTTTTTTTCTTCAGTTGCGGGTGGTTCTGTAGTTTTATCATCAGGAGTTTTGCTTATTGTCTCTTTCTCTTTATTATCACTGTTATTTGGGATAACAGTCACAGGAACATCATAATCTCTTTGTATCACCTGCGCCGGTTTGGGTGATTTCCCATTCTGTGCAGATAAAAGTGCATCCTGCTCAGTCTTTTTGCTGCCTAAAAAATAGTAAACGCCGCCAGCAGTAATCAAAATTACCAACGCAAGAACGGCCCAGAATAACGGAGACAATTTTTCCTTAGCTTCCTGTTCATCCTCTGCATCAAGTAAGGGATTTACCCCCTCTTCATTACGCATGGGAATGCCGGCTTCTTCCATGGAATCCGGTTCCTCCTCAGGGATTCCTACATTCGGAATTTCAGTCTCATCTTTCACCAAATCATTTTCTTCAATCCCGGCCATCTGATCCGGGTTTTCTATAAACGGGTCCAGGGCCTGGTCCCCCTCCATATCAATGAGCATATCAAGCTTATTATCAAGCCCATCGATCTGCGCATCAGCAAAATCAAAAGTCTGCTCAGTTTCAGGCAGGGATTCTGCTTCCGATATATTTCCGGGAGTATCTGAAAATACGTCCGCCTCTGTTTTCACCCAATCATCAAAAACATCTTTCTGGAGACTCATTTCCAGGTCCAGAAGACTGTTTGCACTAAGAGGATCAGTCATTCCGGGTTCTTGTTTTAACTCGGTAATGTTTTCA
The DNA here is from genome assembly GCA_050258815.1 of Ignavibacteriales bacterium. Taxonomy (GTDB): domain Bacteria; phylum Bacteroidota; class Ignavibacteria; order Ignavibacteriales; family SURF-24; genus JAAXKN01. The sequence goes on from JBLMZM010000290.1 coordinate 43,161, forward strand.
TCAATGCCAAAGTTATCACTTAAATCGCCACTGATTTCTGAATCTATTACGTTTATATCTACTTCGTCAGTAGTATTATCATTTTCATCTTTTTCCAGATTTGCGACAGTGTCAAATACAGATTCCGGACCAAGCAGATCGTCATTATCCTGGCCAAAAGTTTCAGGCTCACCGCTCTCAGTTCCAAAATTCCAGGCAATATGCTCTGTTTCAGATTCAGTCAATGAAGGTTCGGTATCATTTTCAGAATTAAAGACCGGCTGCTTCTTGACATCATTAGAAAGCACAAGAGGATTGTAATCAATATTAAAGTCATTTAGCTGGATTGATTTCGACAACAGGCTATCGACCTTATCTTCAAATGACTTCTGAAGCATTATATATGAGGATTGTACCAGGAATTCATTCTTTTTCTGGCCGGAAATAGGGATTAAAGGTTTGTCGACGCTGATACTGAAAACAGAATCATCAAATCCGTGAACTTCCTTGTTTTGAGGATTTACCTGGAAAACAAGTACTTCATTCAAATCTCTTTTGTCATATTTTAAAGGTACAAATAAAAGAAAAAATGAAGATTTTTCAGCATTATCGGATTCCCCGTTCTTTCTCTTCTTAAGCTGGAATATCCCTATTTCAGGAATTCTTATCGATTCATTAACTCCAAGCAGTTCGGCTACCTTCTGCAGAAAGACGTCAAAGGCCACCGTTATTTCCTTGTCGGCAGCAGAAAGTGTGGCTGATATTTTATTTATTAGTTCTTCTTTTTTCATACTATAAATAATTCTTTCAAAATGATGATCATAAATTACAAAACTGAACAATCAATATGCAGAAAATTTAATGCAGGTCGGCCATGATTATTAAAAAAAGCACTCATTTTAACTGCCATTTACCTACATTTGCTTAAATTATTGTAATTGATCTACCATCTATAATCAATTCCGAAAAGAATATCAAATGGCTTTTCCACGTATCCGTACCAGTAGTAATTATTTCTGTTAAACAGATTTGAAACTTCGGAAAATATATCAAAATTATGCTTAATTTCATAACCCAAACGGAAAGACAAATCTGCAAATCCGGGCACTTCTGTTTTATTCTGAATATCTGCATAGCTCCATGATTTCAAGGCCAGTTTTGTTCCAGCAGTAAATCCATTTGAGAAATCATAGGAATAACTAAGGTTTGAAGTAAAAGCAGGATTAAATGGAATCCTTTTAGCATGAGGTGTCTGGAAATCCTCAAGCTGAACATCTCCATAGAAGGTACCAAACGGACCCAGGTGAAACAGAAGGTTTACAAATCCGCCAAACCTGTTGGCCTCAGTCTGCATTATATCGAATCTGCCTTTTGGAGTTGTTGCATAAGCAAAGTTGTCAAAAACTTCAGGACCATTAAAAGGAGTAAATGTTCTGAAGTACGCAAAATTCTTGTATTTCGTATATCGTACCCCACCTTCTAGCTCAAAGTAAGTATCAAACTCATATTTTACTGCTAGTTTCAGGTTACTTATGCTTTTTTCAAAAACGTTAGGCACATTTACATTGGAATACCTGTTGGTTTCGACGAAACTGTTCACAGTTTTAAAGTCGGCATGAGGAGTAAATTCTCCCAAAAGTGAAATCTCATCATTTATCTTAAAAGAGAAAAAGAACTGAGGGGTAAACAGCCAGCTTGTATCGGTCCCGGCATAATATAACCCGCCACCGAGCATCAGGTCGTCTGAAGGTTTTAACTTCAGTGAAGCATTGCTTTCAAAGAAATTATTTGCAGCATTTCCAATAAACTTCTTATTCAGGTTCTGATTCTTATAATCAATTCCTGCATTGATAATAAATCCGTTATAACCGGTCTCAATAAAGGCCTGCGAAGAAAAAAGTTTTTCATTTACATCATTGTCACTGAGCGAAATAAAATCTTCAGAAAGGTTCAGCCCAAACTTAAAATTCTGCATCAAAAGATTTGAAACACTTCCGGAAATTCTGCCTCTGTTTATTAACCTTGAATCTGTTGGTTTGTCAGAAGCAAAATAATTGAAACTGCGAATGTCATATTTACCCCCGAGATTAAATCGTGTTCCAGGGAAAAAGCTTCCTGTATCTGAAGTGAAAAAGGAGCTGGCTAAATCTATTCCTGAATAGCTATTGCCTGCATTACTTACATAAGCCCTGTCGTTTCTGGCAAAGAGTTTACCAAAGAATACTCCCTTCTCAAAGCTTTGTCCATATGAAAGTTCGCCGTCAGGCAATCTATAGTATCCGAGACCCAATATAGCCCTTCCGTTATAATCAGAAGTTTTGACCTTAAAAGTGACTTCCTTTTTAACCGGATTGGAGATTTCCGCGATGGGAAGATCTTCTGGTGAATATATGGGTTTTAAAAATTCATTAGACAGAGTTGAAACCAGGCTGGCCTTAGGCTTTGTAACCGTCGGCAGGCTTACTCTTTCAACACCGGTTATAACAAATTCCGGCAGTTCAACACTCTGGCCATTTTGTTTATTATCCTGCGCCAGCAGTGCAAGTGGAACAAACAGCAGAAAAACAATCTTTTTTATCATTCCAGCGCTCTTAATTTATTTTGTGCTTCAATACCATACTGATCATTACGGTGGCGGTTTATTACTATTCTGTACATCTCCTTCGCTTTCTCAGTGTCCTGTTTCTTTTCATAACACTCTCCAAGCTTCAGATAGGAATTTGTCAGCCATTCATCATAGCCGGCAAAAGCAAATTTAACCCTCACCAATGCAGAAATTGCGTCATCGAGCTTATTCTGATCGAATAATGAAATACCGTAATAATACTGTGCCTTTGCACCCAGATCATCAGTTCTGTTTTCAGAAAGCTCTTTCAGAAGCATATCACTTGTTTCATAGTTTTTTCTGGCAACTTCTACAAGTGCTATCTCAAATTTAGCATTCGCAGCAAATATGGAATTTGAGTAATATTGGATTAAGTAGTTAAAATCGTCATATGCCTTTGATACATCCCCTTTTGCGATGCAGGCCATTGCCCTGTTATACATTATTTCAGGAACTTTTGGTGATTCCGGCGGATACTTATCGATAGCGGTATCATATATTTTAATTGCGGCATCATAATTTTTCAGATCCGTATGGATCTTCCCCATTTCTAATACAGATGCAACACCTGGCTCAGAGGTAAGGAAATTTGTAAAAACCATGTTGAAATTATATAGGGCTTCTTCATTTTGATTCATAATTTCGGCACTTTTGCCTATTGCATAATAAGCCTCGGGTACAAGAGTACTTTTAGGGAATTGTCTGATGAACTCCTTGTAACTCTGCTTTGCCTTATCATAATTTCTCAGGTTAAAATATATCTCACCTTTTTTAAAGTAAACCTGATCGGCAAATGCAACTGCCGGATTCGAAGCCACATAACTGTCTATAAATTGAACTGCGTTATCGGGTTGATCATTGGCCATATAGGCATCCTTAACCCCCATAACTGCATCGTAGACATAGTTACTGGTTGGGTAGCCATTTATTACTTTATTGTAATAAACAATTGCCGAATCGTATTTCCCAAGGTTAAAATATGAATTACCAATTGAATTAAAAGCAATCGGAACAACCGAAGAATTTGGGTATGTGGTTAATAGCCTGTCATAGTTCGAGATTGCCTGGGTAAAATTACCCTTCTGGAAATATATCCAGCCGATAATATACTGTGATTCTGCAACATACTTTGAGTCAGGGAACTTGTCCTGCAGAGTTGCAAATTCCTTAATTGCTTCGCTTGTATTTCCGGCTTTATAGAGAGCCTGGGCATACTGGTAATAAGCATAATCACTGCTGGCACTTCCATTGGATAGAAATACGTCTTTATAAATTCTGCCCGCATCATTGAACTTTTTCTCTCCATAATAACTGTCTGCCAGGCGCAGTTTCGCATCAGTTATATTCGGACTATTCTTATAACGTTTAATGAACTCAGAAAAATAATATGAAGAATTCGGGAAATCCTTCAGGTTAAAATAGGTGTACGCCTTACCATAGAATACCTGATCAGTCAATTCTTTTTTATTGGTATCAATCGCGTTGTATTGTTTAAGAGCCTGTTTAAAATCTTTCTTTGCAAAATATGATTCAGCAGTATAAAAATGCACTTTGTCCCCTTCGAAACCCGGAGCCTGGGAGTTTAATCTGTTCAGAATCCTTATTGCCTCATCATACTGGTTCAGATAATAATCAGAGGTCCCCAATCCCAGAAGTGCCCTGCTGCTCAGATCAGCAGGTAAACCCTGAATTGAGACTGCCTCATTAAAATTCTTGTTTGCAGCGCGATAGTCTTTTTTATTAAGATTCAACTCACCCAGGACAACCAGGGCTTTCCCCCTGACCAGTTCATCATCGGACTTAGCCGCCGATAGTAGATACTCTTCTGATGCAGGTCCCTTATTCTCACCATATTTAATTACTCCAATCAGATATTTTACTTGTGGGACAAGGGTACTGTTCTGGTAGCTGTTCAGAAAATCGTCATAAATAAGTAATGCTTCGTTATCTTTTTCTTCATATCTCTTGCATTCAGCACTCCAGAACAGGGATTTTACGGTAATAGTGTCGTTCCCCCCTTCCCTGGCAAGGGATGAAAAAGTCTTATAAGCTTCATCATACATAGCTCTTTGAAAATAAACCCATGCCAAACCATATTTTACGTCTCTGATTAAAGGGGTCCCGGAATCCTTTTTCAGTATTGCGCTGTAAGTCTTTCCCGCATCATTGTATTCTTTCAGTCTGTAATATGAATTAGCCAGAATGTATTTGGCTTCTGTTTGCAGTTGTGGGGGCAATTCTCCAATAAGTGGATCATTAAGTTCTAAGACCACATTATCGTACTCTTTCAGCTTAAAATAACAAAAACCGATCCTGATCTGAGCATGAGGAGCCAGTGGACTGGATTTGTAATATGCCAGCAGTGAGTCATAATATGCCACAGCATGTTTATAATCACCCGTTTTTTCATATATATTGGCAAGAGAATATATGCTGTTATCTATGTATTTATTATTTTCCTTTGTGGAGATTGCATTCTCAAAATACTTAATGGCTTCATTATAGCTTCCCTCCTGAGCATATGAGTCTCCGATCAGATACATTGAAGAACCAACGTATTCACTTTCAGGATAGTCTTCAACGAGCATCTGCAGCTTTTCGCGGCTCTTTGCATATTCCTTTCCCTTGAAATAAAGCGTACCCAGCTGATACAAAGCTTCATTCCTGAAGTTGGATTCAGTGTATTTTGAAGTAAAGAACTCCAAGGCAGCAGCAGCGGCATCAGGCTGGTTCAATCTCAGAAGACTGATAGCCGAATAATATTTAGCTGATGATGAAAGTTCATCATCCACACCTTTCATTTGATAGAACTTTTCAAATAGTCCGTAAGCTCTAGCATAATCACCGGCGGTAAAAGCAGTCATTGCCTCAGTATATCCCTCCGGAATGGTTTGGGAATATGCCGAAACCGAAAGTAATGCTAATATGGAAAATAATAATAGTAGTTTTTTCATTTTATAGTAAAATTATCCGGAAAATTATTATAAAAACTCCGCCGCTTAATCCGGCAATCAGGTTCACCATATCATTATTGAACCAGACAATACCCTTTTTATGCTGGGTTTTCCGGTTACAGTGATATCTTTTTTCACTAATTCTTCCACATACAGAACAAATAAAACCGGCCTGAACAGTCGCCCCTAAAACACTATCAAGAAAACAGCCCATTAGACCTGCCGACGTCACAGTACAAAAGTACTGAAATAAAGGGATATTTATCCATACCGAGGCAGAAAATGCAACAATCAGGGTTCCCAATAATGCACCGGTTGTACCTGGTACAGAAATTCCGCCGGATACGCCCTGTTCCACAGTCTTGAAATTCAAAATATTATACGTTCTTGTCCTGAATAAGGTTCCAATTTCAGTTGCCCAGGTATCTGCACAGACCGTTGCCAGAATACCAACATAAACTAAATAAAATATCCCGGAATGAAAAATAAAGTCGAATATAACAAGAAGTCCACCTATTCCCCCATTTGCCAGGACTTGTTGGCTGTCTCTCATGCCACTTTTTTCAAAGAATCCTTCAACTTCAGTATTATGGTATTTTCTGAACCGGGATAGGAAACTGGAAGTCATAAAAAACACAAGAATCGGTAAGCTCCATTTCCATCCCCCTAATCCAAACAAATCCACCGCCAGAATAAATGCTGCAACTGCTCCATCAGCAGTAAGAAACTTCAATTTGTACGATGCACTGGCTGCAATAAACCCCAGTACAAGTCCCCAGACCAGGTTTTCCACCAAATTTGGGTCTGGTATCAGTCCCTGCAGTTTATTTAGTTCCGGTATTAGTTCAATCATTTCAATAAAAATTTGTGAAATATATGATTTGAACCGTCATTTGTCAAGAGAATGGGAAAAGTACTATGAAACCTTTTTCTATTTGGTGTATCCTACAAAATAGAGTGATAAGTTAAACAAATAATTAAGAAGGAGAAAATATGATTTTTAGACAGATTCGGTCAAAAGATGAAACCGGAACCTTGTCATATTTACTGGCAGACGAAAATTCAGGTGACGCAATAATAATTGACCCGAACATCGAAGATACCCAGGGAATTTTGTATTTAGCTGAGGAACTGAATGTCAGATTAAAATATATAGTAGATACTCATACTCATGCCGATCACATTTCAGCTGCTGGAGAGCTAAAGAAGTTGACAGGGGCTAAGCTACTGATGCATGAAAACACAAAAGATAAGTGGAAGGTCGTAGATCAGGGTGATAAATTCGGGATAGGAGATATTCTTCGTCAAAATGCAGATGTTGAAGTCGACCGCTTTCTAAAAGGTAATGAAGAGATTAAGGTGGGACCACTTATCTTCAAAGTCCTTTTTACACCCGGGCATACAGACAATCATATCAGTCTGTTAATTCAGGATATGCTTTTTACAGGTGATATATTATTGATCGGTCAGGCCGGAAGAAGTGATCTGCCCGGAGGTAACGTTGAAGATCAATTTGAAAGCATATTCAATATAATACTTAAATTACCGGAGGATATTAAAATTTATCCAGGCCACGATTATGAAAACAATACTTTTGCCTATCTTTCGGATGAAAAACAGCAGAATCCTTTCCTGGAAAGAAGAACCCTGGAACAGTATAAAGAATTTGTTGCTGACTTTTTTCCCCCTGTTTCTGAAGCAGTTGATAACGGAAAAATGACGCTTCAGTGCGGCACCAAACGTGTGTCAAAATCCGCTGAACCATTTCAGAATATATCAGCCGTTGATCTTGCAGAAATGATAACCCGCCGGGAAGATATGCTGCTGCTGGATGTCAGAGAACCATTTGAATTAAAAGCTTTTGGCTATGTGCCGGGAGTAATAAATATTCCCATTGGAGAAATCTCCGGAAGAACTAATGAACTTCCATCAAATAAGGATAAGAAAATAGTAGCTATCTGCCAGTCGGGCAACCGGTCATATGAAGTTGCCTACTATCTTTCTAAAAAAGGATATACAAATGTATACAATCTTGATGGAGGTACTTCAGGGTGGATATATAATAATCATCCGCTGGTAAACAATATCAAATATTCCGGAGTAAGTAAATAATGGAATGGATTATTGTTCCCTTGATCGCTTTCTTCACTTCACTGGTTTCCGGTATGCTTGGTCTCGGCGGCGCAGTGCTGCTGATTCCGGCATACCTGTACCTCCCTAACCTGTTTAATGTTCATGTACTGGATGTCAAAAGTATATCCGGGATGACAACTGTGCAGGTATTTGGAGCTTCACTGATGGGAATGCTGTTGCACCGGCGCAAGGGAGCAGTTAACACTCAACTGGTATGGATAATGGGCATTCCAATTGCATTTAGCTCTTTTGCAGGCGCCATGTTCTCCGGAAGTGTGAAACCGGATATAATTCTCAGCATTTTTGCATTAATGGCCGTTATTGGGGCCGTTATGATGCTTATACAGAAGTCCGGGACAGAAAATATACCAGATGATAAAATAAAATTCAGTAAATCAGGTGCTGTAACTATTGCCATAACCGTCGGTTTCTTTGGAGGTATGGTTGGAGCCCCGGGAGCATTTATATTATCGCCATTAATGATGGTGATCCTGAGAGTACCTACGCGAATTACCATTGGTTCAACATTAGGAATAGTACTTCTTTCATCTTTTTCAGCAAGTGTGGGCAAAATAATTACGGGACAAGTCCCTTTAATGCTTTCTCTAATTGCCGTATTAGCCTCTTTGCCCGGCGTATACTTAGGAAGCCAAGTAAGCCATAGGCTTAAGATCAGAACGTTAAGATGGATACTGGCAATATTAATCGCAGCTGTAGGTGTCCAGATGTGGTATACTATTCTGAGCTGAATCCCTCTCACCAGGCAAAATAATAAACGGTTTGATTTAATATATTTCCTCATGATAATCATAGTTATCAGTCTGGAATGATTTAATAGCTTTATTGAATAATAACTCAATATTGCGCATTCCGTCGCAGGATTTATTTGAATAAATCAAAAATTACCCTTAATTTTTGTACAATTCTTTCGAAAATAATCATATGCCGGCAAATGTCTTTCTATTTCCCTGCAGGTTATACATTTTCCATATGGACTCAGAAATAGAAATAGCTTCCTGTCCAGGGGTAAAATATGAGATATATTTTATTTTTATCCAGAGGACAGTTAGTTTTTTAAACAGCTTTAATAGAACCAGGTATAATGCATACAAAAAACAACATCCAGACTGACGGTCCGCTTAATACAATTGTAACACAGGACTATAATATCCAGGATGTATACTTTACCCTATTAGGTACCTCTCCACAAGCAATTATAATTACTGATTTAAGCGGTAAGATTATTGAGATTTCCCAATCTGCTTTAGATATACATGGTTACACGGACAAAAAAGAATTACTTGGTAACTCTATCTACAATCTTATTGCACCAGAAGATCATCAAAAAGCCTCTGATTGCAGGGAAAAGGTCCTCAATGAATGTATTTCCTGTTCTATAGAATATTTAATGTTGAAGAGTAACGGCAGCCGCTTCACAGGTGAAGTCAGTACGAGTCTGGTCAGGAATAATTCAGGAGCACCTGTTTATTTCGTAACACTGACCAGGGACATTACATATCTCAAACACGAACAGAAGAAGCAGTCGGCGATTTATGAGATCTCAGAAGCAGCAAACGCTGCCAAAAGCCTGAATGAACTCTTCACCAGGGTTCATAGTATAATAAAAGAACTTATACCCGCTAAAAACTTTTATATAGCACTCTACAATGAAAAAGATGATACTTTGAGCTTCCCTTATTATGTGGACGAATATGACACATCTTCAGAACCAAAACAATATGCTCCGGAAAAATTCGGCCATGGCCTGACAGAATACGCTATTCTCAATGAAAAGCCCCTGTTAGTAAACAGAGAGATGATCAATGAGCTGGTGAATAACCTTCAGATTGAAAAAATTGGAGAATTAGCGGTTGAATGGCTCGGGGTTCCACTCAGAACGAACGACGAAAAGACAATTGGAGTACTGGCAGTTCAGAATTATGATGAACGTATAAAATATACCAGGGAAGATCAGGAGATACTAGCCTTTGTATCAACACAAATTGCCTTGGCAATTGAGCGCAAACGGGCTGATGAAATTTTACAGGAAAGTCAGGAAAGATATAAAGTTGTTATATCAAACCTTCCTGATATTATTCTCGTATATAAAAAAGGCCAAATTATATTTGCAAATCAGACTGCAGTAAGATTTTCCGGCTATTGCACACAGGAGTTTATTGGTAAATCGCTCTTTGATTTTATTCCTGAAGACTACCAACAATTGGCGATAGACAAGGTTAACAACAGAATTAAGGGGAATACATTACCTGATTATGAAATCGTCATTTGCACAAAGTCGGGTGAAAGGAAAAATGTCATAGTCAGGGGTACAAGAATTCTGTATCAGAATGAACAAGCTTTTCTTATTGTTTTATTTGATGTTACCGAAAGAAAAAGGAATGAAGAGGACCTGATAAAATTAAAAAAAGCTCTGGAGGGGTCAAGTGAAGTTATTTTTATCACTGATCCTGAGGGAGTTATTACTTTTATCAATCCTGCATTCACCCAGCTTTATGGCTATACACCTGAAGAGGTTGTGGGTAAATTGACTCCCAGGATACTAAAAAGCGGAGTCCACTCAAATGATGTATATGATAGTTTCTGGAAAACAATCCGCAATAAGCAGTCAGTAAATGGAGAGCTGATAAATAGAAACAAAGATGGCAAATTAATTAATATAGAGGGCTCTGCCAGCGCTATTCTGGATGAAAACGGAAATGTGATTGGGTACCTTGGAATCCAAAGAGATATAAACGAAAGAATTAATACCGACAAAGTAAGAAATGCATTATACAAGATCTCAGAAGCAGCAAATACTGCAACGGAAATTAGCGTACTATATAAAACCATTCACGAGATCATAAAAGAGCTGATGCCTGTTAAAAACTTCTATATCGCCTTATATGATCCAATGAGTGAACTGCTGAGCTTCCCATATTTTGTAGATGAGTTTGATCCACCTCAGAAGACAAAAAAAATCGGGAAAGGACTTACTGAATACGTACTAAGGACTGGTAAGGGTGCACTTATTGATGAATTCCAGGATCTTGAGCTCAGGCAGTACGGTGAGGTGGAGGTTATTGGGACACCTTCAAAAATCTGGCTCGGCGTGCCATTAAAAGTCATGGACAATATAACCGGTGTTATGGTAGTTCAGGACTATGAGAACCCGCATGCATATGGGGAAAAGGAAAAGGAAATTCTTACTTTCGTCTCCGAACAGATAGCATCTGCAATTTATAAAAAAAGTGTCGAACAGGAGCTGCTTGAATATACCACCGATCTGCAGTACCACAAATCGCTGCTTGAAAAGAGAACGGAAGAATTAACCGGCCTCAACAGTCAACTGGAAGATTCTGAAAAAGAATTGCAGGAAATGATTGTACAAAAGGATAAGTTTTTCTCAATTCTGGCTCACGATCTGAAGAGCCCTTTCAACGGTTTACTAGGTTTTTCTAATTTATTGCTACAGGATTTCGAACACTTCAGCAATATCGAAATAAGAAACTTTGTTCAGCATATGAACAATTCCGTAAAAAATATTTATGAGTTAATTGAAAATCTTCTGGACTGGTCCAGACTTCAGACTGGCCGGATAGAATTTAATCCCGAGGAATTGAGCCTGAGGGAGAAAGTTGAATCAATATCTTCCCTGCTCCGTAATAACGCTATTACTAAAGGCATACAGATTTCCAACACGATTAACAAGGGAACATTCGTAATTGCAGATGAAAAAATGCTTCAATGCATTCTGCAGAACCTGATATCCAATGCCATCAAATTTACAGGAACAAACGGGAAGATTACCATTTCCGCAATTTCTGCAGGTGATTTTGTAAATGTCTCAATTTCAGACACCGGTGTCGGCATCAGCAAGGAAACTATTGCAAAATTCTTCAAAATCGATACTCATATTTCAACTGAGGGTACTGCACGTGAAAAGGGTACCGGCTTGGGATTAATTATATGCAAAGAATTCATTGAAAAGAACGGAGGAAAAATTTCGCTTGAAAGCCAGCTCGGCAAAGGGACAACTTTTTCTTTTACTTTACCAAGTGTTAAGAAATAACCCGCTATAAAATTTTGAAGTAGACACCGGCAGTCTCTTTATTGCCTGCCGGTGTCTCTCGGAAACGGTAAGTTTATTACCGCTTAACCTGCTAAAGAAACTCCCATTATCCAGCCAATAAAAAATGTGATACTGGCTGCCAACATTCCAAAGAGCAACTGTCTTGTACCGGAGAATAAGACACTCCGCCCTGTCATTAGTGTAATGGCAGATCCAATTCCAAAGAGTCCAAGAGCACTGCCAACGAGGCTGATTACTATACCAGTGAATCCGGTTGTAAAGATAAAAGGAATTACGGGGATAATGGCTCCAATAGAAAACAGGACAAATGACATTCCTGCTGCCTCCCAGGCTGAGCCTCCCAATTCTTCAGGATCAATGCCCAGTTCTTCACGTGCAAGAGTATCCAAAGCAGTATTCTTATTGGTTAAAAGCTGATTAGCCATCAATTTGGAATGCTCTGCAGATAGACCCTTGGATTGATATATGAGAGCCAGTTCTTCCATTTCTTCCTGGGGATTTGTAATGAGCTCATTCTCCTCAATCTCCATTTGTCTTTGGTATAACTCCCTTGAACTTTGAACGGACAGCCACTCACCCAGCGCCATTGAAATAGCGCCAGCCAGAAGCCCTGCAAAGCCAGTAATTAAAATTGTTTTGTTGGACAATGCTGCACCTTCGGCAGCACCGGCTATACCCATCACCAGACTGAGGTTGGAAACCAGACCATCATTTGCTCCTAAAACAGCTGCCCGCAACAAATTACCCCCTACCCCTTTATGCCTGCCTTCAAAGCGGGCTATTTGGGACCCTTCAATTCCCTCCGGGACAGTATTCATCATCGCCCTGAATAATCTGCTGTGTGATCTTTCTTCAGCAGGCATTTCAGTCGATTTTGATTCGGGCTGTTTATCATAGTTATCACTGTCAGACTGTTCATTTTCTACTATGGTGGGAAGAACAAACTGAGGGCCAAACTTATTAGCCAGCCATATGAGAATTCTGGTACGCCTATCCGGTTTTACCTCCGGGATCTTTCCACCTGCCTGAAGAATCTGCTCCCGCCAAAACTGGGCATGTTTTTCTTCAGAATCTGCAAGTCTGCTGTATACAGATTTTAGTTCTGCTTTTTCCTCTGTTTGTGCCAGGATTCTGTACAAGGCTGAACTGTTTATCTCTGCCTGAAGATTTGCTTTGTATTGCGGAATGTTTGCTTTGTTAGCCATTAACGAAAAACTCCTCGGATTTTACCACATACTGTTTATTTTAACCTGAATGATAATCTATTATTTTATCTTCTGCAAAATTTCCGCATTTTTTTTGCAATTTTTCAGTTACTCATCTTCTTCATCATCTTCAAATTCAACTCCCAGGTATTCAAGGCTGCTTTCACAAATTGAAATCATAATATCCAAGCCATATCTGACTGAAGCAATTGCAGCAATTGCGGAATCGTGTGAAATATAATTAATTTCATTTATTACGTTCTGATCCTTCATTATTTTGTCTGCCTGGTCGTATAATTCCCAAAGCGTATCGTGGAGTTGCTCCAGTTTTTCCGTAAATTCATCAATTCTTTCTGAATTAAATGATTCTCCACTCCCATTTATCTTTTTTTCATCTGACATATTATCTCCAGGTTGATTAAAAACGTTCTTAGTTTGATCAACAACCCCCACATGTTTATCCCGGTTATTATATAGCTCAATTTTATTATAATAAAATGATAGAAATAAAAAAAGGTCAGTTAATTTACAGAAAACAAACTACCTGAATTGAAGCTTAATGGATTGTCTCTTTTCCAGGTGAGCCGCTCCCTGAAAGGTTCAGTAATTCAAACAGAGTTAAGAAAGCCTGTTATAAATGTTTAATTTTTGTACTGCTCAATTAGATAAACAACAAATAAATAGTAAGAGTAATTTGTTCCCTCAATATTTTTATTGTATTATCGCCCCCTCCCTGTAACATTTTTTAGTGTCTGTTCGTCTATTATACAGAGCTTATGCCGATAAAGAATACAAAATATAAGTTTCTCCTGCAGCAATATAAGAACCGGATTTACAATTATTCTTTGATGCTCCTGAGAAGCCGGATGGATGCGGATGACGTCACCCAGGAGGTGTTCATTCGGATATGGAAGAATATTGACACTTTTAACATAATGGCAGCTAAAACCTGGATCATGAAAACCACTCATAATCTTTGCATGGATTACCTGAGAAAGAGGAAGAGGGCTTTTAAGAACGAATGTGAAATAAATGACGAGTTTGAGGAAAGTTATTCAGATTGTGGAATTTCAGGCAATCCGCTGTTATCAGTTCATCTGGACATGATGGCAGATGTTGCAAGAGAGGCAGTCAAAAGATTGCCCGATCCATTACGTTCTGCTTTTGTTTTGTATGAGCTTCAGGGCATGAAATACAAAGAAATCAGCCTGATTCTGGATATTCCGCTCAATAGTGTGAAAGTATATATTCTAAGGGCCCGGAAAAAATTACAAGAGGATTTAAGAGAATATGCAACAAATGAAATTATATGAGATTGATGATAAATTATTGAATAAAATAATCTCCGCCGCATATGGTGATGCAGGTCCTGGAGACAGATTTTATGTTTACCTGAAAACCAGAAAGGATCCGGAAATAAAAAAGATCTACAATGAGTATAAGGCTGTAGCAAGGTTGGTGGGCAAAATAAAAGAACTGGAATGCCCTTCTGACATAAGGAAGTTAAATTCCATGCCCAAAGCTGAAATGGAGAAGGAGCATTCGTTTGCGTATGATTTGTATTCAGTGCTTTTTGTAAAACCGGTTTGGACATTCTCGGTGGTTATAATTTTTATCTCGGTTGTTGCCCTTTCAGTTGTATTCCGGAAAAATGAAATACAAAGGACATACTCTCAAAAAGAAATCGCCCTTGCAGACAAACAAGCAACTCAGGCATTAAAGATGGTGGGCGATATATTAAACCGGACAAAATCTACGGTCGTAAGAGAAATTCTGCCTGAAAAGGTAAGTAAACCCCTGAATAAAGGAATAAATGTTGTAAAAGACTTAATAAACGAGGAGAATAAAAATGAGAATATCAATTAAAATGCTGTTGTTTTTCCTGCTTACATTTACTTGTAGCAGTTTTGCTCAATATGGCGACTATAAAAAAGAACCTGGGTATATAGAATTTGGGGATCTGACCTCATTTGAATCGGGTGAAAAGGTTACCGAGGTCATGCTTGATGAAAGGTTATTAAAACTTGCTGCCGGCTTCACTCATAAGGAGGACCCCCAGTTACAAACACTGCTGAGTGGCTTAAAACTGGTAAAGGTTAATACTTTTGAGGTTTCTGACAAAAACGAAGATGGTTTGCTCAACAAGATGAAGTCAATTGATAACGAACTCACAAACAAAAAGTGGGACCGCATAGTAAAAACCCGGGACAAAAAAGAGAATACTAATGTTTATATTAAAACTAATAGTGATAATACTGTAGTAGGATTAGTAGTTACCACATTCCAGCGAAATGGTGAAGCTGCATTTATCAATATCGTTGGGAACATCGACCTGGAGTCTATCAGCAAGCTCTCTAATAACTTTAATATTCCTTCATTGGATAGTATTAAGCATAAAAAGAGATAATAAGATGAAAATCAGGAAGATCTCCGTATTGCTTCTACTGATCATCTCCGGCATTTTAGTTTCCGGCTGTTTCAGCGTAAACGATCAGTTCAGGAGGATGAAAAACCACCTGCTCACCGGCAATAGTGATTTTGAAACAAAACAGGAATTTGCCCTTGGTTACTGGAGCCTGACAGCACTAAAGACCGTGTTGAATGCTTCAAGCCACAGTAATATAGATGCCAGAATAATAGGCCATATTTCAAATATACAAATTGGCACATATATAAGATCCGGTCAGAATCCGGGTGCCGTTGATCTTCCGGTTTTTCAAAAGCTTTGCAGCAAAATGACTTCAGATGCCTGGATCCAAATTACCCGCAGCTATGATCATGGTAAAATATCTGCCGTATTTCTACGCATTAACAGGGAAAAGCAGCTGCATCGAATGTTTGTAGTTTCAATGGAGGACAAGGAGCTTACGATGATTGATATTTGTGGAAATCTTGATGAGGTCTTTAAGATCGCCATACAGGAAAAAGGACTTAACCTTTATAATTCCGAATATGAGAACGAATAAATGACGAGTTCTGCCTGACTCTTCTCCTTTCTGTATTTCTGTATATGACAAAACTGATAATCTAATTCATTATAACCAATTTATAATCTTGATTTATAAAAGTTAAAGGTTTATAATATTACAAGATTAACTATGGGTTGCGATTATTAAATATTCTAATGGAGGGATACTATGTTTAGAAGACAGAATAGGACCAAAATGATGGTGACAGGATTACTGGTTGGAGGAGCAACAGGCAGTATTCTAACATTCCTTTTTGCCCCTAAAAGCGGAAAAGAGCTCAGAACAGACATTGTACACACAATGGATTCCTCAGTTGACAAGGTTAAGGATACCACAACCAATATTTATAACGGGGCAAGACATATTACAACAGACACCATCAACAGGATCCAGTCTGCTATTAATGCCGGGGTATCAAGTTATAAAAACAGCACGGAAAAAGTCCAGACCAGCAAAGAGATGATTGAAGAAACACTTGCCGAACAAAGTTCAGGTACAAATATTTAACATTGAAGAAATTAAACATTTTTTAAGGAAAGACTCATTGGCCAAGAGCCTTTCCTATATTTATGTCCCTGTAAAAATAGTTAACTGATCAGGCTGCATAAATCTTGATTTCCTTATTATTTGTGTATATTATGATAAATAAGCGCTGTAAATGAAAAGATTCGACTATAATTAATTTATAATGAGAGGGATTAAATATGTTTAACAGACGAAAAGCTAATCAGAAATTACTAACAGGAATATTTATCGGCAGTGCTGCAGGAAGTTTAATGGCCTTTCTATTCACTCCCAAAACCGGTAAACAATTAAGACACGAGATTAAAGACACAGTGGATACTTCACTGGAAAAAGTTAAAGATGGCAGCGGTAAAATATATACTAATGCAATTACTGCAACGACAGATACTATGAACAAGCTCCAGGCGGCAGTAAATGCAAGTATAAACAAGTATAAATCACTGAGCCAGGAGTATAGTGCCGAACAGAAAGCTTCGGAAGAAAAACCGGCACCTAAAACGGCCAGGAAAAGAACTACCAGAAAAACCAAGGCTTCAACTACATAATTTTGTACGAAAAGCGGCATTTTTTGTTGAACCAGGAGAATAAGGACTTATCACAGTCATGATTATTTGGATTACCCGGTATTCGGAATAATAGTCCTTGCCAGATTATAACCTGACATTCCCAAGGCTGATCCTGATAGGATATAAAAGATAGAACCTGGTTTTGTTTTTTGTAAACTCAATTGCAGGAGCCGGGAGTTTTATATAATTAAGACTCTGACGGAACCAGTTCCAAAACTGTCCCCCATCGGGTAACAATCTTATTAGATTCAGGTCGAGACCTAATATATAGCGTCGCACCGATAGTTGGTCAGGGGGACCGGAAGGATCAGGATTAGCGTCAATTGCATCCCCTCCATAGCCCACGGCAACGTTAAGCCAACCCGGCCAATATTTGTTCCTGCCTTTACCAAGTATGTTGTAAATATCTACTGACCACCAGAAGGTAGAACTGTTATAATCATCAATAAAGGTACGGGGACGCATAATTACGGGCTTGCCAGTCCATTCGGACGGAACAAACTGCCATTTTGGCGTTATATTCTGCAGATAAGGGTTGTAGTGTTGAGCCACAAAAAAGATAGAGCCAAGTGCGTCGAAATACCAGTCAGAGGCACTAAATCCCCAATCCCGGGCAAATCCATCTTCAGTTTCAACATATGTCTGATAAGCGAGACCTAAAATACCTCCCCATATTGTTGATGACTCCCAGTTAAAACCTGAAGCCAGCAATCCTTCGCTCAATACATAAGATACCATATACCCGCCAAAGGCATGTCCTGCCTTATCTACCTGCAGAGCAGAAACCCAGTCTTCCTGAAAATGAAATCCCTGACGTTCTCCACTCCACCAGGCATTCTGCTGGTTGATGTGTAAAGCAATGATTGCTCCAAGATATAGGCCCCCAATTACTGAAGCAGTTACAGGCCTGATTTCAGTTTTTCTGAAAGGTAAAGAACCATTGATTGTATAACGCCTGTCGCCAGCATAGGTGAACTGCTCAGGAAGAATATACCTGCTGTTCAGCGCGTTGTCGGTAACTACAGTTACAGAATCCGAATCAATTTCCAGAACATCCTTTTTGTCAGATCCGAAGATTGACGAAAAAGAAAGCAGAGAGATTAAAAAACATACAGGGAAACTGAAATATTTACTTTTATCTGAAAGGTATTCCATAATCTTAATTTTATAATGAATAAATCGGCATAAAATACTTGACAACTTAGTAGTTACCATATTTCAAGGTCAGTACAGTAGTAAAGCCGCTGAGGTCTTCGTTATTAAGCTCAAAATAGTTTGTATTTCGAATAAACCTATAGCTGATTCCCACACCAATATGGAGAAACCGGCTCAGATTAAGTTCTGCGTTCAGCTGTGGTTCCCACACAAGAAAGCTTCCGCCATAAAGGCTGGTGTATGGAATACTTTCGTCACGAGCCCGGTATTTTACACCTCCGCCGCCAAGGAACATAAGTACCGAAGCATGAATATATTCAGTTGACGGATAAATATATTCAAATTCCAGTCCTCCGCAGTTAAGATTCATGATCATAGTTCTGCCATTTAGAGGGTCAACATATCTCGTTTCAATATCGTTAATAAGGCTGTAAAATCCGCCTCCCAGTACAATACTATGATTAATAACCCATCCCCCCCTGCCCCCTGTAAGTAATGCTGGCTGACCGAGCATAGAAGAACTCTTCAAAACACCAGAAATAAATGCACCCTGTGCATTGTTCTGTCCATATGATGAAAGTCTGAATATATTTAAGGTTAACAGCGTCCAGAGGAGATATTTCATTTTGAGTGTACCAGGTTAACTTAAGGCCTGTTTTTGAAAAATATTTATAAAAATATTAAAATAAACAAATTTTAAAATTTTACAAACAGTTTAATTTAATAATGCGGGGAGGCCTTTACCGGTTGGTACCTGAAGGTTTCATTTATACTTCAATAAGAAGTACAAACAGGTCATCGCTGAGGGTTTGTTGGCCTTAAATCGATTTCACTGATCAGGGCCCTGGGAGGCATTTTAATTATTGCGGCAACAGATTCAGCAACATCTGCCGGCTTTAATATTCCGCCTTTGCTGCGTGGATCCATTTCAGAGTCTCTTGCAAATTCCGATTCTACTGAACCAGGACAAATTGCGGCTACCCTGATATTATATTCTCTGACCTCCAGCATGAGTGATCTGGTAAGTCCCATCAATGCATGCTTGCTCGCTGAATACATTGTGCCGCCAACAAATGAATTCTTTCCGGCAAGAGATGAAATATTAATTATTGAGCCGGAGCGTCTTTCAATCATGCCTGGCAGAACTGCTTTGGTAAAATTATAAACTCCATAAAGATTTGTATTTATCTGTCTTTTGAACTCATCCAATGAGGAATCGACTAATTTCCTGATGAAAGCGATTCCGGCATTGTTTATAAGATGATCAATTTTCGAATACCTTGAAAGAATATCCTTAACTGCTTTTTTTACAAAGATTTCATCCCCAACATCGCCCTGATAGAAAATGCATTCCACACCGTTGCCTTCAACCTCATTTTTAACTTCGCGCAGTTCACTTTCAGTTCTGCTTATCAGGGCAACATTATGGCCTTCCTTAGCCAGGCGCAGGGCTATTGCTTTACCAATTCCCCTTCCGGCTCCCGTAATAACAGAAAACTCTCCTTGCTTATCCATCAGATGTCACCTCCTAAAGGCTTAATAATAATTTTTTCCGGCAC
Organism: Ignavibacteriales bacterium; assembly: GCA_050258815.1. Lineage (GTDB taxonomy): Bacteria > Bacteroidota > Ignavibacteria > Ignavibacteriales > SURF-24 > JAAXKN01. The sequence continues at coordinate 62,901 of JBLMZM010000290.1, forward strand.
AAGAAGTTTATTTTGCAGGTAGACTGACACCAACAAACGCGCAATTTCCTCAGGAGCCATCATTTTATCCCCATGTTTTTCCAGAATTTCCTGGGGCCACATTGAAGTTCTTGTAGCTCCCGGAAGTATATTTATTATTCTGATTTTGTATTTTCTGACCTCTTCCCTCAGAACATCAGTATATGCCAGGAGTCCTGCCTTTGAAGCTGCATAGGCACTGCTGCCAGGAAATCTCTGTTCAGCCGCAACAGACAGTATATTTATTATAGTCCCTTTATTTCTTTTTATCATCTGGGGAATAGCTGCTTTAATACAGTAAATTGCTCCCAGAAGATTTACTTCAATGATCTCCTTGATTTCCTGTACTGAATTTTCTTCAGCCAGTTTAAAAGAGGTAATACCGGCGTTATTGATCAGGCAATCAATTTCTCCAATTGCTGAAACTATTTTATTGAAGGTTTGCATAACATTTGATGAAGAAGCAGCATTACAGGCAACCACATGAACTTTTAAATTTTCAGGAACGAGTTCCCTGTTAATCAGCTCAAGCATGGAATGTCTTCTTGAAGAAACAGCTACAGTACAGCCTACTCTGGCAAATTCCTTAGCTGCTTGCTTTCCTATGCCTGAACTGGCACCGGTAATCCATATATTGCGATCGGTTAAGTTCATCAGAATCTGTTATGAGAGATCAGGTTTAGAAATTCAGCCCTTGTACGGGCATCTTCCTTAAACAAACCATGCATTGCACTTGCGGTAGCAACAGAATTCTGCTTTTCAACTCCCCGCATCATCATGCACATATGTCTAGCCTCAGTAACAACTGCCACTCCTTTAGGCTGCAGGTATTCCTTAATAGTATCTGCAATTTCCTGTGTCATTCTTTCCTGCACCTGAAGCCGGCGGGAAAAAACTTCTACTATCCGGGGGATTTTACTGAGCCCCACTATCTTTCCATTTGGAATATATGCAATATGAGCTTTTCCGAAGAACGGAAGCAGGTGATGCTCGCACATGCTGAAAAAATCGATATCCTTGACTACTACCATCTCGTCATATTTTTCCTCAAAAATTGCCCCATTCATTACTGTCTTAATATCTTTTTTATAACCCTGAGTCAGAAATTCATAGGCTTTTGCCACCCGGTGGGGTGTTCTAAGCAGGCCTTCGCGATTCGGATCTTCTCCAATTTCTTCCAGAAGCAATTTCACCTGCGCTTCAATTACGTCCAGATTGATCTGTTTACTCACCTTTGTATTCAACATAATTATTTTCCGTTTCATATAGTTTTACTGAATATAATTTACCAGAAGGGATTTTATTAACCAGCTGCTCCCAGATTGCAATTGCAAAGTTTTCAGTAGTTGGATTTACACCTTTCAAAAAATCCACTTCATAATTTAGGTGTTTATGGTCTACTTTGTTAACCACGTGTTCAAGGATAAGTTCTTTGAGATGTTTTATATCAATTACATATCCCGTCTGATGATCAACATTTCCCCTTACTACTACTTCCAGAATATAATTATGCCCATGTCCAAACTCATTATTACATTTACCATAAATTTTTCTATTATCTTCCATGCTAAGAACATCATTATGGAGACGGTGCGCGGCACTGAATACTTCCCGTCGCGTTATATATAACATCTTAAATTCCCTGTTTTACATTTATATAGGAGGTATGGAATCAGACAGTATTTAACCGCCGGGTCCATACCTTGTGACTATTAAATTAACTTCTACCCGGTAACAGTCTTTTTACTGTCCAGCAGGTTTAATATTTGATCAATATGACCTTCGACTTTTACTTTATTGAAAACCTTAATTATTCTCCCCTGTTCATCGATCACATAAGTTGTACGTTCAATACCCATGCTTTTTTTGCCATACATATTTTTTTCCTTCCAGACATCATATTTCTGAATTACCTGTCTTTCAGGATCACTAAGCAAAATAAATGGAAGTTCGTACTTGGACGAAAAACCCTGGTGCGACTTTTCCGAATCCGCACTGATGCCCAGAATAATCGCATTACTTTTTCCAAATTCCGGGAAATTATCCCTGAAATCACAGGCCTCCTTTGTGCATCCCGGAGTATTATCCTTAGGATAGAAATATAGAATAACCTTCTTGCCCAGGAAATCACTTAGGGCAACATCTTTCCCCTGGCTGTCTTTCAGGGAAAATTCCGGTGCTTTTTCACCTTCTTTTAACATAATCCCTCATTATTTATAAAACTATTTTATTTCATACGGAAGTTCCTTGTTTACTGGTCCTTCACTTTCCTGCCCATCTTAACCGTTACCTGAAACTCTACTTTTCCTTCCGGAGTCACCCGCCCTCTTTGCTCAACTACATTGAACCAGGCAACAGGCTGAACTTTATTGGCTTCCAGCACAACGTTTTTAATAGCATCCGATGAGCTTTCTGTAGAAATTCCTACTACTTCGATAATTTCAAAAGTTTTTGACATTTAGACTCCCGCATATTGTTAATATTTGACGTTTATAGCAGTTACTGTATTAAGATTAAAAAAATCCGGGACAAATTCAAAAAAAAGAGCACAAACCAGAGAATTTTGCTTAATAAATTCCTGTCCAACCCTATTTCAGGTAAATATAAACGGGAGTTTCTTAAACTTTTACTCAAAATCAGGCTTTAATTCGCTTGATTATATTTTTGAAATAACCTATTTTTACACAGACTAAATCTAAATAATTTGAATCTAAATTGAAAATAGAAGCTGAAGAAAAATTCCGCGAATTCCTGAAAAACGGAAAGAACCGCATCACTCCTGAAAGATTCGAAGTACTTAATGCAGCTTTAGAATTTGAAGGACATTTTTGTGCTGATGATCTCTATATCGCCATGAAGAAAAACAATTCGGGTGTATCCCGGGCTACTGTTTATAATACCGTCGAACTCTTATCTCAATGCCAGATAATTTCCAAAAGAAACTTCGGCGATAATATGACCCGTTATGAAAAAAATTTCGGAACGGTAAATCATGAACACCTGGTTTGCACAACCTGCGGGAAAATTGTTGAATTCAGCACTTCTAAACTCAAACCAATAATTGACGAAGTTTCCAGAGAACTGGGATTTACAGTTTCCAGTTATTCACTTAACCTTTTTGGAAAATGTTCAGGAAAGGATTGCTGCCCTAAAGATGAAGAATAGCACATTAGACAAGGCCAGAAAAGGAACATACGTATTAATATTGTCATTGCCTGCAGGTGTATTGAAGGTGCAGCTTATCAGATTGGGAATCACTGAAGGAGCAAAAGTGTATTGCCTTGAACGCCTTCCTGGTGGAACTATTGTACTCCAGAGAAATCGTCAGGAAATAGCAATAGGGTATGACCTGGCAAAAAAAATCGAAATTGATATATCAAATTGAAAACACAAAATGAAATCGGATACAATTATTAATAAATCACACAACGAATCCCATCCGCACCTGGAGATTAATGAAATACTGGGTCCAGTAAATAAAACAAATAAAGTTGTTCTGGCCGGTAATCCCAATGTTGGGAAATCCCTCTTTTTTAATTACCTGAGTGGGATGTATGTTGATGTTTCAAATTTTCCGGGTACAACTATTTCAATCACCAAAGGGACCTTCAAGGAGCATGATGTTTTTGATACTCCGGGTGTTTATGGGGTTTCTTCTTTCAATGATGAAGAAAAAGTTGCAAGGGACATAATACTTTCGGGTGATATAATACTGAATGTAGTAAATGCGCTGCATCTTGAACGGGATCTTTTTCTTACTTTACAACTCATTGAAATGGGGAAAAAAGTTACTGTTTTCCTGAATTTCAGCGATGAAGTAAAAAAAAGGAAAATAAAAATAGACGTTAAAAGACTTTCTGAACTCCTGGGAGTGGAAGTAATAGAGACATCTGCCGTCAATAAAAAGGGTTTTGACAAGCTGGAAGAAGCAATTCAAAACGCTCATGAAGGCAATCAGCCACCTCATCTGCACCATCTGCTGCACGAAACGCTGGATCGGGTGGGGTCACAGGCAGAAGCCTTGATAATACTGGAAGGTGACGAAATCATTGCTGAAAAGCATGGCCTTGCCCCGGGAACTGCTGACCAAAGAGAGAGCATTTATATTAACCGCCGGAATCTTGTCAATGAAATCGTTAGTGAAGTTGAATTCGAGGATTCCAAAAGGGGCGAGTTTTTTAATCATCTGGGCCGGTATTCCTTAAATCCTCTTACCGGTATTCCGATCCTTGCGGTGGTTTTGGTATTTGTATATTTCTTTATCGGTGATTTTATCTCCCAGCGCGTGGTTAAGTACACCGAAAATACACTGGGCAAAGGTGAATTTGAGTATCACGTAAAATCTTTTGTTGGCAAGTACACTCCGGTGGATATAAAAGTTGACATATTGGATGATAATGGGAGCATCATTTCCACAAAAAATTTTCCCTTTAAGCAGGGTTCGGATGCAGAACCGGTAAAAGCGGCCGACTTTAAAAGAACGTCTTCTCCCCATGGGACCAGTACTTCTTTTTCATTCTCAAGTCCTGTAGTAAAACTATTTTTCGGTGAATTTGGCATTATTACCATGACCGTTACATATTTACTTTTTCTGCTTCTTCCACTGGTTGCCGCTTTCTATTTTATTATGGCTTTACTGGAAGATTCAGGCTACTTGCCGCGCCTGGCTACTATGCTCGACAGAACGTTAAACAAGCTGGGATTAAACGGCAGAGCCGTAATTCCATTAATGTTGGGCTTCGGCTGTGTTACAATGGCTACCATTACTACCCGCCTGCTTGGGACAGAAAAAGAAAAAACCATAGTTACCGCAATCCTGCAGTTTGTAATTCCCTGCTCTGCCCAATTGGCAGTTGTTGCAGTTTTAATGAGCACTGCCGGATTGTTTCCCATGACAATTTATGTTATTACGATTTTCAGTGTACTGATAATTCTTTCAACATTGCTTAACAGATTTTTACCCGGTGAAAGTTCTCCGTTGCTGATTGACCTTCCGGCAATGAGACTCCCCAGAATGGATAATATATTCAAGAAAATGTTCTACAGAACCTATGGTTTCATGAAAGAAGCCAGTTTCTGGTTCTTTGTTGGGGCTTTTGCGGTTGGAATAATGGATATGACCGGATTATTGAATGTTTGGCAGGAGATTCTTGCACCTTTTACTACAATATGGTTAAAACTCCCGAAACAGGCGGCAAACGCATTTGTAATGGGTATGGTCAGGCGTGATTTCGGGGCTGCAGGTCTTTTTGATCTGGCGCTTTCCCCAATGCAGATCACAGTTGCCATAACAACAATTACATTATTTGTCCCCTGTATTGCATCTTTTGTTGTAATGTTGAAAGAAAGAGGTTGGAAACAGGGATTAATTGTATGGAGTGGCACATGGGTTTTTGCTTTCCTGATCGGTGGTATTATTGCACAGATCTTTGTTTAATAGCTGCGGGAATTCCGAAGAAGTGTCCAAAGTTTGTTTAGCTAATAACAGAATAGTCAAAACCAGGAATTGAAGCAGCAGAATTATGGATCAGCTTAGAGAAGCAGTTCATGGTTCTGACTATTTTTATATCCCGGATCTTCCGGCAGATTAACGCCGCAGGCTGCCTGTTTACAAAGTTTATCGCATATTTCGTTTTCTGTGTGACCGGCGTGTCCCTTAATCCACTTGAATTCAACTGCATGCTTGGAAATCAGGTTCAACAGTTTTTCCCAGAGGTCAGAATTTTCTGCTTTTTCAGTTTTATTTCTCATCCAACCTTTTGCCTTCCATCTTACGGCCCAGCCTTTCATCACACTGTTTACCAGGTACTGTGAATCCGTGTAAAGGGTAACTTTGCATCTTTCTTTCAAGGCACTTAATCCGACTATGGCAGCAGTCAATTCCATCCGGTTATTGGTTGTCAGTTTATATCCTCCGGAGAATTCCTTTCTTCTATCCTTATAGATGACAACAACACCATATCCGCCAGGACCCGGATTCCCCAGGCTTCCGCCGTCAGTAAAAATAGTAACGTGTTTTAATTCTGACATGTAATATTAATAATAAATCAAAAGCCGGCATTTAGTGCCGGCTTACAAAAATCTTACTTTTTAAGATCCCCCAACGGGATAGCAGTGTGTCTCATTGAGTGTACTTTGTTGGCAACAGGGATTACGATTTCCTTATTCACGGCCTTTTCGAATTCTTCCCTGAATCTTTGAATCATAAATTTAACCGGCCAGGCTGCTGCATCACCCAGTGCACAGACGGTATTTCCCTCAATATTTTGTGCTACATTAATCAGCAGGTCAAGATCTGCAGACGTACCCTGTCCACGGGCAATTCTGTTGAGTGTTTTCAGCATCCATCCGGTACCTTCCCTGCAAGGGGTACATTGGCCGCAGCTTTCATGATAATAGAATTTTGATATTCTGGCAAGCACACGCACCAGATCGGTATCTTCATCCATTACCATCACGCCCCCTGTTCCAATTGCTGAACCGGCAGCCTTAAGAGATTCGGCATCCATCTTGATACCTTCAAGCTGGTCGCCTCTGAGCGGAGGCATTGAAGATCCGCCAGGTATTACGCACTTAATTTTTTTGTTACCCGGAACACCTCCGGCATAATTGTAAATAAGGTCTGTCAGAAGGATTCCGGTCGGGAGCTCATATACCCCGGGTTTGTTAACATGCCCGCTGACTCCCAGAAGCAATGTTCCCGGATGTTTTGGCTCCCCGATCTTTGAATACCATTCCCATCCTTTTTTAATTATGGAAGGAACGTTTGAAATTGTCTCAATATTGTTAATAGTTGTAGGGCATCCCCATAGTCCGTTCTGTGCCGGAAATGGAGGTTTTATTCTTGGATAAGGGCGTTTTCCTTCAATTGAATTCATGAGTGAGGATTCCTCTCCGCAAATATATGCCCCTGCACCCTTATGGATATAAACGTCGCAACTAAAATTACTTCCCAGTGTTTCCTTCATTTTTTCGCCAACAAACCCGTGAGCATATGCGTCATTCAGGGCTTTTTGGACTTTCTGTATCCAGTTATGATACTCACCGCGTATATAAATATAGGCTGCCTTTGCCTGGATAGCATAACAAGCAATCAGAGCACCTTCAATAAGGGCATGAGGATTAAATTCAAATATCTGTCTGTCCTTAAAAGAACCTGGCTCGCTTTCGTCACCATTTATGCAAAGATACTTCGGTTTATCCGTAGTCTTTGGCATAAAGCTCCATTTCAGTCCTGTTAGGAATGCGGCTCCACCCCTGCCTCTCAAACCCGATTTTTTCACTTCATCAATTATTGCATCAGGAGTCATCGAATAAGCCTTTTTAGCGGCTTCGTATCCCCCATGCTGCATATATACATCTATCTGATGATAATTAGGTATATCAAGTAATAATATTTTTTCCATTTATCTACACTCAAATCCGCGTGTACGGGATGATTTTATTGTAAGGAATCAAATAGTTTTATTAATTTTTCTTTGGTCAGGTTTTCGTAATAATCGTCATTTACAGCAATCATAGGCGCTGTACCGCATGACCCCATGCATTCAACCTCTTCAATAGAAAACCTCTGGTCAGGTGTAACCTCATTAATCTGAATACCAAGCTTATCAACCACCTGATCCAGTATTTCATAACCGCCTCTGAGCATGCAGGAAACATTTGTGCATACCTGAACGTGATATTTTCCAACCGGTTTCGTATGAAACATGGTATAGAATGTAACAACACCCATTACTTCAACCGGCTCAATCTCTAAGACAGAAGCAATTTCATCCATTACCTCATTTGTAATATACCCATTCTGCTCCTGTGCAATGTATATCACATCCATCACTGCGGCTTTGGAAACAGGATATTTCTTCCTGGCTGCTTCAATTCTCTTTAAATTTTCATCTGTGAATTTAAATTCCATTTATATCAATCTTTGTAATAATTAATGCGTTATTAGTTTAATTTGCGCTGACAAAACTCAAAAGATATCCCTGTTATTTATCGGCTTCCCCCATTACAGGATCGATGCTGCCAATAATTGCAACAACGTCAGAAATCATGTTACCCTTAACCATTATTGGCAATGCCTGCAGGTTAGAGAATGAGGGTGAACGGATTTTGAATTTCCAGGGTGATCCTTTACCATTGCTCACAATATAGAATCCCAGTTCACCTTTCGGATTTTCAACTGCGCTGTAGACTTCACCGACCGGAGGATTCATGCCGAAATTAACAATCATAAAATCATGAATCAATTCTTCCATATGGGAATATATTTCAGTTTTGTGAGGAAGAACCTTCTTGGGATTATTGGCCAAAACTTCGCCCTGAGGCATCTTTGCCAATATCTGTTTTACTATTTTTGTACTCTCCCTCACCTCTTCTACCCTTACGAAGTAGCGGGCCAGACAATCTCCTTCCGTATAGACTGGGATCTTAAAATCCAGCTCATTATAGAACAGATATGGATTTGAACGTCTAATATCGTGCTCAACACCAGATCCACGCAGTGAAGGACCTGTCACACCAAGTCTTATTGCATCCTCTTTTGATAAGCGACCTATGCCTTCAAGTCTGTCAATAAATATTCTGTTTGTATTCAGTATTTTTTCAATTTCATCAACAGCAGGATCAAAGTTATCAATAAAATTTTTTATCATTGAAAGTGCTTCGCTGTCGGCATCTGCTGCAACTCCGCCAATGCGGGTGTAGCTGGTGGTGAATCTTGCCCCGGCAACCTTGTCATAGAAATCCTGTATTTTCTCCCTTTCCCTGAAAGCCCAGAGTAAAACCGTCAAAGCACCAACGTCCATGGCAAATGTACCAATAGCAATCAGGTGGCCTGCAATACGTGAAAGCTCAGCCATCAGCATTCTAATGTATTGTGCACGTTTAGGCACCTCTATCCCTGCTAATTTTTCAACGGCAAGTACATACGCAACGTTATTGCACATGGTGGAAGTGTAGTCCAGTCTGTCAGTATGAGGAATGAATTCCAGATAAGACATATTTTCTGCCATCTTTTCGTATCCGCGGTGAAGGTAGCCCAATTCGGGAACACAAGCCATTACCGTTTCTCCATCCAGTCTTAAGAGCAGACGCAAAACGCCATGAGTAGCCGGATGCTGAGGACCCATATTTAATATCATTTCATTTTCAAGTGCATCTTCAATACTGATATCAGTATCAGAAAGGAGTGCCTGAAGTATCTGGGAATTAGTTTCGTCTTTTATTATTCTGTTATCCATAATTTCACTTTTTTGGTAAAGATAATGATCCTGGTATACCCAATAAAGGGAATTCCTTTCTTAAGGGGTGATACTGAAATTCTTCCGGCATATAGACACGCCTTAAATCAGGATGCCCTGTAAATTTTATTCCATACATATCAAAGGTTTCTCTTTCATACCAGTTGGCTGAAGCCCATACTGAGGTTACGCTCTCAGCAGTTTCATCCTGGAGATTCGTCCTTAGTCTTAATCTGAATTTGTGTTTCAGTGAATAAATATGATATACTACTGTAAATCTATTCTTACGTTTTGCCCAATCGATAGCTGTCACATCCTCGCACATGGCAAAATCCAAATCCGGATCTTCTTTCAGTAACCTGCATACAGGGACTATCTGTTCAGGCTTAATATTCAGTGCAAGATCACCTCTGAATTCACTAATTTCCTGCAGGGCATCAGTAAATCCAGTATTAATTTTTTCAATAATTATTTCTTTTAATTCCATACAATTATTCGCTGTAAACCATTAATTTTTATAATAAGAAAATTCCGGAGGGGTTAGTCTCAGTTTCCGGTATTAATGTCTGACCGGGTCCTGCTGTAAATAAGATTTATCCTGAAAATCCCTGCCTCGTGTACCAGAAATGATTTTCTGAATCTCCATTAAGGCATTTATCAAATTTTCAGGACGCGGAGGACAACCTGCAGTATAAACATCCACGGGTAAAAACTGGTCAATCCCCTGGACAACAGAGTATGAGCGGTACATTCCACCGGTTGAAGTACATGCACCCATTGCTATCACCCATTTTGGATCCGGCATCTGGTCGTAAATTTTCCTTACAACTTTAGCCATTTTATAGGTTACTGTACCGGCAACAATCATCAGATCAGACTGGCGGGGTGAGAACCGCATTACCTCAGATCCAAACCTTGACAGATCATATTTGGGATCTACTGCTGCCATCATTTCAATTGCACAACAGGAAATTCCCATAGGCATCGGCCATACTGAATTTTTTCTTGCCCAGGCAATTACTTCGTCTATTTTTGTAGTTATAAATCCATCTGAAGTTAATTTAGCTTCTAATCCCATTTTAATCCACCTTTCTTATAAACATACAAGTAACCCAGTTCCAGGACTACCAGAAATATTAACATCGGAACTAATGCCTGAATTCCATTTTCAGACAACATTTTCTTAAATTCAACACCCCATGGATAGATAAAAATAACTTCTATGTCGAAAATGATGAATAGCATTGCAACCAGGTAGTATTTAATGGAAATTCTCTCTCTGACAGTACCGACAGGTTTCATACCGCTTTCATACGTAGATAATTTTTCCGGATTGGGCCTTTGTGGACCAAACAACTTTGAAGAAACTATTACGCCAATACCGAAAACAACGGCAAAACCTATAACCATAAATATGGGTATATATTGTTCAATCATTTCTATTTGTCATTTTTGTTAAGTGTCAAATTTATCTAAAATATGCAATAATGTCAATTTTATGAATTACCTCCTCTGTGAAATATTTTCAGTATTATAAATTATTATTATATAAACACTTTCGGATAATATGCAGGCTCCCCCAATGGCAATATAGTTGCCATTGGGGGAGCTTTTTCCCAGGTTATGATTATCTTGTAATATTGGATAATACAGCGCAATCCTTCCTAAGGCTGGAATTTGAGCAGATATATTGCCAGTTATACTTTTCTGCTACTTTTCTTTGTAAGTTTTCATAATGTATTCTGCTATGGCTTCTACCTCCTTAGGCTTTAATCCCTGATTGGGCATGGGTGGGAATGCCGGGTTCTTCTTTGTAGGATTCGAAATAAATGCGATAAGCTGGTCCCTGTGTCCCTCATACTTTGGCAATACATCTTTATATGCCGGTCCAACAAGCTTGCTGTCGAAACGGTGACATGCCGAGCATCTTCCGTCAAAAATCTCTTTACCGCTGATAACAGGACCCTTTCCTTCTTTTTCTCTGGCCTGTGCTGTGATCCTGTCGTAATTTGCAACCAGTATTACCTCCTGCTTCTGTATTGCATAGCTGAAGGCTACCTGATCGTTGATAACAAAAAACACAAACAGGACTATTATCAGGTAGAAAACATATCCGCTGTAATTAATAGCCGGTTGCTTTAACATCCTGAAATATAAATGGCTCAGTGCGAAAAGTATGAAAAGAATGAGCAGTGAAAGCATAAAAAATGCATCAGACAGAGCATTGCTGGGTGTCATAATAAGCCCTGTCAAAATAAATAAGGGCAGTAATACGACAGTAATCATTCCGGAGATCAGGCTAAATCTTCTGGCAAATGTATAATATTCCGGGTCAGTATCAGCAATATGGTTTACGAATAAATAATACAGTAATGCCCCACTGGTTATTGTAAGAGAAGCTATCACAAAAAACAAAAACTTTACTATCACATTTAAGGAGAATAAAAGGAAGAAAATTGATCTGTTTTCTGACCAGGCAACCGTATCAAATGATAATTGAATACTGGCGATAACCAGATATGAAGCCACAAATAACAGAATAACACCCCAGATCCCTGTTTTTCTCTGTGTCCTTAAATTTCTCTCCCTGAAAGCAGCAACTTCACCTGATTCTGCTTCGCTGTCGCCGGTTTGTGCGTTCATTTCCTCAGTCTTTCCTTTGCCCAATAAAAGGTCCAGGGTAAAGGTATAACGATAAGAATACACTAACAG
>JBLMZM010000291.1:0-3878 GCA_050258815.1 Ignavibacteriales bacterium
ATAACTTTTATTTCCGACTTGCAGGCTGATGCCTTCACCAACAGGAAGAGGCTCGGGCGCTATATAGGCATGGTAAATGACACCAGGCCTGACCTGGTGCTGATAGGTGGAGATGTTATCACCAGCTCACCCGATTTTATTAACCTGGCGGCGGAATATCTTGGTAAGATTAAAGCCAGGGAAGGAGTCTATTCCTGTATAGGGGATCATGACCACTGGGCCTACAGAAACGACTTTGACAGAAGCCTGAGAGAGGTAATAACTGCTCTCGGCAAGGTAAATGTTCCAATGTACGACAACCGGAATGTCGTGCTTAAAACAGGAAAAGCAAGTATAGGTGTTACTTTCGTCACCAGCACATATGTTGAAAGAATAGGGGAAAGCCTGCTGGATGAGCTGACAGACCATAACCATACGGACCTGAAAATTATGCTTACTCATCAGCCGAGCAACTACCTTATAGAAAGGGCGAATGAATTGAAATACGACCTCTTTCTGGCCGGGCATACCCACGGCGGGCAGATTACTTTCCTGTTCCCGTTTTATAACCTCACCTTTACCCAGCTGGAAACCAAATATGTTAAGGGAGATTTCAGGTTTGGAAATATGCTGATGATAATTACGCGGGGACTGGGTATGTCAATAGTTCCTTTCAGGTATAATTCCACGCCCGAAATTACGGTTATTACCCTGAAAAAGGGATAAGAGGAACCTCAGAAACGAATCCCCGGAAATACTTGAATATTATGAGCCTTCTGCTTAGGTTTATACATAATATTTATAAACATTTATGGGGGCACCATGCCGTCTGCTGAGGTTTATGCCGATAAGCTGATTTCAATAACCAGCGACACTATTATACTGAAAAACTATTATTTCCTGGTTTTCGGAAGAAAGGAAGTAAAATTTTCAGATATTAAAAATATCGAAGCTGTTCCAACCTCCCTGTTCACCGGCAGATACAGGATACAGGGCACGGGAGATATGAGGACCTGGTTTCCTCTGGATATCAGAAGACCCGGCAGGGATAACATATTTATTATAAATCTTAAGAATAAATGGACCAGAATAGGCTTCACGGTTGAAAATTCAGGCGCTGTTAAGGATATACTGAAAGAAAAGGGATTGTTAAATTAGGAAGTATTTATGCTGAAAAGAGATTATATAATGAAGCTGATTGAACAGCTGACGGGTGCACTTGCCCGAATCCTGTTTAAGAAAGAAAACCGGGACCTTAATGGAGCCATGGATGAAATTAACCGGGCTTATACGGGACTTCTGGGCTTGGATCCTGAAATGATCAGGTCCATGCCGGATACAGAGATCATCTCATTCCTGGAAATATCGGGCAGTACACAATATGAGAGATGCATGATAATAGCCGAGCTGAAGAGGGAAGAAGCCGGAATAAGCGAACTGATGAATGGACCAGAAAATGAAGACGCAATTGTGTTGTACTTTGACTCTCTCAACCTCTATCTGGAAGCAATGACAAAGAAGGATGAGTTCATTACTGAATTTTTCCCTGCACACCTGGAAGAAGTAATTAAAAAAGTAGAGAACTTTGAACTTCCGCATGATATAGGCCAGAAACTCTTTAAATATTATGAAATAACAGGGCGTTATGCAGAGGCAGAAGACATACTCTATGAACTGATTGATGCTGAATACTCACCCGTATATACGGAAGCTGTGGCGTTCTATGAGAGGCTCCTCAAAAAGAGTGACGAGGAGCTGACCAGGGGTAATCTGCCAAGAACTGAAGTCATACAGGCCCTGGATGAAACAAAGCAAAAAATAAAAAACTCCTGAAAAGTCCCCGGCCCTCAGCCAGCAGTCATTACATCCCCTTGACGAAGGAAAATAAACTAAATCTATGCCGCCAGTCACAAAAAAGATCATATCTCCTTTTTGAAGGAATTCTGTATTGTTTTTTTTGAAATTTCGAATAGATTAGTAACATAATCCCTTTAGTCCAACCTTTAATTATATCGTAAAGAATTATTTACCATTTTTTGTGAGGAGAGGATATGTATTTAAGAATGAGACAAATTTTTGTTACAGGTATTATTTTAGCAGCTGTTATATTCTATTCGGGTTGCAAGAAAAGTGACAGCAACCCCACTAGCCCGGCCACGCAGGCAAGTCCGCTCGTGGGCACCTGGGTACTTAATAAAGTTACAATTACCAATCCCGATAATACTACAGCAACTTATACCCCTCAGCAGATGGGTACTTCTATAACCATGATCTTTAATGCAGATAATACAGGACAGATAATGACCACCGATTCTACCGGAACAACTACAGAATCAGGGTCTTATACTTATAGCGGAGGACAGCTCGTTCTGAAAGATACCAACGGGCAGACCCAGACATTGCAGGTCACAATTTCGGGCAATACTTTGACTATGCCGGCTGTTTTTGAAATACAGGGTGTTCAGGTAAATGCCATACTCGAATTTAAAAAAACATCCTAGCAGGCAGTTTATCCTGAAGTATTCAATACCTTTTGACACATTATTTGTTAACTGTGGCTTTGCGGGAATTTCCTGGCCATTTTTTTATAGCTCATTAAATATTAAATTTGCAGTCATTATAAACGGCATGAAGGATTAAATTAAGAATAGTGATGATTGCACGGATAAAGATTACTATTTACATATTTTTATTGGGTATAGTTTTGACTTTAATTAGCGGATGTACCGGTACACCTGCCGGTCCCTCAGAAACCGGCAGGCGTGGTTTGACTGAACCGCTGGATCCATTTAAGCAGAACCAGAAGCTTGGCCGGGGTATCAGTATTGGAAATGCCCTTGAGGCCCCCTCTGAAGGGCAGTGGGGTGTAACTATAAAGGATGAATATTTCAAAGAGATCCGCGAAAAGGGCTTTAATTCAGTCAGGATACCCGTGTGCTGGTCGGCTCATGCCGCATCTGATGCTCCTTACATTATAGATCATGAATTCTTTAACAGGGTGGACGAATTGATAGATCAGGCCCTTACAAGGGGACTGGCCGTAATTCTGAACGTTCACCATTTTGACGAGCTGATGGACGTTCCCGCAAAGCATAAGGAGAAGTTCCTTGCACTCTGGAAGCAGATATCGGACCACTATGCAGAATATCCCGGTGAGCTGGTCTTTGAGATCCTGAATGAGCCAAACGGAAACCTTACTCCTGAATTATGGAATGTCTATCTGAGGGAAGCCATTGGAGTCATAAGGCAAAAGAACCCTTACAGGACATTAATGGCCGGGGGCGGGGAGTGGAATAGCATAAATGCCATGGACAATCTGTCAATCCCGTCTGATGAAAAAAATATTATAATAACATTCCACTATTATAATCCCATCCAGTTTACGCATCAGGGAGCTGAATGGGTAATTGGCAGTGACTTCTGGCTCGGAACGGCATGGAGCGGAACGGAGGATGAAAAGAAAGCCGTTGCCGATGAATTCGAACGTGCCTTGAGCTGGTCCAAAGTTAATAAAAGACCGGTCAATATAGGTGAGTTCGGAGCCTATGGCCAGGCTGACCCGGAATCTCGCGTAAAATGGACAGGCTTCATTGCCCGGCAGGCTGAACTCAGGGGCTTTAGCTGGGATTACTGGGAATTCTGTTCTGGCTTTGGCATCTACGACCAGAATAATGGCGAGTGGAACACTCCATTGCTCAGGGCGCTAATACCGGTGAGTATGTAACAAATATATGTTATATGGGAAAGTGTTGAGTTCTAAGAGTTGAGAGTTTAGTTATAAAAACAGGCGGCGGACTAAAAAAAGGAAGCAAATGCAGAAGAGGGCAGACTACGGCATTGACGCACCTACAGTTATCAGGAAACTGAGCCTCTCAGGCACGCTGATAATTGTGCTTGGA
>JBLMZM010000292.1:0-3148 GCA_050258815.1 Ignavibacteriales bacterium
ATGGATGCGGTGCAGCACCTCAGCAATAAGCTCATTCCTGCGCCTGGAAATATTCCTGTTTCTAATTTCACTGATTGTAAGCCCCCCGAATAAACCGCCGGGATTACGGATTTCCACCCGGTCAGAAAAGACCATTACTGCCACAGAGTCAGAATCAAAGTAATCACGATGGCAAAAAGCATTTGTAATGGCTTCACGTAAAGCTTCAGTATCTATCTCCGGAATGTCTTTATCGAGAGAAAAAATTAATTAAAATTAAAAATGTTTAAAATTTGTTTTAATAATTTTCCGAAAACGCTCTTTGTCACCATATTATATATGTATAAGAAACTGTAATAAATGCCTTTGCAACCAAAGAAACATCCTAATTAGAAAGAAAATAAGGCTATCCTAATTGAAGATGCAAAAAGCAAGTAATTTAAGTGAGCATTTATTTCTATGAGATATTACAATATCATTTATATCAGCTCCAAATCTCAAACTCAATTTCATGGCAAATTGATAAAAAATTAATGCATTGCTCATCCCACCATAATAAGTGTAGGTCTATTAAAATAGATATACCCAATAAGTGATAAATTTATTTTCAAAATCTACTAAAACATATAGGAGCGAAATGAAAAAATACTTAATTCTAATTCTGATGCTGTCCGTAAAAATCTGCGCACAGAACCAGATTGCAAATGAAAGGGTAGATAATTTCCTGAAATACCTTAAACCCTATACGGAAAACCCGGAAAAATGTTATGAAATCGCAACTCTCAGTGATAATGAATTAAAACATTATATTAAGCTGCAGTATGAGGCAACTGAAAGTGATTTTAAATTGCTAAGTAAAAAAGCTTTGGAACATTCAAGGGAGGTCGAAAAGCTAAGAAAAGGTGAATTCTACGGAGTTATAAAAGGCGCATTTGAAAATGTTCTTAAAAAGAAATATCCAGAGAATTTTTTACAATTCTTAGATATTCCCTACCTTGTTAAAGCCCGAATTACTTCAATAAGGGATTCCATCCACGAAGATAAAAGTAATCCTGAATTTCCTATGGGAATGATGATAACCGTGATGGATTTCAGTGTGATAGAGGTCATAAAAGGAAACAAAGAATTTAAAACAGGTAAAACCTACGGCTGCTATTATGGAAAAGGATGGAGAAATGGTGGTGAGGATTTTCTTGTTGGAATGACCTGCCTTCTTCCTATCGACCCAAGGGAACAGCCCAAACCCAAAGAAAACGAATACTTAAATGCTATAATAACTTATCTGGATGATAATTGCGGGTTATTTAAAATTGAAGACGGCAATCTTTATGATAAATACAATTTCTTTTCATTAGGAAATGTTGTTCCGTGGGCAGAATTTGTCTCCGGATTCAATAAGAAAGTTGAAGCGATAAAAAAGGGAGAATTCTAAGAATATGTCTAGAATTTAGTGTAAACTCCAGAGATCAACTTCAGATATATTCTTTAAGTCTCTCCTGAAAAGAAATTAAAAACTGCGAAAGAATAAAGGCCCAATTCCTTTGTGGCATTGTCCACTTCCTTGATACACCCTGATAAGCAAGATAAATCATTTTCGTTAAGGCTTCATCGTTCGGGAACTGACCCTTTGCCTTGGTCACTTTCCTGAGCTGATGGTGAAGAGCCTCGACACAGATGGTCGTATAAATTACGGTCCTTATCTCATCCGGGAATTCGTAGAAGGTTCTGAGGCCTGTCCAGTTATCCCTCCACTGCTTTATTACGACCTGGTATTTCTTTCCCCATTTCTCCTCCATTTTGTCCAGCTCATAAAGAGCTTTATCTTCAGTCGGAGCCTTATAGACCATCTTCAGATCCTTTATGACCTCATTCTGGTCCTTATTGGCCACGAACTTCATGGAGTTCCTGACCTGGTGAATTATGCACTTCTGGACCTTAGCCTCGGGAAATACGGCAGCAATAGCATCGCTGAAGCCTGTAAGCCCGTCAACTTGAGCAGATGAGGATGTCTTTAACGCCCCGGTTTCTGAGCTCGTTTAAGACGTTCATCCAGAACTTTGCACTCTCAGCCTGACCGATCCAGATGCCCAGCATGTCCTTGTAGCCGTTCAGGTCAATAGCCAGGCAGGTGTATGCTGCTTTTGTAAGCACTTTCCCGTCTTCTCTGACCTTGTAGTGAATGGCATCCAGGAAAACAATCGGGTATATGGCTTCAAGGGCTCTTGACTGCCACTCTCTTACTACATTCATCATCGATTCAGTGATGTTCGATATGGAGGAGGCACTGAGCTTAACTCCGTAAATATCCTCAATGTGGGTCTTTATGTCACGGGTGGAGATCCCCTTGGCATACATCGATATTATTCTGTCTTCCAGGTCACCTAATGTTCTCTGGTGCTTTGGAACAGCCATGGGGTCGAACTCACCCAAGCGGTCACGGGGTATTTCAATCTCAAGTTCCCCCTGGCTGGAGCGGACCGTCTTTCTGTTCTTGCCATTACGTGAGTTGCCGGTGTTGTTGCCTTCTGGGGAGTGCTTTTCGTAGCCTAAGTGCTCAGTCATCTCTGACTGGAGAAGCTGTTCGACTGAATTTTTAAGGAGCTTTCTTATGGCTCCGTCTTTGCCCATGAGGTCAGCATAGCTCTTGGCATTGGCCAGGTCTTTTTGTAACTGCTCAAGCTGTTCCTTGGTCAGTTCCATTGTATCTATCCCTCCTTTGTAGATGATTTAATTTAATCAATTCTCCCGGACAATGTCCAGGATGCCCGTCATTCAATCCCTCCGTTTCGCCCCTTCGGGGCTACACTCCGGGATTGAACTATAAATCATTTACACTAATTCTAGATACTACCGCATATTCTGCCCGAAATATTGTCAGAGGAAATTTAAGATGCTTTGCTCCCTTTTCGTGAGCAACAACAGTAAAGGAAATTTGTTTTATTTTAGCTATAAGAGGAAATATGTTTCTGTCCCTAAAAGGTATGAATCCTCAAAATGCCTCTGTCAAAACAACAAACATTAAATTAATCTAGAATGAAATTAGTTTTAACATAATCCTTGAATTCCGGCCAGCTCAAGTCTTTCCCTAATCCGAAATAATCTTCTGGAATTAAGATCCGGTTGTTCTCAATCAGATATCCCCCGGGACTTTCTTCTTCAAGATAATACA
>JBLMZM010000293.1:0-2800 GCA_050258815.1 Ignavibacteriales bacterium
AAAGACTTTATATCCTGCTTTTTCAAGCAGCTGTTTTATGTTATTGCAAACCGAAGAATTATCCTCAATAACGAGAATCTTTTCCATAAATAACCCTCAACTATCCTAAATTATTCCTGTAAACATAAATACAAATTCATCTAAATACCTAATGTCCTATTTAAAATATTTCAATATAATCTTGGGATATCAGGATTTCATTTCGAAATGCTCTCATCGGGAAGTTTGACCATAAATTTTGTACCCTCTCCCGGTTTACTTTCGAAAGAAATAGTTCCCTTATGAAGATCTGTACAGTATTTCACGATAGGAAGGCCAAGTCCGGAGCCGGAAATATTGTGAACATTATCGGCTCTGAAGAACGGTTCGAAGAGTCTATTCTGTACATCCTCAGGTATTCCCAGGCCTTTATCAATTATTTCGAAAATAATATAGCCATTATGTTCCTTAATGTTTAGCCAGACAGTTGCCCCGTCGGGTGAATACTTTACCGCGTTTGTAAGGAGATTATTCAGAATATGCCCTAGGAGTTTCTCATCCATAAAAACCATTCTGGAAGTGAAATCCGCATTTATTTTGATTTCACATTCTTTACAAATGCCTAATCTTTGCAGCAGTTCTTTACAGAAAGCAATAAGGTCAAATGATGAAGGACAAAATTCCATGCGTTTACTTTCCGCCCTGTTAATAAGGAGCACTTCATTGAGCATAGAAGTCATATATTGTACAGTATTCTTTATTCCCCGCAGGTGTTCCATTTTTTCATCGCGGGTCATATCAACGCCGAAGAGTTCCAGAAGTTCTGCAGATGAAAGTATGGCAGTAAGAGGGGTCCTGTATTCATGAGATACCATCGAGATAAATTGTGATTTCATCTCACTCAGTTCTTTTTCCTTCATAAGGGCGTTATTTACCTCCTGTTCCAGTTCTTTCCTTCTGGTTTCATCGCGCAGGTTGGCAATCAGAAACTTCTCCCCCGATTCTTCCTTGTAGAAACTCATATGAGAAGCCATTACATGCTTATTATTATTTGCATCCGTAAGGATGTTTTCAAAATCCATTATTTTCTCTTCATTAAGTACCTGTTCGTTTTTATTGAAAAAGTCGGCTGCTTCTTCCTTTGCGAACAAATTCTGAGCGGTTTTGCCTATCATTTCCTGTCTGTTACGGCCGGTAAGTTTGCAGAATGCATCATTAACAAGAATATACTTATGACTGCTATCCTTAACAAACATCGGGTCGCTGGCGCAGTTTATTATGGCATTCAGGAAGTTACGTGAGTTGCGCAGGGCTTCCTGAAGAGCAAAGTGCTGCGACATATCTCTTGAGTTACAGACAATTCCCTTAATAGCGGGATTATTAAGCTGCCCGTTTAAGATTGTCTCCATGAATACGGTACTGCCCTCTTCAGAAGGAAGCCTGAGTGAAAGCTTAATAGGAGGAAGATCAGGGTTTTCAATGAATCTGCTGACTGCCCCTTTAACTTTACCAACGTCGTCAGGATGGAGATAAGGATATAGCTGTTTGCCGAGCCATTCCTCAGGCCTCTTACCGGTAAGGCTTTTGACGGAAGGGCTAACGTATGTAATATATCCATTCACATCCAGAATTCCTATCGTATCTGTCGAGTGCTGAATAAGGAGGCGGAAGCGTTCCTCGCTTGCAAGGAGGGCTTCGTTTTTCTGTTTCTGCAATATAGCATTAGCAAATATATCTCCTATTATTTTAAGCATTTGAGAGGTATCCTCAGGAAACTGCTTAGGGAAAATGGAATCAAAACCCAGAAAACCGATAAGAGTATTTTTAGATACAACAGGAACAATAAGAGCCGCCCTTATCTTAAGTCCCAGTAAAAATTCTTTCTGGCGGGACTTCTCAGGAGGCAGGCTTTCAGCATCAGATAGCAAAATAGTATCGAATCTGCTAAGACGTTCCTTAAATAAAGGCCACATAATTGAATTAATTCTAAAATCTCTTGGAAGTTCTTTACTTGCCTTATGGCTGCACCATTGGTATCGGTTTTCAACTTCACCGTTTTTCAGGTTTGAATTAAAAAAGTAAGCCCTTTCCATTTCCAAAAACTCACACAGCATTTTTAGTGATGAAACAAATACATTCCCGATATTCTCTGCAGAAACATTAATGAACTGATTTGAAATTGAGTAAACCAGATGGTCAAAATTATAGCGTTTTTTTAACAGTGCCCCAGCTGTTTTATGTTCTTCAATTTCCCTCAGCAGCTTTTTATGCTCTTCGGCCAGCATTGCGGACTGCATCTTTTCCCTGTCATAAAGCTTTCTGACCCATCCTGCAGCGGAGCCCAGAATAAAGGAAATCGCAATAACGAGAGCTACAGTAAGAGGATTATTCCGGTGGAGATTGAACACTATAATTAAAAAGAGACTGCTTAGCATGATGAATGTTCCAGACAACAATCCGCGTTTAGTTCCCCAGAACCATGCTGAAGCGACCATAGGAAGAATGGTTAACGGGAAAGGTGGAATAGAAAATAACTCATGCAGTACTGCAAATAAACACCAGTATATTACAATTGCAGAAAGGACAATTGAAATTGATTTTTCCGAAGCAGTTTTTCTGTTATTATTCATACAACTTAATTTATTCAAGAAAATGTTTTGAAGTGCAAATATACAGTCGGAAAAAGATAAAATAGTTTGAGTTTAAAAATTTTTTTTATTAATCTCATGTTTAGAGTAAAAGATGAGGGATAAATGCAGACAATTCTTGGTGCTGGAGGGGCAATTGGAATTCCTCTTGCAAAGGAACTTCCGAAATATAC
>JBLMZM010000294.1:0-6009 GCA_050258815.1 Ignavibacteriales bacterium
AACCCCATTCAAGTACGCTACCGGGCTGCGCCACGTTCCGATGTTTTATAACTTACTATGCAAATATACTAAAAAATCTCTTATTTGTTCAAGGTCCCTTTTAATGGATGGCATTTCATTGCCAGATTTTCTTTCTTTTATTTCGGGTTCTTCTGCAGATTTGACAGCAGATTCCTTTGGCAGTACTTCAACTTCCTTCAGAATCTTTTTTGCACCCTCAATTGTATATTTTTCTTCCTTGAGAAGTTTTTTTATTTTTAGAATTACCTGAATATCTTTATTAGTGTAGATCCTGTTGCCAGCCCGGTTCTTGGAAGGTTTTAAATCCTCAAATTCATTTTCCCAATACCTTAAAACATACTGCTCCAGCCCGGTAATTTTACTTACTTCACTTATAGAATAGTAGAGCTTTTTTATTCCAAGTTCTTTCATTTAAACCTTCAAATAACACAGACCAAGATAATTATTTCATTATGAAATATCAAGATAAGTGGGGTCAAATAATGTGATTTATTAAATTAAACACCCACATTATTTAATTCCCTGATGATCGGGATCAGATCTGCAATGTCCCTGAGTTCAAAATCAGCTGAATGTGTCTGTGTGTTAAAGGTGTCGCCATATTTCGCAAATGCCGTTTTCATTCCGATCTGGGAAGCCCCAACTATATCCCTTTCTACCCAGTCGCCAACCATCAAAGATTCTTCAGCCGGTGTATTCAGCTTAAAGAGAATCGCTTTGAATGGAACGGGACTCGGTTTTCTTTCACCGGTTTCATCGAAAGTAACTACGGCATCGAAGAAGTTGTGAAAATTCAGGTACGCCAGTCTCAACCAGGCTTCCTTTACCGGAGCATCCGAAACAATGCCTAGTTTAAGTCCCATCTTAGAAAGCTGGATCAATGTGGAATAAACGTGCGGATATGGGATTAATGCCGCCTCCCGTGCCCTTCTGTAGGCCACTATCCCTGAGGCCAATATTTTATTATCAACCTTATTGTTTACTTCCTGCAGGAAAAGGTCAAATACTTTCTGATATTCAATTCCCCTTTCCAGGTAAATCTCATTGATTTTTTTATTAGCTTCATCAATGCTGATGTCTAAACCTGCATCAATCATTGCCGGAATAGCTGCTTCTATGGCTCTTCTTTTCATTTTCATAAAATCAACCAATGTATTATCCAGATCAAAAATTACCGACTGTATCATATTGTCCTGTCCTTGTTGCTTAAAATTTCCTTTATTAAATATACTGCTGCGAGATACCCGTTTTCCTTAAACCCGGAAAGATACCCGTCGCATACTGAAGCCGTCAATAAAACCTGTCTGAAATTTTCCCTGGCAGAAAGATTCGATAGATGAACTTCCACTTTTGTTATTTTGCACTCGGTAAGAGCATCCCTGATTGCAACAGAAGTGTGCCCGTATCCTCCGGGATTTATAATGACACCGTCAAAGTACGAAGCGGCATTCTGAATCCGTTCAATCAATTCCCCTTCATGATTGGATTGAAAGAATTCAAAATAGTCTGATGGATATTTTGTTCTTACTACTTTTTCAATTGCATCCAGTGTTAAGGCACCATAGTGACCTTTATCCCTGGTCCCAAGCAGATTAAGGTTGGGACCGTTTAGGATCAGAAATTTCATTTTTCCTCATTCATTTCGTCAATGATTTCACGCAGCTTCGGGGTCAGATATATCTGATCAATCCCCAGTTCTTTCAGGGCTGCCGAGAGGATCATCACCTTACGCTGATAGTTAGCCATCTTGTTAATTACAATTACCTTTGAATCCTTTACAAGACAATAACCACCTTTGAAGTCCCCTTTTTCAAAACGGACTGTCGCTCCCAGCTCTGCAGCCAAAGCTTTTAAATCCTTTAGAATTTCTTCAAATTCTTTTTCTTTTAGTTTCATTGAACTTTTTTCATTCTGAGCGGTTTAAATATTGCAAGGAATATAATAGCACAATATGAAAATATTTCAATTAAAGGAAAACTGCTTAGTACTTTCATCCTTTTAATGTATATGCCTAAAATGTCTTTTGGTACAAATGCTGTATAAAAAACCTGGGTGGCTATTTTGTAATCAAACGACATCAGGTATAATTCAAAAGGTGCGGTTACTATTATAATAAGCAGTATTACAAATAACCATCCTTCTTCTTTCAGTTTTATTCCGGATGTCAGCAGGAATAAAACAAAAGTAACTAAGAATATAATGTATAAAATTAATGTAAAAGTTACAGAACTGTTAAGTGTAAAAAATATTCCGCCCAGGTTCTGGTCTGTTACATAAGGCTTTAATATAAAGTCCCTGGGTTCAAATAACTGATAAGTAAGCAGGAGTCTTGAAAGATATCCGCCAAGCCAAAGAATGCCACTTAATGAACAGATATACAAAAATATTTTAGAAAGTTTACTGAGATTTTGCATAAATTGAATATCCTTTTTCCAAAAATAAAAAAAATATATGAATATTGCTTCAATTGATATAGGAACAAACACCGTTTTATTGCTGATTGCAAATATAAACAAGCAAAACGGAAAAATTAAATCTTTATTGAATAAATATAGGATGCCCAGATTAGGCAAGGGACTGTTGCCTGGTAAGCCGATAAGTGAGGACCGGATTGCAGCATTATTTGAAGTGCTTGACGAATATTCTGATCTTATCAGACAATATGAATGTGAGAAAGTAATCGCCAAAGGTACGAGCGCACTGAGGATTGCAACAAACAGAGAAGAAATAATTGATGCGGTAAAAAAGCGTTTCGGTATTAATATCGAGGTGATCCATGGCAGCCAGGAAGCGAAACTATCATACCTGGGAGCGATATCAGAGGTTGAATCAGATAGATACCTGGTAATTGATATTGGCGGAGGCAGCACTGAGATCATCTATGGAGATAAGGATAGTATTGAATACAGTAAAAGCTTTGAAGCCGGGGTTGTAAATCTTACTGAGAAATTTATTAAGCACGATCCCCCAATGCCTGATGAATTGGATTTATTAAACTCTCAGGTCAGGGAAATATTTGCCGAACTCAATGGAAAATTCCCCAACAATTTTACTGCAGTTGCTGTTGCCGGAACACCTACATCGCTTTCATGTATTAAGCAGGACCTGTCTGTTTACAGTGAGGAAAAAGTTGAAGGCTCGATATTAACCATTACTGATCTTGCGGAAATGATGGACTGGTTTTCCACCAGGACCAG
This sequence comes from Ignavibacteriales bacterium, assembly GCA_050258815.1. Classification (GTDB taxonomy): domain Bacteria; phylum Bacteroidota; class Ignavibacteria; order Ignavibacteriales; family SURF-24; genus JAAXKN01. Next base: position 3,219 of record JBLMZM010000294.1, read on the forward strand.
CAAGGATATTCTCTCGCTTTACCCCGAAATACTCAGCGGCCGCGAAGATATCATCCTTGCAGGTACTATTATTTTGCGGAATATTCTATTGCTTCTTCGTTCAGATAACGTTACAGTCAGCGCCAGAGGAATAAGATATGGAGCAATATTTGATTACATCATCAGGGAATCTGGTTCTGTATAATTGTATCTGCTGGCTCCATGGTATCAGCAGTTTTCAGGTAATCCAGTGTATAGTGCAATCCCCTGCTTTCCTTTCTCATCTTTGCTGATTTTATAATCGTGTGCGCACACGTAATAATATTTCTCAGTTCCAGAATTTCCTCAAACACCTTTGTTTTCTTATACATATCCTCAATTTCGACATACAGATTATGAATACGGTGTTCTGCTCTGTCCAGCCGCAGGTTTGACCTGACGATCCCAACATAATCCCACATAACCTGCTTTACTTCCTTAAAACTGTGAGTAATCATGATCTTTTCATCGGCAGTCAATGTGCCTGAATCATCCCAGGATGGGATCTGAGGCAGCTCAAAGGACGATTCGTTCAGGGTACTGTTTATATCACCTGCAGCCCTGAAAGAGTATACCAGAGCCTCCAGCAGCGAATTGCTGGCCAGTCTGTTAGCTCCATGGACTCCTGTCATAGATACCTCTCCACAGGCATATAAACCTATCAGGGAGGTGCGTCCGTAAACATCCACAACCACACCGCCGCAGGTATAATGGGCGGCGGGAACAACCGGGATATATTCTTTAGTAATATCCACGCCGTTTTCCAGGCATCTTTTATAGATGTGAGGAAAGTGCTCTATAATTTCATCTTTATTCTTATGGGTAATATCCAGGTATACAAAATCATCTCCGCGCTTCTTTAGCTCATTGTCTATTGCCCTGGCAACAATATCACGTGGTGCCAGCTCCTTTCGTGAGTCGTATTTGTACATGAATTCTTTTGAATCCTTAGTCCTCAGAATTCCTCCAAACCCCCTCACTGCCTCGGAAATAAGGAAGGAAGGTTTAAAGATATTTGAGAAGTCAGTATTAGAATAAAAAGAAGTCGGATGAAATTGAATGAACTCCATATTTCCTATCTTTGCACCGGCACGGTAGGCCATGGCAAAACCATCACCCGTAGCAATCAGCGGGTTCGTAGTATGAAGGTAAACCTGTCCGCTGCCGCCTGTAGCTAGTAAAGTTGCCCGGGCAGTAATTGTCTTCACAATATTATTTTTGACATCCAGTACATAGGCCCCCCAACAATGCCTGTTGTTAATCCTGTGCTCCTTCAATTGAAAAACATTGTGCTCAGTAATGAGGTCTATGGCAATATGGTCTTCAAGTGTTGTAATATTGGGCCTGGAATTAACTGCCTCAAGCAAGGCTCTTTCAACTTCTGCTCCTGTAAGGTCTGCTGCATGCACGATCCTGTGGGCTGAGTGTCCGCCTTCCTTTGCCAGATCAAGTTTCCCATTCTTATATGTGAATCTGGTGCCTATCTGAATGAGATCATATATTCTCTCTGGTCCCTCATGAACCAATATTTCCACCGCCTCTTTTTTACACAGACCGGCTCCGGCAATTAGAGTATCCTCTACGTGCTTGTCGAAAGAATCTTTGTTGTCTATTACTGAGGCAATTCCGCCCTGCGCCAGGTTTGTATTGGAATCTGTCTTATCTTTTTTTGTTACAATAATTACATTATTGGTTTCACTTATTTTTAGAGCTGCGTATAAACCCGCAATACCACTGCCAATAATCAGTACATCGGTCGAAACATCCATTTTATTTTTCTTTTATTGATTCGCGTAAAACTGTTAAATATAAATCGATATCATCCTTTGTCGCAATAAATGGTGGAAGGATCCTTATTACGTTAACATTAGTTGCATTTGATAATACTTTTCTTGCTCTCATTCTCTTCACAACATCGGTTGCTTCATAGAACAATTCAACACCCAAAATAAAACCTCTTCCCCTTACTTCCTTAATATCCTGCGGCAATTCACTCTTGAGTTCATTAAGCCTGTTCTTAAAATATGAACCGAGCTCATAAACCTTCTCCATTAAGCCGTTTTCAAACACCTCTTCGAGTACTACTTTGCCAGCAGCACAGCTTACCGGGTTGCCCCCAAAAGTAGTTCCATGCTTACCCGTTGTAAAAACATCCTTCAACTTTTCACTGGTTAAAAATGCGCCCAGAGGAAGGCCCCCACCAATCGCCTTAGCTGTCACAATAATATCGGGTTTTACGTCAAAATATTCATTCACAAATGCTTTACCACTGCGGCCGACTCCATCCTGAATAGCATCGGCAACAAATATAAAGCCATATTTATCCCTTAACTCGGCAACTTTTTTGACAAAATCAGCTGATACTTCATTAATACCGCCTTCACCCTGAATAAATTCGAAGATGATTGCAGCAGTATTACCATCCACCTTTTTCTCAAGATCCTGGACATTGTTGAACTCTATATGTGAAATATTGGGCACCAGCGGTTCAAATCCCTTCTTATACTTTTCCCGCGCCGTCAGGGTCATAGCTCCATAAGTTCTTCCGTGGAATGAATTGGTCAGTGAAAAGATCTTTTTATCCGGTCCCATTTTCATCCTGATCAGTTTCAGAGTACCTTCAATTGCTTCGGTACCGCTATTGGCAAGAAAAGCTCTTGACATTTTCGAGTACCTTAGCAGTTTTTCTGTAAACTCAACCTGCACATCAGTTATAAAGTTATTTGAAAGGTGTCCAAATCTGCCGATTTGCTCAGAAACAGCTTTTACTATT
>JBLMZM010000295.1:0-11575 GCA_050258815.1 Ignavibacteriales bacterium
AACATTACGGGTGTAATAGGTTCAGGCATGCCTGGTCAGAAAGATGGCAGCTTTGAGGAAACTGAATTCTTTCACCCCCAGGGCACGGCCCTCGACGGAGATTATCTTTATATTGCAGATACTGAAAACCACCTGATACGCAAGGCTGATCTGAAACATCAGAATGTCACTACAATTGCTGGCACCGGACGCCAGGAGTACATCAGAAACCCGCACGGCAATGCCAGAATGACCGGCCTGAATTCACCATGGGACCTCACAATAAATAATGGAATATTGTATATCGCTATGGCAGGACCCCACCAGCTCTGGGCCATAAATCTTGCGGATAATTCAATAAGGCTGCACGCAGGCTCAGGAAATGAAAACATTGTGGATGGCGCACTTACGGCCTCAGCCCTGGCACAACCCAGCGGAATTACTACTGACGGGAAAAAACTTTATTTTGCCGACAGCGAGGTAAGCGCCGTGCGCAGTGCTGATATCAGCGTGACAAATGGAAAAGTAAATACAATCATTGGGCACGGTCTGTTTGAATTCGGGGACGTGGATGGAAACGAGGACAAGGCCCGGTTCCAGCACCCGCTTGGTATTACACTGGTAAATGGAAAGCTCTATCTGGCCGATACATATAACAATAAAGTAAAAGCAGTTGACCCGGTTGAAAAAACGAGCAGAACATTTGCCGGCAGCGGAAAAAAAGGAATGACAGACGGCAGCCCCAGGGACGCCACGTTCAATGAACCCGGAGGCATTACATACGCAAGAGGTAAACTATACCTGGCCGATACAAACAACGACCTCATACGCGTAATAGACATTAACAGTGGAAATGTTTCCACACTTCAAATGAAAGGAATTGAAAAATTGCACAAGCCCGCTAAAATAGCGGCATTCAACAAAAATAATTTTAACGGCGAGAAGAAAATTATAAATGGCGTCAACCTCAGGGCACTAAAAAACATCAGCCTCAGTCTTACATTGCAGAAAGATTATGAGCTGAACCCACAGGCACCAAGTCAGATCAGGATATTCTCCGAAGACGGCAGCATTAATCTTAACCAGAAAATCACTGCTGTAAATACCAGTATCAATGCCGGCAGCCTGGCGGGCAAGGACAAGCTTTATGCAGAAATGGTGATATACTACTGCAAAGAAGGCAGCGAGGGACTATGCCTAATAAAGGACGTACTTTTTGAATTGAACAATTCGGATCAGAACGGCACAACGGCAGTAAACCTCTCCTACGACCTGCCTGCCATGCAATAGCTATAGTCATTAAGCGTAGTAACATGATGGACAGATCCGGGACTATGAAAACTTGATACTGGTATAATTATCTTAACAGGAACACTATAATTACCACCGCAATTGTACCGGCTGTTGCAATCTGGGATAGTAGTTTATAGCGCTTCTTGATATAACTCCATATCATTGCTGCAATTACCATCAGGAGCGCAAGGGCCAGACTGGCCAGGATGCACTCAATGAAATTAAATCTCTCGTTAACGATTGAATAAAGGGTAGTGTCATTATTCCACAGCTTCCTGTAGATCACCTGAAGATGAAGCCAGTATACAAGCAGTGATTCACGGCCTACCTCAAGCACAAATGATTTCTCCGTGCTGCGCCATATCTCATAATATCTGAGCGAAACCAGAAAGACAGTGACTAATCCAAGTCGCAGAATAAAAAAGAACTGGTTCGGGACCACCTTGCTTATATAATCCATAAAACTAAAAGGTGCAGCCAGAACGAACTCTCCGACTATAATACATCCTATTCCAAACCACAAAAGATGCTTAAGGAACCTGTTCTCGTAGTTGCCGTTTCTGGATTGCATATAATAATAACACATCACCGATCCTGAAAGCATGAACCCCAGCCACGGGAATAAAGGGAAAAGCGAGCCGTGCATTTCATTGAAATAGTTGGCCAGAGGCAGAGGCATATACTGTGCAAAATCTGTCTGCCAGATCATGGGCGCCAGAATAAATAATATGCAGGTAAGCACAATAAGTATAACGTTGAAAACAAGATCGCTTTTAATGAACAATCTTAAGACAAACATCAGCAGCAGTCCGAACGCTATGCACTGCAGAACGTCCACGCTGAAAAACGGCAGCAGCTCATCGGGAGTAGCCTTATGCAGCATTTTCTGCAGCGAAAGGTACGGAAGCCTGAGCGAGTATCCCACGACCCAGATAAGGAATATCCTTCCCAGCTGCCGCCAGAAATCGAACCTGTACTGCCTGAATGCCTCCAGCTTTCTCTGACTGGCAATAGTAAAGGCAAAGCCGGAAATGAATAAAAATGACGGAGCTACAAGTCCGTTGATAAATGTAAGCGCTTTGAACCATCCCGCTGTTTTCAGCGCCGGGAGCAGCATTGCATTGAAGACGTGCGTCTCCACCATGAACAAAAGCGCCCATCCGCGGTACAAATCGATAAATGCAAATCTTTTTTTCTTTAAATCCATGAGTATTTAATATTCGGAATGGAAACACCAGGGAAATACAGTTCAGCAGGAAGAAGGAATTTCCCTTAATTTAAAGTTTAATTTATTTATCTTAGAGTAATCTATGTTGCAAATATTTATAAAAATTCTGGGTCAATATATTCAGTATTCTGCTATAAATGCAATCTGAATTTGAAAATTATTATTAAAGGCTTTTATGAACAATGACAATATATATGATCTGAAGCTTGAACTGGAAAAGTGGCAAACCAACAAAACTGAAACGGACAGCACCTCTGCCTGCAGGGTGCTCTCACTGGCAGAAACTATATTAAATTCCGGCCCTGGCCTTCAGACAGATGCTGAACTCTGGCACCGCTATCTGGATACTACGCGCCATTCGGTTTTCCTCAGGAGCCTCAGCGGGAGAAGCGAAAGGTACCGGTGGGCCGATACTGCTTTTAATGCTGTCAGGATTTCAAATTACAACCTGAAGACTCTTTTTGAACAGAGGGTCCAAGCTCACCCGGACAGGGTGCTCTTCATGGTTACAGAAGACAATAAGATTACGGACTTCAGCTATAAATGGGTCTATAAGAGAACACGCCAGATTGCAGCCGTTCTGCATGAGCTACAGGCAGAGCCGCCCCGCGTGGCAATTTTTTCCGAAAACAGCATTGAGAGCGCCTGCTGCGATATCGCCTGCATGATGTACGATATTTTTGATTCGCCGCTCAACATACATTTTGGAACCGAGACATTATCCGATATCTTCTCACAAATTGATATCAACGTAGTAATAACAGATTCCGAGTCCAGACTGAACCTGCTCTTGAGAGTAAGAGAGAAGCTGGGACGCCCGATAAAGATCATATATACAGGATATGACAGGATCCACCAGACTGAGGACGTGTATTTAATCGAGAAACTGCTTTCGCAGTTTGACCCTGCCCGCATCGATTCTGTGCTGGAAAAAAGGAACCATCTGAGCCTGGATGAGCCTGCTACGATGCTCTTTACCAGCGGCAGCACCGGCAAGGCAAAAGGCGTTGTCTTTACCATATACAACCTGATTACAAAGCGTTTTGCGAGGGCCGCCGCACTACCCGGGGTGGGAGAAAAAGAACTGCTGCTCTGCTACCTCCCTCTGTACCATACTTTTGGCCGTTATCTCGAAATGATGGGCATGATTTTCTGGGGAGGCACATATGTATTTGCCGGTAACCCTTCAATTGAAACATTGCTCGCACTGATGCAGAAAGTTAACCCTACCGGAATCATAAGTATTCCGCTCAGGCTAATTCAGATCAGGGAGAAATTCCTGCAGCAGACCAGCAAGGCTACGGACATTAAATTCTTCAGGCAGCTTACGGGCAAGAACCTTCGCTGGGGGCTTTCTGCAGCCGGATACCTGGATCCCAAAGTATTCAGCTTCTTTCACAACCACGGGGTTGAACTCTGCAGCGGATTCGGAATGACTGAAGCAACCGGAGGAATTTGCATGACACCTCCGGGAGAGTACGTAAAGAACTCTGTGGGCATTCCGCTGCCCGGCATCAATACGCGCCTGAATTCAAAAGGCGAGCTGGAAATATCGGGACACTATGTGGCAAAGTACCTGGAGGCTGAGGCCAGGGATAAAAACGATGGCTGGCTTTCTACGGGCGACCTTTTTAAGCTGGATAAGAACGGGCATTACCATATTATTGACCGCATAAAGGATATATACAAGAACGTAAAAGGACAGACAATTGCTCCCCGTCCTATTGAAAAAATGTTCGAATCCATCCCCGGATTTAAGAGAACATTCCTTGTCGGCGACGGACTGGCCTATAATACGCTGCTTATTGTACCCGACCTTAATGACGCAATCTTGCAGAAGGCCGTCTCAAAGAAAAAACTGACCGATTATTTCCGTCCCATTATCTCCTCTGCAAATAGCGAACTGGCCCCCTACGAACGCATTGTGGATTTTACAATACTCGACAGGGATTTTGAAGAACAGAGGGGTGAGCTGACATCCAAGGGAACGCTAAGGCGCAAGGTAATTGAGACCAGCTTCGCACAGGATATTAACAGGATGTACAGGTATCCCAACGTGGATTTCAAGATTGACGAGCTTAAGATCATTATACCCCGCTGGGTAATAAGGGACCTTGGCATAACCGAATACGACATTAAATGCCAGGCAGACGGCCTCGTAAATAAAATAAAGGGTACGTTCCTCTCAATTAAATTTAATTACAAGAACGACAGGATACAGATAGGCGACTTTGAATACATAATTTCAGGCAGCCAGGTCGACCTCGGTATACTTATCCGGCAGCCCATGCTCTGGATCGGAAATATCTCACTCATAAACTTTGCAATCTGTAAAGACGGCTGGGATACCAGCTATGAGAAGATCTCCCCGCAGGTATTTCTTGCCCCTTCGCTCAACAGGCTGAATTCGGGTAAAATACCCTCGCCGGTTAATAAATCCCAGGATGCAAAGCTGAAGGAATTAAATGAAGTCGTCATTACGGCAATTTACGGCAGGGGCAATATCGCACTTGATGCCGTAAGCCAGCTTGAGCGCAATCTTCACACCGAAAGCCACCGCACGGCTTATCTAATAAGAAGAAGACTCGAGTGCCTGGCTCTGCATCCAGACTTTGAGGTAAGAAGCTATGCCTACAGGATATTGCTCTTTGACGAACCATGGCTTGACTACAGCAAGTACCTTCCGGCTTTCGTTAATTCGGGACTGCCATTTATCAACAGGAAGAGCATCGAAAATATCTCCCGGGCCGATTTTGAAAGGGGCCGCCTTGAAGCCCTGCGCCAACGCCTGGAATCCTACAGGACAACTCTTAACTGGACATCCTCTTCGGTAACTGTATCGCAGTTTAAGAGGATTCTTGAACTGCTGGTAAACTTTGCCCGCCATAACAGGAATTTCTACGGTGCCGTGCGTGAAGAACTGGTCAGCTGGATACTGCACAAAAAAGAACCGCAGCTCAGCTTATACGCGCAGGACCTTTTTAATAAGCTCTCGGCCTGGTTCGAATCTACGTTTGAACTTACACCTTTTGAAAATGACGAGCAGAACTGGAGGGAGAGAATTGTATTCCAGGAAGGCTTCTCTGAAGACGAGATCAGAAGAATAGAAAAGGTCCTCTGCTGCTCCACATTTCTGAAGGAAGCCCTGCTGCTGGTTTTTGAAGAAGAGAAATTTAATCTCAGACAGGTGCCCGAAAACGGCATCTGGATATCCAGAATTCTTTCTCCCCATAATTCCTTTCTGTACAGAATAAGCATCAATACGGTCTACAATAAGCACTACGACCTGATGCTTCTGATTAAGGACGATATTACGCGCTCTGCAGTGCGTGAAACCATCTACTGGATGATTAAAATTTCAGGATATCCCGGCGCTTCATCTGTAATACCTAAGTTCGGCAACTTCCGTTCTTCAATGGGCGCCGCCTCGCTGGTCTACATAAATGAACTGACAGTGTGGGACAAGATACGCGATTATTCAAGCGTAAGGACGGCAAATCCCTCCTATAAGAATGAATACAAGTGGAAGGTACTGTTCGTAAGGGCAATTGTGGCATTCCTAAAGGCATGGCAGAACAGCGGCTTCAGTATTACTCCCGGTGCAATCAGTCCGACTAATGTAGTGGTTCCGGAGGCAGACATTAAACAGAATTCCCGGATACTTTCTCTCTCTGGCTGGCAGCCATACAAGAATACACTTTCAATTATCCATCCCGTACTGATGAACTTTTATCAGCAGACCATCGGGAATTATCCCTGGAACAAGGATGTAATTAAGGTGGAATGGATATTTGACGCAGTATTTGAGACCTTTGAAAAAGAGAAGGCGGTTGAATACCTGCTGAACCTTAAAAAGGATCTTTTAACTTCCCCTCCCGGATATGATATGTTCAGCCTGAGTGAAAGTATCGGGCCTTATCTTCAGAAAATCCAGGAAGGTCCTTATCTCAACCTGCCCTTACTTAGTGCAATTGAGAAGTACAATGAATGGCTGGAGGCAAACCCGCAGTCTACGCCCGAGGCAAGAGAGCAGTTTATTAAAAAGCTCTACTGGCTTTATCACATTGACCGCTTTGCCTCAATCATACGCTATATATTTTATGAGAGGACGTACTTTGCCGAAGCATCGGATAATATCAAAGAGAAGTTCAGCAATCTCATTAAAGTCATGTTCGAGCAGAGTGACGTGCAGGCAACAAGACTGGTTGAGCTTTCGGAACTGCAGGACGCACTAACTTCGCAGGATGACCGCCTCGTATTCAGCAAGCTCGTATTTCCGGATGTGCTCAAACCCCTGCAGATGGAACTGATGCCCATTGGTGAAGATGAACACAAATCGGTTATAGTAAAGACAATGATATCTGACCGCAAGAATGAAACTCATGTTGTCAGGAAGGCCCTCTCCCCCTTCGAGGTGGGAAGCCTTAACAGGCTGTTCATACTTGATGACTATCCGGTTAATATCACCGCAGAGGATCACTTCCTCATCCTGACGGATAATGAGGAACAGGAGAGCGTAAACGGAGGCATCTGCTACAAGGTGCTCGACTCCAACGTTGCACATCTTGAGGGCATCGTGGTTGCAGCTCCATTCAGGGGCAGGGGTATCGGCGGCAGCCTGCTGGAAGATTTCTGCAACCGGCTGATAGCAGATGGTATTAAGGTACTGACCACCCACTTTTATCTTACCTCTTTCTTTGCCAAGTATCAGTTCAGGGTAGACAGCCGCTGGGGAGGACTGGTCAGGTTCCTTTCGCATTAGAAAATCCGGTTTCCCCTTTGCATATACCTTAGCTTATATATGTTCAGATTCCGGGACTTCAGATGGAAGTCCCGGAAGTCCTATACCCTCTCAAGCACGACAGCAGTACCATAGGCTAGCACCTCGGTAACTCCCGACATTACATCGTTTGCATCATAGCGGATACCGATGACAGCATTTGCGCCAAGCTGTTCGGCATGCTGAATCATGAGCTCAAAGGAATCATTCCTCGTCTTTTCACAAAGATCTGTAAACAGCGTAATGTTGCCGCCTACGAGTGTCTGCAGGCTGCCGCCGATCGTTCCGAATATGGAACGCGAGCGGACAACAATTCCCCTTACTATTCCCAGGTTCTGTTTTATCCTGTACCCGTCAATTGAAAATGCGGTTGTAGTTAAGCTGTGATCCATATTTGCCTCGTTTTAATTTGAGTTCTTTACGCAGGTGCCGCATAAAAGTACAAAGTTTATGGCTAAAGATCAAAAGAAAACTGCCAGTACATTTTAGCTAAACGGCTTATAAATTACGCCTTGGGAGAGGCTGGCATTTCGGGCATATTCCCCTGCATGCATGCCAATTAGCCCCCCGGATATATTGATTTAATATCGGAAATCATTTAGCTTAAATTCGGCTATAGGATGTTGAGAACGAGCAAGGCTTAGCATTATTTATGAACATATGAAAGGAGGATAATCCGATGGCTGGAAGAAACAAAGTTATTTTTGTTACGGGTGCTACGGGTAAGCAGGGAGGTGCTGTAGTCAATCATCTCAGCCGCGAAGGCTTCAAGATTAAAGCACTCTCACGCAGTCCTGAAAGTGAAGAATGCAGAAAGTTAAAAGATAAGGGCATTGAGATAGTAAAAGGCGACCTAGGTGATCCTACTTCCTTCCGTAGCCTTATAAAGGGTGCCTATGGACTATATTCCGTTCAGAACTACTGGGAGCATGGATATCAGGGTGAAGTACAGCAGGGCAAAGCACTCGTGGATGCAGCAAAGGATGCAGGCGTGGAACACTTTGTATACAGTTCAGTCGGAAGTGCAACCCGCAATACCGGCCTGGCACATTTCGACAGCAAAAAGGAAATTGAGGATTATATAAAAGACAAACGGCTCCCCTACACTATTTTCCGTCCCGTATTCTTCATGGAAAATTTTATAGGAATGAGAAATGAGATATTCGGCGGTAAGCTGGTCAGTGCAATGGATGAAGACGTACCGCTGCAGATGATTGCAGTAGATGATGTTGGCGCCTTTGTGGCGCAGGCATTCTCAAACCCAGATATATATATGTCCAAGGAAATTGAACTGGCCGGAGATTCCAAGACTTTTCCTGAAGTGGCCACCATCCTCAGCAGTGTCCTGGATGAGAAGGTTACCTACGTGAAACTGAGCCTTAGGGAATATGAGAATATAGTGGGCAAGGAATTTGCGCAAATGGTCGACTGGTTCAACCGAGTCGGATATGACGTGGATATTGAATCCCTCAGAAATAATTATGACGTCGATCTGACTTCTTTCAGGGACTGGCTGGAGAAGGTAAATTTCATTCAGTACAAGGTAAAGCAGTATAAATAACTTTCCCTGTTACGGAAATAATTACCTGATTATTACTATCTCGTTAACTCCAGGCACCCGGTGCCGGGGGTTAACGAGATACCCTTAGACTTTTACTACAATCGTAACCCGGCTCCTGTTCTTGCCAGGGAGCTATATTTTAGACTGCGCAATAATTCCCATCAATAAATTATGGTGAAACCTTTGCGTGTTCCTTATCGCTCTTTATTTGTGCAAGCAGCTCTGAGGCTTTCCACTCCACTGATGCATTGTCTGCCTTGAGATGCTTAATAAATTTGTTCATCTCGTAGTCCCCCCGTACCGCCAGAAAATCCTGGTCGCTTTCCTCCTGGTCACCATCAATGCCAAAGCCTATCCTTGAAGAAGGATCAAACTCCCTGAGGGCGTCTTTCAATATCATATTATTAAGCTTTACAGTATCCGTCCTCCAGTCGTCAATAATTTTAATAAGCTGGTCTTTTGAAATGTCCTCAATTTTAGTGGAATACTTCTCCTCAATCAGCCTTACGCACCACCCGAACTCTGACAAGGGATAATTATCCCATATTGTCCTGAGTTTTTCCTCCAGCTCAATTATGTTGTTAATCTTGCCGGAGGCTATCATTTCAGCGAGATTCCTGGCTTCTTCTGAAGGAAGCAGGAGTCCGCCCATATCCACCCATTCAGATAACCTCTCCTCTTTTTGTGCCGGTATCAGAAGCCGCCTGATCTCATCAAAGCCGCGAACTCCTGCAGTCTTTTCAAGGCGTGCAACAACACACCGGCCCATAAAAATCCTTATTCCCATTTCATAATATTTTGCACCCGTTCTCAGCATGAGCCTGTTAATTTCAATTCCCTTATAGCTTATAAAGTCCTGCTCCCTTGGAGTCCTCTGGTAATATGCCTGCAGTATTTCTGCTGCAGTCTTCATTTTACCGACGGTGTACGGACTTAGCATTTCGAAATTTATAAGGTCCAGTTTCTCAGGACTCTTCCTTCTGTCCCTTGCAGGCCATTTTTCCGCATCGCGCCTGGTGCCAACGGTAAAAAGGTTCATGGCTGGTGTCAGAACGCTTTTCCCTTCTTCTTCTGAAATATATGAGAACGGAAAATCAGTAGTATCAAAATTCCTGTAGTGCTTGCCGATTATTGCAGTAAAGGCTCCTACCCTGCATGGCCACATGAGATAGCTGAAGGATCCCGTCTTGGAACCCCTTTCCAGGATACCCTGGTGAACGGGTCCCAGCTTATACATATGGTTGCTCTGGTTGGTCCCGCTGCCGGCGTTAAAAAATGAAAACAAGCCCGCAATCAGGAGTGAGGATTTATGGTGTGTTACGGTATAGGGACCTGCAAATACAGAGCAGGCCTCACCATGAAAGGCTTCGCAGTTCGCAAAAAAAGCGGAGTTTTCGGCTGAGTACTGCTTTCCAATTCTTACCCCCTGTCCCACGAAACACTTATCCAGTATTGCAAACCCGTCGATTTTTGAGCCGGCTTGAAAAATAAAATCACTGGCTGTGACACCCGTTCCCACGTATGAAGGATCCTCCCTGCAGCTCAGGATGGAGCCGTTCTCCAGCCTGGCTGCGCCCTGGATTAGGGCATACTCTCCGGCACGGATGTTCCTGAGGACCTGGCAGTTCTGAATGCGGCTGCCCTGGTTAATTCTGCCCCTGCCTGAGCGGATTAGTACAACATAATCATCTATCATCTTCTCCAGGCGGCTTATTAAATGCCTGTTGTGCCTGTAGAGAACGAGCATGTAGGCCATCTGTACCGAAAGCCTGTCAAAGATCTTAAGGCTGCGTCCCCCTCCCTCGTTAAGTATCTCCAAAACAGTTCCATTGCCGAAGCTGTTTTCGCCGTCAGTAACAACGGTTGAAGTATTTTCAATTACAACTTCTTTTTCCACGTCATAATTAGCCAGCATATTTACGTTGCTGACATAAACATTGTCTTCAAATGAACAGTTGTGTACCGTGGAATTATAAATGCCCGAAGGCTTTTCTGCTCCTCCCAGCAAAACCACCTTTTTACTGCACGCCCCGAGAATGATGTCTCCGCTGAATGATACATTAATAATTCTTCCGGTATCAAAGCAGGGTGACACCTGAATGCGGCTCCAGTCTTCCGAACTGCAGCCATTATTGATCATCTTAACAATTTCTGTTTCAGAGAGTCCTCTAAGGTTCATCGCTGCACCCCGTTATTTTTTAATTACCATCATCCTTCTGTGCTATCAGATTTCCAATAAGATTTCATATGGCTCGATTTACACAACAGTGTCCGTATTCATCACATTGTGTTTGTACTGGCTAAGAACTTACACCTCTGCGTGCACTCAGATGATTATCCTGGCATCCAGCACAAAGCACCCCCTGCCCTTTTCTTCAACTACGAGGGGATTTATGTCGAGCTCCATAATATCGGGGCAATCCGCTGCAAGCTGCGACAGTCTTTGTACGCACACCTCCACGCTTTCAATGTCCCTTGCTGCCTTACCCCTTATGCCTGTAAGTACCGGGTAGGTTTTTATCTGCCTTATCATTTCCGCAATTGAATCCTTTGTTGCGGGGGCTATTCTGAAACTCACGTCACGGAATACCTCCACATAAATTCCTCCCATGCCGAACATTATTACTGGTCCGAACAATGGATCTCTTTTAAGCCCCAGTATTACCTCCTCCCCGTCCATGACCATTTTCTCTACCAGCACCCCCCTGATTCTGGCCTGGGGCTTTGCCTTCAG
>JBLMZM010000296.1:0-8464 GCA_050258815.1 Ignavibacteriales bacterium
TTAAATTTATCGAACAATGTTTGTGGGTACACACGCCTAATATTCCACGAAATATGTCCGGTCATGAATAAAAATATTAAATAACCCAATCAAATAGATACCATAATTGATCAACACACCAAAATCGATTAAAACGCCACGATCAATACGGGTAACAAAATCGATAAATAATCACAATTGATTCAATTAACACAATCGATAAATAATCATTGATGTTTGGTAGGGGCGCGCGGCGCACGCCCGTCGTCCGCCGCGGCGGACGGGCACACCAATGCATGGGTGCACACACCATCATGTGCCGGATGCCTGGCGGGCCAACCCATGAACGCGAACAATTTATTGAAAATTGATTGATATGATACGTAACAATTCCATTCCATTCCATAATACGATGTTATCCCATAATGTGAATATTATGTTATCCATTTCGCACATAAATGCTCTGTAGGGTTAAATTCCTGGCAGGAATCAGAATGAAATGGCTGCTGAAAGGGGAAAGACGGCTCCTGAAGATATTTCTGTGTCGCCGGCCGGAAATAACAGAGCCCCGTTTGTACGGGGCTCATGCTCTTACTGCCAATAAGCGTGTTTATATTAATATAAACTCTCATTAGCTGTAAGAAAATCGATATGACATCCGATAATATAGTCAGAATAAAATCAGGTTTTAGCAATGCATTAAAATACCCCCCCTAGATCCCGGAGAAAATGAAAAGATATACCCCAAGAAAAAGAGTAAGAATTGCTACAAGATTTAAGACCCACACGCCGAATCCATCCTCATGCATACACCCCTCCTTGTCATATAAAATATAATAGCAAAAAAAATGAGAATTTAAAATAGTTTATCAATATTCCCATTTGAATTATCAATTATTATATTGGGTATGACATTGCATGCCGCTGCCGGCTGTTCTAGAGAGCACCCGGGCATGATCTTATTTTGCACCGAAGATTATGGATTTTGAACTTACCATGAATTATTTAATTTATCTATAAATGCCGCGTTAATAAACAGGGGATAAATATGAATCCGGAAATCAATGCTCTGCTTGCAGTTTTGGTGTTTTGTTTTGGGCTGACTTCCCTAAACGGGCAGTCCTCAATTACCAAACAGCCCTTCGGCGAAATCTCATCAGGCCAGGAGGTGTCAATATATAAGCTCAGCAACAATAAGGGTATGTCAGCTGAGATAACGAATTACGGCGGTATTGTTGTCAGGTTAATTGTACCTGATAAAAACGGGAAGCCGGGTGATGTGGTGCTTGGGTTTAACAATCCCGCCCAGTATGAAAAAGATTCTCCTTATTTCGGCGCAATAGTGGGGAGGTACGGCAACAGAATTGCCAATGGTGAGTTTAAGCTGAACGGAGTTACATACCACCTTGCGAAAAACAATGATCCAGGCGGAATGCCATGCTCACTGCACGGTGGTAAAAGAGGATTCGACAAGGTTGTGTGGACGGCAGAAACGCTGATGACAAAAAAGGGTCCCGCCCTGAAACTCAGCTATCTGAGCAAAGATGGCGAAGAGGGATATCCCGGCAACCTTAATGTTACGGTCACATATACACTTACTCCCAATAATGAACTTAAGATTGACTATACGGCCAGGACGGACAAGGCCACTCCGGTTAACCTTACAAACCACAGTTATTTCAACCTGAAGGGTGAAGGCGAAGGAAATATACTGGATCATATGATGATGATCAACGGGACAAAGATCACACCCGTTAACAAGGGGCTCATTCCTACAGGTAAACTGGAGCCAGTGAAGGGTACGCCTTTTGATTTTACAACTCCCCATAAGATAGGTGAACGCATTGATGCCGGTTCGGAACAGCTGAAATTTGCAGGTGGTTACGACCACAACTGGGTGCTTAATAAAAAAGGAAATGAGCCTGCACTGGCGGCGGCGGTATATGACCCATCCAGCGGGAGATACCTTGAAGTATATACTACCCAGCCGGGAGTCCAGTTCTACAGCGGCAATTTCCTGGACGGGAGTCTAAAAGGCAAAAGCGGAAAAACATATGAGCGCAGAGGAGCCTTCTGCCTTGAGACTCAGCATTATCCCGACTCACCCAATCACCCGGAATTCCCATCAACGATACTGCAGCCGGGTACGACCATGAAATCGCAGACCATATTCAAATTCAGTATAAAGTAATCCGCACATAGTTGACGAAGGGACTCCAAAGTAAAACCCCCGTATTGCTTTGGGGTCCTCCTGTTTTATACTCACCTTAAACTAACTCTGACCCTCTCCCATCGTTTGTACCAAATTTTTTCCATTGTATAAGATACGTGATATCTTATTATAAATATAGGACGTTATCCTGTTAAAGAGATCTAATGCTGTTCTTTAGATAGATGTTTGGACTTTGTACGTTTAAGATTTTTGCAAATCCCCTGATATATCTTAAAATGAAATGCTGCACATTTTAATTTATATGAAGTCCTCTGGTTATTGCTTCTATTTGACACTTAACGATAAGAAGGATCAGTTCTATCTTTCGCAGGAAAGGTCGATGACAAACATGGAGACGTTGTTAGAGCAAGAACTCCTTTTTGATCCTGTTCCATACAATGATCAAAAAGGTAAACGGCTTTCCTATTATTCAATTTATTAAAAAGGAAATTTTCATAAACTCAGAACCTGTGGGTGAGTTGGCGGAGCTGTGTATCGAAACGAAATTTTACTGTTTTGCCCCTGCAAAATAAAAGCTGACTGTTTATCCATAGTTTGAGAAATAATTTTTTATGATAAAATTACCTAAATATAAATATCTCTTTGCGGCTGCTGATCTTTTTGTCATTTCACTAACATTAACCTTCTCTGCTTATACTGTCAGGAATAATTATGCACAGACCCTGACAGGTTTTATTAAAGATAATCTTGCTGTACTCATTCCGCTGTTATTTCTTTCCCTTATCATAATATTTATTTTCCAGCTCAATGGATTATACAGAATTAACGTAATCCTTTCGCGACAGACACACCTTTTCCGCATAATTAAAGCTCTTATTTACAGCGCCGCTGCTGTAAGTATATTTTCTTTTATTATACCGGAAACATCCTTCTATAACCGGCTGCTGGTAATCCCGTATATGCTCAGCTCGTTTGTGCTGCTGTATGCAGTAAGGACAGAAATGCTCCGGTGGTATTTCATGCGCTTCAGCAGCAGGCACTTCAAAAGGAATATAGTAATAATAGGAAAAGGTAAATCCGGCATGCTGCTCGCTTCCAGGCTGAGTATTTCCAACCCGTATGGACTTAACATACTCGGATATGTAAGTGACAGGGAGGATGAGAAAGACAATAGCTGGTTCGAAAACAAGAGGGTTTTAGGCAACATAAATGAGCTGAAGAGCATCGTTAATGAAAATAAGGTAGATGAAATACTGGTTGCAGTTGATGATATCGGATACAACCGGCTGATGGAAATACTCGATTTCTGTGCAAAACAGGATATTACCAGCGTAAAACTGGTCTCGGAATTATTCGGTATCGTGCCCAGGAAAATTGCCACGGAAAGCTATGCGGGCATACCGGTAGTAAATGTTTGTTTCAGGTACAACAGCAGGTTTGTAACGGGAATGAAGAGGGTGACCGATCTGGCGGCTTCCGTCCTGGGAATTATTATTCTTCTGCCGCTGCTGATGACTATTGCCGTACTGGTGAAACTCTCCTCACCCGGCCCGGTCCTCTACACCCAGATGAGGATAGGCAAAAACGGGAAACCTTTCAGGTTCTATAAATTCCGGTCCATGTACGAAATAAAGGGGGAGGACGAAGACAGGAAAAAGATGATGCTGGAATTCATGAAACACAACAAAACTAACGGCAGCGATACAAAGATTGTCAATGACAGGAGAATAACAAGGATCGGCGGAATACTTAGAAAGACTTCACTCGATGAACTGCCGCAGCTGCTTAATGTTATAAGGGGGGAGATGAGTCTGGTTGGTCCCAGACCCTGCGTGCCCTATGAATTTGACAACTATGATGAATGGCAGAAGCGCAGAGTTGAAGTCCTCCCCGGCTGCACCGGGGTATGGCAGATTTCCGGAAGGAGTTCAATATCATTTAACGACTCGGTGGTGCTGGACATTTATTACATAAATAATATGTCACCCCTCATGGATATTGAGGTACTGCTGAAAACACTCCCCGTTATGTTATTCTCCCGTGGAGGAAGGTGAGATAGTTTAATAGTAAAGCATCATGAGAAGACAGCACGCAAATATGTGCTGAGTCATTTGGTTTCTGAAGGCATGGGTTTAGTTGATCTGTAATTTAGAATAAACATTGTACACTTAACACTGTTTTGATAATAAGTCCGGAATAGTGTACAGAAGATATGGATTGGAGTAGAAATATGAAGGTAGGAATAGTAGGATTAGGGTACTGGGGACCAAATCTTGTCAGGAATTTCATGGCGGATAAAGAGGTGGAAAAAATTTATGGATGTGATAAGGACCTTGAGAGGTTAAATTATATTAAAGCAAAGTTCCCCAGCATAAAACTGACTAGTAATTATGACAATCTTTTAAGCAAGGATATAGATGCCGTTGCCATTGCAACACCGGTTAACACTCATTTTAAGTTTGCCAGCAGGGCGCTGGCTGCAGGAAAACATATCTGGGTAGAAAAACCATTTACCATTAATTCGGCTCAGTCTGCTGAACTGATCCAGATGGCCCAGAAGGCGAACCTTAAGATATTTGTGGACCATACATTCCTCTACACAGGGGCGGTTAGAAAGATAAAGGAATTTATTGAGACAGATGAGCTTGGGAAAATTATCTACTTTGATTCGGTCAGGATAAATCTGGGACTGTTTCAGCACGATGTAAACGTTATCTGGGACCTGGTGCCTCATGATCTGGCCATTATGAATTACCTGCTCGCCGGCAGCAAGCCGGTAGCAGTAACAGCCAATGGAATAGCAAATTTCAGCGACCAGGAAAATATTGCCCACATATCAATCCACTTCAGGGATGAAGAATGCTTCGCCCATTTTCACGTAAACTGGACCTCTCCCGTTAAGATAAGAAGAATGATTGTGGCCGGCACAAAGAAAATGCTGGTATATGATGACATGGAAAATTCGGAAAAGATAAAGGTTTATGACTGCGGAGTGGAAATCCTCAGCAGCAAGGAGAAAATCCGCAAGGCTCTGGTGCAGTATAGGATAGGTGACATGTATTCCCCTAAGATAATACAGACTGAAGCCCTGGCTCTGGGGGTAAGGGAATTCATAGAGTCTATTAACGAGAACAGGCAGCCGCTGACAAACGGTTATGACGGGCTGGAGGTGGTACGGATACTTGAGGCCTCGGATAAATCAATTAAAAACAAGGGACGTCTTGTTGAACTGGTTGAGGACTTCCAGCCCAGACCGGTTGAATCGATGCACCTGCAAAACGAATTTTTCAAAAAATTGAGTGTGGCAAATGATGGGTACTAAAAATATCAACAACGTAAGGCTGGGGAAGGACGTGAAAATATTTGACTTCGTGAACCTTTACGGATGCAGCATAGATGACAACTCCAAAATAGGCACTTTCGTAGAGATACAGAAGAATGCATACGTAGGCAGGAACTGTAAAATCTCCTCGCACACATTTATCTGCGAAGGTGTACACATAGAGGACAACGTATTCATTGGCCATAATGTGACGTTTATTAATGATAAATATCCCCGATCGACAAATGACGACGGTTCCGTTCAGACAGAAAATGACTGGGAAATGGTTGAAACATATGTCAGAAAGGGTGCATCAATAGGTTCTTCTGCAACAATCCTCTGCGGTGTAACCATCGGCGAGAACGCCATTATAGGGGCCGGAGCCGTGGTTACAAAAGATGTCCCGCCCAATACCATTGTTGCAGGAGTACCCGCAAAAGTAATAAAAAAAATCGGCCTGAAGACTGAAGAAAAAGTATGATGGTGTTTTCAGCGGGGGATGAAAGATTATTTTTATCTCCCGCCAGGCTCAAACATTGAAAAAGAGGGTTAATCAAAATGCAGCGAAAATTTGTAATAATTTTAGGCCTTATTCTGCTGGGCATTCAGAGTCTTAGCGCCCAGAATCTTCATCCCGGTGACGGCGTCAGAATAGCGTTCTATAACATCACCGACCAGATCTCCGGCGACTATTTTATTCAGCAGAACGGTACACTGCAGCTGCCGTTTATAGGCACTCTGAAAACAGAAAATGTTGATTATGAAAATCTCAGGTCAGAAATAGTTTCCAAGTATGATTCACTTTACAAGAGACCGGAACTGATAATAAGACCCCTTTACAGGATCAATATACTGGGCGAGGTGAAAACGCCCGGATCATATTACGTCACAGGAGTTGAGAAACTATCGGATTTAATTGCCCAGGCAGGCGGGGAAACGGGGGATGCCAACCTGGACAACATATATATAGTAAGGCAGGATAAGGAAATCAAAGTCGACGCATCGCAGATAATTGAACAGGGGAATAAACGGACTGACATCAACCTCATTTCAGGCGACCGGATTTATGTTCCTAAAAAATGGTGGGTCGGCGTAAGAAATACGGCAATTATTGTGTCCGGGGCTGCCGTACTCGTTACTCTGGTGAGCTTATTTATAAAAAAATAATATTACCAATGCGGTTACGGATCATTTTACCAACCAAGGAGATTTGAAATGTCAAATTCATCAAAGACCGGGCATTCCCGGTCGAAGAAAAAAGAAGAACTCACTCTGTCTGAAATATTTGAAATAATTAACCGGAGAAAGGCAATACTGTTTATCTCCGTTATAACCCTGCTGGCAGCGGCTTTCCTGTTCAATACTATTACAAAACCGGTATACGAATCCGCAGTACTGCTCAAAAAGGACAAGGGTACGCAGGAGAATTCCAAGGACGACGATTTCAAGGATATAGTACTGCACCAGTCACAGGATGAAATTGAAACTGAAATGGAAATTGCAAAGACCAGAGAGGTCCTCAATAGTGTAATCGATACGCTTAACCTTTACCTTACGGTCAGCAAGATCATTCAGCCTGACGGCAAGAGCACCAGCATTAATGCATCCGTGGTTGATTACACGCATAATAACGCATATTATGTGAACTCAGGATTCATGCCGCAGTTTGTTAAAGTAAGGCCCGCACCTTCAAGGTCTGACTACAGTTTCTATATTAAGAAAGCCGACAACCATACGTACCAGATCTATAGCTCCAAAAACGACAGCCTGCTGCAGACGTCCATGGACAGCTCATTTTTCAGTCAGGGAAATAAACCCGAAGATACCGGGAAATTTGAGTCCAGCCTAGCTGCCGCAAAGAAACCGGACATAACCTTTAACCTGCCCGGCAACACTATTGTAATGAACTGGCCAAACGGGCCCGTCGGCAGCAAAGTATATTTTGACATTGCAAATTACTACTCGGTAATTGATAAACTTAACAAAAACCTGCGGCTTGAGCATGTGGTTAAAACTGATATATTCCAGATCGCGTATAAATCTGCATCCCCATACATGGCACAAAAAATTGCTAATACAGTAGCCGAAAAGTTCCGCGAGATCCGCATGAGCCAGCAGAAACAAAACATCAGATACTCCTTTAACTTTGTGGATAAACAGCTGCAGGATGTATCCGAGAAGCTCAAAATGGCTGAGGGTGAACTGAGCAGGTTCAAGGCTTCGAAACAGATCACCTCGATTGACGAAAATTCAAAAAACCTTGTAGATTTCCTTAGCAACCTGGAAGCCGAGAAGATTAAAACCAACCTTGAGCTGACTGAAAATGAGAATAAACTTTCACAAATGCGCAGTGAGCTGAATACCAGGGGATATATTGATCAGACATACCTTACGCCTCGTTCATCCGAGGAAACCAGCTCTCCGTTTTCGAGTCTTCTGAAACAACTGTCCGATCTTGAGGTCCAGAGGGTTGAACTGCTGCAGAAAAGAACGGAAAAGCATCCTGACGTTGTGCTGCTGGACCAGAGGATAAAACAGATCAAGGATAAACTGTCATCATATAACCAGAATACACTGACAGCATATCAGATACTTATCAATTCTGCTAAGAAGAAAGAGGCGGAGCTCACGGGTCTTACTAATAAATATTCAGGCAGGATTGAGGCCCTGCCGCCGGAAGAAAGCCGCCTTGCCGAACTGATCAGACAGAAGAACGTTTACGACAAAATTTTCACACTCCTGCTGGATAAAAGGGAGGAAATGCGTATAGCTGAACTTTCCAAACTGCAGGACATAATCATACTCGATGAGGCACATGAGCCGTCCGACCCTGTTTATCCTAAAAAGACTCTGAACCTGGCCGTGGGGCTCCTGGCCGGTATCTTTATAGGTTTTGCGGGGATAATAATAAAAGAGGTCAGGGACCGGAAGCTGATTACCCTTGATGAAGCAGAAAATGAGCTGGATATTCCAATATTTGCAATCATCCC
>JBLMZM010000297.1:0-3310 GCA_050258815.1 Ignavibacteriales bacterium
CTACTGCATCATGAACCCCTGAGATCAGTTCTTCAAGCGAACCTGCAAATTCGTTGGCGTTTTTCTGAAGGATTGCATAGTTGCCCCTGTAGTCCCCAAGCATTCTTGCGGTAAGGTCCCCATGTCCCACCTTGTCGATAATAGCTTCATACTGGCGGACATTCTTTACAATGGTTTCGATTGTTGCATTGAAACCTGCGACAATCTCTTTATAGCCGCCCTGATAGCGCTCAGCGTTCCCGCGTTTTTCAAGATCCCCGTTAATAGCGGCTTTGGTGAGGTCATTTACTTCTGTAATAAGGCTTCTTACAGTAGAAGTTACCCTGTTTAAGACAGGCGCAATTTCGTCCTTGTCGTCGTACATTGGAGCTGTAAAACTAACGTCTCCATTAGCGATGCCATTGAGCGCTCCTATAATGCTAGAATCCACCTGCGAGACAAACTGGTCCAGTGTCCGCCCCATCAGGCCCAGCTCATCCTCGGTATCCAGATTTGCCCTTGCCTTAACGTGCCCTTTCTGCATCTCCTGCGCCATTAAAAGGATTTTATTAATTGGAGTCTTGATAAGTTTTGTAATAAGTATTCCAAGGCCTATGGAAACGCCAATTCCCAGTATCAGAAGTATGAGCATAATGATTACAGTTGAATCTGTCTGCGCGGAATTATCTGCAGAAATGGAGTCTCCATTACTTACTTCAGTCTTAATCCATTTTTCAATTGCATCCTGATAATCGTTGGCTGCAGCAGTCATATCACCCAAAAGGATTGCCTCTGCTTCCTGATCCTTGTTGTCTTTTGACAGCTTTATTACTTCCCCGAGATAAGCTCTGTAATGATCCCGCTTTTGTATTACGTCATTATAAAGAGCCGATTCTTCAGCACTTGAAAATGAATTTTTGCAGTATTCCAGCTCCTCATCAACTATCTTTAACTGGCTATCAATTATTTCGTTGTACTTTGATATCTCTGCAGGATCGTTTGCCATTACAATTTTTAGTGTATTTAGCCTGACGAACTGATATCTTTGCAGCAGATCGCCCAACTTGACAATTGGAGTGACATTTTCTTTCCAGAGCTTACTGTAGGATTTATCCACCTCTTTAAGGTTGAAGATTCCGAATAAGCCCATAATAGCTGCAATGGCAGTAACGGTAGAAAAGCTCAGCATTAATTTAGAACCGATCTTAAGGTTATTAAACCACTTCATAATTTCACCATTTTGTTAAACAGAATTGATTATAAAATCACTTTTATATTAATTGACGAAACAACTGCCCTAAACTGTAAAAGGATCATCTTCGGGGAACGTTCTATGTTTCAGCATAAAATTTGTCTCCGCATTTTTGATAAATGGAAAATGAGTTCAACCAACGGGGGAGCGTTCTCCTGCCCGGAATTTATTTGCCCTTTTTTCTTCTGGAGTTCCGGACAGAAGCAGTTTTACTTATTATCGGCAAAATTTTATAAAGTTTAGCTTTGTAAGCGGAACTTTAATTAAAGCTGAATTTTTCAGCTTTCCAGATAAGAAAACCTTAATATCCTATATGGCTATTGCGAAATTCCTTTTTTAATTAAAAAATATTTCAGAAATTGCTTTCTCTTTTCAAGAAATCGTGAAGTAAAGAACAAATGGTAAAACTTTCAGAAAGGTTTGGCTTAATAGTATGCCGCAGCAAAACACAAAAGTAAAAGTGTTCTCGAAAAAAACGGGGGAGATGGAATCCGGGTTGAAAAACAGGATCGCACTGCTTGAAGAACAGCTTCAGACGGAAATCAGTCTTCGCAAGAAAGCTGAGGAAAAACTTAACGAAAGCGAAACCAGGTTTAATGCCCTTCTCGAATCAGTAGATGACATAGTATTTACTCTGGACACCGAACAACGCCACACAGGCATGTACGGAAAAATCTTCGCTAAGAATCCTGAGGCAAAAAAAAGATATCTCGGAAAAACTGTATCTGAAATAATGAATGAGCAAGAAGCTGCAATTCACTTTGAGGCTAACAATAGAGCGTTGAATGGAGAATCATTCATGTACGAGTGGTCGGCTTTCATGTTTGGTGAACATATGCACTATTCGACCATGATGTCTCCGATCCGGGATGCCGAAGGCAATATAACAGGCGTCATTGGCATTGGCCGCGATATATCCAGCCACAAGAAAATTGAGGACGCTCTTATTCATTATAATATGAAACTAGCACAGCTCAATGCCGAAAAGGACAAATTTTTTTCAATCGTTTCACACGACCTGCGCAGCCCGTTTCACGGACTTCTTGGTGTTTCAAAGGAACTTTATTCCAAAATAGATAGCTACAGCAAAGAAGAAATAAGACATTTTGCATTTGAAATCCGCAACACACTTGAAAAAGTATACAGGTGGCTCGACAGCCTGTTGCAGTGGTCGAGGCTGCAGTCGGGGAGGATATCATATAGGCCTGCCCAGATTTTACTTAAGGATGCTGTCACTTCAACGCTGGAAATTTCCTCGGCAAATCTATTGCAAAAACGTATTGCTGCATCAAATGAAGTAGACAGCAGCCTGAGAGTATATGCCGACGGGAACATGCTTGAACTCATACTTCAGAACCTTATTTCAAATGCTGTCAAATTTACTTATCCCGACGGGAAGATTAGAATTAAAGCCTCGGAGGCTAATGGCCAGGTAAAGATTTCTGTAATAGATAATGGAATTGGAATAACCAGCGAGGATTTATGTAAATTGTTCAGAATAGATATTCCAATTAGCACAAACGGTACACTTAATGAGCAGGGAACAGGGCTTGGGCTCATACTCTGCAAGGATATGGTTGAAATGCACGGTGGCAGGATTTGGGCCGAATCCAGACCCGGCAATGGCTCTACTTTTAGCTTTTTTCTGCCTTCAGCAGAAAGAATAAGATAAAAGGTGTTGTTGCAATTTAACTCAGGGATAATTAACTTTACAACGCAAATATTATTTAAATCGCTACTAATATTGGGGATCCATTATGCAACTAAGACGCGTTGCTTTTGTTGTTGCTTTTTCACTGTTTTTTTGCTCTCTGATCTTCGCTCAGCAGCCTTGCACATCGAAGTCCAAGACAACACATAAGAAAAAAACCGTGGTCACCAGATACAGAACTAATTTGAACATTTCTTCATGGCAGATGGAAAAACTCAGATCGCGTGAGAAATTTACTACAGACTGGATTAACCGTCTGGAAAAAGAACTTTCCCGCTACAAGCAGGAAAGAGCTGAAATACGTAAGGACATAAAGAGTCTTATAGCACAGGATATTAAGCAAAAACTGGAGGCTAAGGAGAGGCTGG
>JBLMZM010000298.1:0-4142 GCA_050258815.1 Ignavibacteriales bacterium
ATGCTTTCGGCACTCGATCCCTACACAACGTTCATTGATGAGAAAAGGAAAGGCGACATAGATCTTCTTACAAGCGGGAAGTACGGAGGAATTGGGGTCTCAATAGGCCTGAGAAATGAAAAAGTGACAATTGTGGATATAATCGACGGGTATTCTGCCCAGCGCCAGGGTTTAAGAATTGGCGATGTGATTACAAATATTAATAATAAGGAAATTACCAAAGACAACTTTGAGGATATTTCCTCTCTCGTTAAAGGTGACCCCGGGACGGAGGTTAAGATCTCAATCTTAAGAGACGGCACCGATCAGCTTGTGTTTAACCTCGTAAGAGAGGAAGTAAAAATAAAGAACGTTACATTTGCCGACTTTGTGCCTGAAAACAGCAACAACGTCTACCTGAAGCTCACAGGCTTTACAAGAACCGCAGGCGAGGAGGTACAGAAAAACCTCGCGTCATTAAAAAGTAAAAAACCGGTCAACTCTGTTATACTGGACCTCAGAGGAAACCCGGGAGGGCTTTTAGATGCTGCTGTTGACGTGTGTGAGAAATTCTTAAAGCAGAACCAGCTCATAGTTACCATAAAAGGGCGCGACAGCTCAAACTTTAAGAGCTATACTTCCACTGAAGAGCCGGTATACGGAAACTCAAACCTTGTTGTCTTAATTGACAGCGGCTCGGCTTCGGCTTCTGAAATTGTGGCTGCCGCAATACAGGATCACGACAGGGGTGTAATTCTGGGAACAGACTCATTCGGAAAAGGGCTCGTGCAGACCGTAATTCCACTATCGTACAACACCTCGCTTAAAATTACCACCGCAAAATATTATACTCCCAGCGGGCGCTGCATACAGAAAATTGACTACTCCAAAAATAACAAGGTATTCTCAAACCCCGATTCAGACGTTCAGAAGAGTTATAAGACCGATCATGACCGGACTGTTCTGGCCTATGGAGGAATTAAACCTGATACCGTGGTGTCAAACGATTCGCAGTCAAATGTTGTAAATGAGCTTTCCTCGAGGGGGCTTTTCTTCAAGTTTGCAACTGAATATTCAAACATGCACAACAAGGCAGAGTATTTCAGGATGAATCCAGATGCACTCTATTCAAGCTTTATGGATTTTCTGAAGAAGGAGAAATTCGATTACACACCGGCTTCAGAAAAGCAGCTTACAGAGCTGATTGCAACATCCGAAAAAGAGAAGTATAACAGGCAGCTCATAGATCAGCTTGCGTCCTTAAAAGGCAGGTTCAGGGAAATGAAGCAGTTTGAGCTGAAGGAGCACAAAGCGGAAATGCTCGGCGCAATCAGAAGCGAGCTTGTTTCAAGGTACGACGGGGGCACCGGGAGGATAAGAGAGAACCTGAAGAGCGATAAGCAGTTCCTTGCGGCCCTGGGCGTGGC
Source organism: Ignavibacteriales bacterium (assembly GCA_050258815.1). Taxonomy (GTDB): domain Bacteria; phylum Bacteroidota; class Ignavibacteria; order Ignavibacteriales; family SURF-24; genus JAAXKN01. The sequence goes on from JBLMZM010000298.1 coordinate 1,407, forward strand.
AAGCAATAATGATGTGTATTCACATCTTCTGACGCATCACTAGAAAAGTAAAATAGGTCATTAATTTACCCCCGGGCGCAATTTTGCCGCCGGGGGTTTTATTTTTTAAAAAATTAACGTATTTTTGTCTTCCTGAAGACTCATGGTCTTTGGGCCACAATTAACTAAAATGGTAACTTTTAGACGTTTTATATGAAAAGTCTTGCAATAATTAACTTTAAGAATCCGGCATTCGATAAGTGCCCCAGCTGCAGAAAGACCGGGGTGCTCCACAGATCAAGAACGCGGAATATTCTAGAGGCAATTGCCAAGAAAGTTACCCCATACGGCCTGTACCGCTGCAAGGATTGCGGCTGGAGAGGATTCCGTTCAAAGATTATTGTCACTTCAAAATCACTGGTAAATCTGTTTTATTACGGACTCATAATTCTGGCGGCAGGATATGTTGTATGGTCTGTCTTAAAGCGCTCCGACTGGAGCCTGTAAAACTAAGCGGAAATTCCGGTATCAGTATCAATCTGACCTGCGTTTTTGGTTTTATCCCTGATGGCTTTTAGCATTGGGATAGAGCCAATATCAAATTACATATCCTGTTTCTCCAAATTGAAAAAGAAACAGAAAATTTTGTATGTTTAATAAATATTGCACAAAATATCTTACAATTATTCTAAAGGGAGGTAAGTAAAAAATGGCAGTTGAAAATACGGCAGCTAATCACTATGAATTTAAGGCAGAGGTAAAGCAGCTATTAAATATTCTTGTGCATTCCTTGTATACAAACAGGGATATTTTCCTGAGAGAGCTCATTTCAAATGCTTCGGATGCACTGGATAAATTGAGATTCGAGTCCATTTCAGGGGCGGAAATACAGGACAGCGATCTACCGCTTGAGATTAATATCTCTTTCGATCCTGAGAAACACACCATTACCATATCCGATACCGGTATCGGAATGACCAAAGACGAGATCATAAGCAATATAGGCACAATCGCAAGATCAGGCTCGGCAGAGTTCTTAAAGAAAGTAACAGACGCAAATAAAGACGTATCCAATATCATTGGAAAGTTCGGCGTCGGATTCTATTCCGTCTTTATGGTGGCCTCGGAAGTAGTGCTGAAAACGAAATCCTTTAAGCCGGGTGAACCAGCATATAAGTGGACCTCCGACGGGCTTGGGGCATATGAAATTGAACAGTTGGATGAGGACTTAAAGCGCGGTACCACAATTGAAATTCACTTAAGGGAAGACGCATATGAGTTTGCCGAGAAGTACCGCCTGGAATCGATAATAAAAACCCATTCCAACTTCATCACTTTCCCGATATATCTTGAGAAAGAAAGAATAAATACACTTACTGCAATTTGGAGAGAGCCCAAGTCATCGGTTACAAAAGAGCAGTATAATGAGTTCTATAAGTCCCTTAGCTACGACAGTGAGGAGCCACTTGAAATAATTCACACATCGGTAGACGCTCCCATTCAGTTTAACAGCCTGCTTTATATTCCGAAAAAGAATATGGATCTTTTCGGCTTCAGCCGTCATGAGTACGGGCTTGACCTATACGTAAGGCGCGTACTGATCCAGCACCAGAATAAGGATATACTTCCGGAATACATGGGATTTGTAAAGGGTGTTGTGGACAGCGAGGACCTTCCACTTAACATATCGAGGGAGACACTTCAGGAGAACGTGATATTTAATAAAATATCCACAAGCATCACGGGACAGGTGCTGACTCACTTAAGCAAGATGGCAAAAGACGACGCGGAGAAATACAACCAGTTCTGGAAAGAGCACAGCAAGATTTTCCGTTTGGGCTACAGTGACTACTCGAACCGTGAGAAGTTTGCCGAGCTCTTAAGGTTTAACTCTTCCGCTAGTAAGGACGCAGACGAGCTGATTTCGCTTGCGGATTATGTAGGCAGAATGAAGCCCGATCAGAAGGAAATCTATTATGCATCGGGAGCTTCAAGGGAAGCAATCAGTGCCGATCCGCACCTGGAGATATTCAGGAACAAGGGACTTGAAGTCCTTTACCTCTATGATCCGATTGATGAATTTGTGATGGATTCGCTCTACAAATACAAGGACTTTTCGTTAAAGTCGGTTGAGCATGCGGATCCTAAAGAGCTCGAGAAGTTTGAGAATAAAGAAAACAAAGAAGTGGTGCATGAGCCTCTTACGGAAGATGAAGACAAGCATTTCCAGGATCTCTTAAAGTACATGAAGGAGATTTTAGGAGACCGTGTAACCGAGGTAAGGGTTTCAGAAAGGCTGAGTGAAAGCCCCTCAGTTCTGGCAAATCCATCGGGACAGATGACGAGCCAGATGGAAAAGATTATGCACATGGTCAACAAGGACACGTCCATCCCTAAGAAGGTATTTGAAGTAAACAAAGATCACAAGCTGATAAGAAATTTACTTAAGATATACACTCAGGACCCACAGGATGAATATGTTAAGCAGGTAACAGAGCAGCTCTACGAATCCTCGCTGCTCCTGGAAGGCTATTTAAATGATCCCCACAAGCTCGTAAACCGAATCAAGGACATCCTTGAAAAGTCCAGCGAGTGGCATCTTGCCGCAAAGAAATAAATCTCTTATATATGTAATTTACCCGTGCCAGGCCAAGCCTGGCATAATTATTTTAAAGAACTGCACAATAAGATATTTATATAATGGTTTTGTTTTAAGGCCGCGGTCAGCGGCCTGGTGTTGATAGCCCAGGGTGATTG
>JBLMZM010000299.1:0-5828 GCA_050258815.1 Ignavibacteriales bacterium
GTTTGGTAGGGGCGCGCGGCGCACGCCCGTCGCACGCCGGATGGCGGGCGGGTAAACAAACGCACGGGGGCACATATTAACCCGGCGAATGCCGGGCAAGCATATATTGGAATGGGTATACACCAAATATTCAACGCATGGCATCCGGTTGCAGATTAACATTTTCAAATACCACAATAGGATAATATTGTGGTATGATAATGTGTGAATGATAAATATTGGATTCATAATTATATCATGATGTTCTGATATATCATGTTGTTCAATTTTAATTAAATTGTACACATTCATGGGTTTACCCACCCGGCATTCGCCGCGCAGCCCACAAAATATTAATGATTATTAATCGATTGTGCTAATTGGTTCAATTGTAATTATTTATCGATTTTGTTATCCGAACAGCAAAGTTTTTTTCACAAATGCGTGAATTATTACTTGAAAATGAGGAAGAATTAGCTTAATTTTGTTATCTCAAATGCCGAAGTGGCGGAATTGGTAGACGCGCTGGACTCAAAATCCAGTCTGGCTTACACCAGGTGCCGGTTCGAGTCCGGCCTTCGGTACAAATGACAAGGGCTGTCTTAAAAAATAAGACAGCCCTTTTTTTATTCGCATTGCGGGCAAAAAAAAGCCGTTTCGGTTGAAACGGCTTTTTTAGTAAAGAACTGTATTCAGATTTTAGATCAGCGGCTTATAGCTGTGGAGTGTTTTCATATAGTTGGCACGTTCGAAAGCAGCAGGTTCCTGGACTGACTTCTGGCTCATGCTTCCCTTCATCTGTTCAATTGAAGAGTATTCTTTCTCTTCCATCCATCTGGTCAATCCGTCGAGCATCTGGCCTATTCTGGCCGGACCGTGTCTCAGGAGCTCAGAGCATACCATTGCAACATCACCGCCTGCCATCATTACCTTGATAACGTCTTCGTAATCATGAACGCCGCTTGTGGCAGCCATGCTGGCCTTTATTTTTCCATAAAGGATTGAGATCCATCTTAATGGCAGTCTCAGTTCCCATGGTGAACTAAGGGACAGGTTCGGAACTACTTCCAGGCTATCCAGGTCAAAATCGGGCTGATAAAATCTGTTGAACATAACAAGAGCATCTGCTCCGGCATCGTCGAGTTTCTTTGCGACGTTAGCCATTGAAGAAAAATAAGGACTAAGTTTAACAGCTACCGGTATCTTAACATTTTCTTTTACAGCTTTGAGGTTGTTGATATAGATCTGTTCAACCTGTGAACCGGGCAGTACCGGATCAGTGGGAATATAATAAACATTAAGCTCCAGGGCATCTGCACCTGCTTCTTCAATGTTTTTGGCGTATTTCATCCATCCGCCGACACTTACACCGTTGAGGCTTCCTATAACCGGAATATCAACGGCACATTTCAGTTTATTAATGTGAGTAAGGTATTCTTCGGGTCCCAACTTGAAGGAGGACTGTTCCGGGAAATAGCTCAAAGCTTCTGCATAGGTCTCTTTTGTCTGGGTTAAATAAAAATCCAGTGCCTTGTCTTCATGCGCAATCTGTTCTTCAAATAAGGAATAAACAACTACAGCACTTGCCCCAGCATCTTCAAGGGCTTTAACACTATCAACAGTCTCTGAAAGCGGAGAGGCCGAAGGTACGATTGGGTTCTTCAGATTAAGACCCATATAGGTGGTTGTTAAATCCATTTTAGTCTCTTGTTTTATTTATAGTTACGAAATTTAGTTACAACATATCTATGAAAGGTGCAGGCAGTTAACCTGCACCTTTACTAATTATTTATTCTGCTTTTTTATCGCCGTTTCCAGATTCAGTACCGAATGAAGCCATATTCTCGTAGAGTTTCCATTTCTTTTCAACCTGAGCCTGAGCCAGAGCCAGGAGTCTCTTTGACTCTTCCGGATTTGACTTCTTCAGCATTGTATATCTGGTTTCCCTGTAAGCATATTCTTCAACCGTGATCTTAGGAGCCTTTGAATCCAGTTTCAGAGGATTCTTGCCTTCTTCGGCCATGGCCGGATTGTATCTGAATAATGGCCAGTGGCCTGATTCAACTGCTGCTTTCTGGCATTCGAGTCCCTTCGACATATCGATACCGTGAGCTATACAGTGGCTGTAAGCAATGATCAGTGAAGGACCATCGTAAGCTTCTGCCTCGAGGAAGGCCCTGATCGTTTGAGCATCGTTTGCGCCCATGGCTACCTTAGCAACATAAACGTTGCCATAGCTCATTGCCATCATAGCGAGGTCTTTCTTGCCTGTCGGTTTGCCACCGGCAGCAAATTTAGCTACTGCACCTAGTGAAGTTGACTTTGACATCTGACCGCCGGTATTTGAATATACTTCTGTATCGAGTACCAGGATATTTACATTTTTACCGCTGGCAAGTACGTGATCGAGACCGCCGTAACCGATGTCATATGCCCAGCCGTCACCGCCCATGATCCATACGGATTTCTTAACCAGGTAGTCGGCCAGTGAAAGCAGGTCCTCAGCTTCAGGAGTATTGATACCCTTGAGCACTTCTTTCAGTTTAGCTACTCTTTCTCTCTGTTCGTAGATACCGGTTTCGTCTTTCTGGTCTGCATTCAGCAGTGCATCAGCAAGCTCGGCACCAATCTGATCTTTTAATCTTACTACCAGTTCTTTTGAGTACTGGTTGTGTTTGTCGACAGCCAGTTTCATACCGAGACCGAATTCTGCGTTATCCTCGAACAATGAATTTGCCCAGGCCGGACCGCGTCCTTCAGGATTCTTTGCCCATGGTGTCGTAGGCAGGTTACCGCCGTAGATTGATGAACAGCCTGTTGCATTGGCAACTACCATTCTGTCACCGAAGAGCTGTGATGTCAACTTAACGTAAGGAGTTTCGCCGCAACCGGTGCAGGCGCCTGAGAACTCAAACAGAGGCTGCAGGAGCTGGCTTCCCTTAACTGTTGTAACGTTAGCTTTACGTCTGTCGAATTCAGGAAGGTTGTAGAAGAACTCCCAGTTCTTTCTTTCAGCGTCCCTGAGTGGCAACTGATCAGCCATATTGAGGGCTTTCAGTTTAACTTCTTTCTTATTCTTAACCGGGCATACGTCAACGCAGAGGCCGCAACCTGTACAGTCTTCAACAGCAACCTGAATGGTATAAGCTGAGTTTGCAGGATATTCCTTGCCTTTTCCTTCCATGTGCTTGAATGTTTCAGGAGCACCGCTCAGAAGAGCTGCATCGTAAACCTTTGTTCTGATGGCAGCGTGAGGACAAACCATAGCGCACTTACCGCACTGTATACAGATTTCTTCATCCCATACCGGTACTTCAAGAGCAATATTTCTCTTTTCCCACTGTGTTGTAGCTGTAGGGAATGTTCCGTCGATCGGCATTTCGCTGACCTTAACCATGTCGCCATTGCCTTCCATGATCCTGGCAAGAACGCTCTTTACGTAGTCAGGAGCCTTTTCAGATACTGTCGGAGGAATTGCAATCTCGCTCTCTGCGCAGGCAGGAACTTCGATCTTGTAAAGGTGGGCCAGAGTCTGGTCAACTGCTTCGTAGTTTTTCTTTACTATTTCGTCGCCCTTGGCACCGTATGTCTTTTTGATTGCTTTCTTGATCTGTTCAATGGCTTCGTCCTTAGGAAGAACGCCGGAGATAGCGAAGAAGCATGTCTGCATGATAGTATTGATTCTGGTACCCATGCCTGTTTTCTTGGCAACATCGTAACCATCGATTACGTAGAAATTTAATTTCTTGTCGATGATCTGCTGCTGAACTGTCCTGGGCAGCTTATCCCATACATCTTCTTTTGAGTAAGGGCTGTTAAGTAATAATGTACCCTTAACTTCCATGTTCTTCAGTATGTCGAATTTCTCTAGGAAATTGAACTGGTGAACGCCGATAAATGTGGCTTTCTGAACGAGGTAAGATGATTTGATAGGCTTCTTGCCGAATCTTAAGTGAGAAACCGTAGTTGAACCTGATTTCTTTGAGTCATATACGAAATAACCCTGGGCATAGTTCTCAGTTTCTTCACCGATGATCTTAATTGTGTTTTTATTTGCACCAACCGTACCATCAGCACCCAGACCGTAGAACAGAGCGCGGTGAACTTCATTTCCCTCTGTTGTAAATTCAGGATCGAAATCCAGACTGGTCATGGTTACGTCATCGTAGATACCAATTGTGAAGTGATTCTTTGGTGAATCTTTCTTTAATTCGTCATAAACTGCCTTAACCATAGCAGGGGTAAATTCTTTTGATGAAAGTCCGTATCTGCCGCCAACGATCTTTGGCATTTTTGCAAAAGGAGCATTGTCTGAAGACATGGCTTCGTTGATTGCAGTTACTATATCCAGATACAGCGGTTCGCCAAGGCTGCCTGGTTCTTTTGTTCTGTCGAGTACGGCAATTTTTTCGGTGGTTTTTGGTAATGCAGCTATAAAGTGCTCAACCGAGAAAGGTCTGAAAAGTCTAACCTTAAGCACGCCGATCTTTTCTTCGCCCTTTGAGGTGAGGTATTCAACTGTTTCTTCAACAGCTTCAGCGCCTGAACCCATGAGAATAATTACTCTTGTTGCATCGGGAGCGCCATAATAATCGAACAGGTGATACTGTCTGCCTGTAAGTGAAGCAAATTTATCCATTGCTTTCTGTACAAATTCCGGACAGGCATCATAGAACTTGTTTACTGTTTCCCTGCCCTGGAAGTATACATCAGGATTCTGTGCTGTACCTCTGAGTACCGGGCTGTCAGGAGTCAATGCTCTTTTTCTGTGTTCTTTTACTGCCTTATCGTCAATCATAGCCTTCAGATCTTCAACTGCCAGCTGTTCGATCTTCATAACCTCGTGTGAAGTCCTGAAACCATCAAAGAAGTGAACAAAAGGAAGCCTGGATTCAAGTGAAGCCTTCTGAGAAATCAAAGCAAAGTCCATTACTTCCTGAACTGAGTTTGATGAAAGCATTGCAAAACCTGTCTGGCGTGTAGCCATAACGTCACTATGGTCGCCGAATATGGAAAGGGCGGCAGCTGCCAGTGAACGGGCTGTTACGTGAAATACGGTAGGAGTTAATTCCCCTGCAATTTTATACATATTGGGAATCATCAAAAGCAATCCCTGGGAAGCAGTAAATGTGGTGGTAAGCGCACCGTTCTGCAATGCACCATGAACCGCTCCGGCTGCTCCGCCTTCACTCTGCATTTCTGTTACCGAAGGAACTGTACCCCATATATTTTTCTTACCTTTGGCAGACCATTCATCTGAATGTTCGCCCATAGGAGAAGACGGCGTAATTGGATAAATTGCAATAACTTCATTGACCTGATGGGCTACATACGCTGCAGCTTCATTTCCGTCAATTGTTACTTTTTTTCTTTCCATTTTCTATTTAACTCCAATAAATTTTATTAAATAATACTTAAAATCCTAATTAGGAAAGCATAGAAGATTCCCTGTTGTGCTTTTATATAACAAATATTAAGCCATTTGCATTTTCATCTTTAAAGACGCAATTACACGCGGTTTTCACCTTTTTTTATAAAAGCCATTCTTACAAATAATTATTACTTGGAAAATCGGGCGGAAAAAATCTTAAAATTAGTAATTAATATGGCTGATTTGTTTAATAATTCTATAAAATGATAACTTTATGCGGTCCCGCGGGACATGGAAAAAGAAAAGCCGGCTCCGGCTATCTGTTCTGTCCGGGCTCAAGCCCCTGCGAAGCGGTTTATGGCTTGAATTTCCGCGCTTTGATGGTATATTATAATTAATGATACGCTTTGCAAAGTTCTTTTTGGCGGTAAAATTGACGATCACGGACTTAATACTAATAAAAACCGAGGAATATATG
>JBLMZM010000300.1:0-4411 GCA_050258815.1 Ignavibacteriales bacterium
AAGTTTAATAATATGGCAAAGGTACGGGGAATGCGGGTGAAAAACAAGGGGGGAAATCGTCCGACCACGCCAGAGGCGGGCACGCGTTCGACGGGAAGACAGGTCTGAATGGGGTGGTTAAATTTACCACGGTGGTGATTTTGGCGAATTTTGACATTTTTTTTATTTTCATCCTTTTTTAATGGGATCTATAAGTCAGAGTTTGGAGATGATTTCGAATAGGTCCATTCATTGTAATTGCTATTAATGACAAGACAACGGGCTTTAGGGAAGCGGGAATCTGTGGTTTCTTTGAGCATTCTGCATTCGACAAGTTTATCCAGGCACTTTTTGATTTTATATCTTTCCATCTTCAGGAATTCGGACATTGTGGAAAACTGGACCTCCCGATGTGTTGTCTGGTAAGTGCCGGAAAAGCTTATCAGGACCAGCATCAGTTCCTTATAGGTCTTAGGGCATCTAAATTTCAGTAAGGCCTTAATGAGATCTTCGGGTACTGCTATGAATTCAGGTTCCATGATCAGCCTACGGTTTTAATTATAATATTATAAATTTAAAAGGAATAATCTACTACCAAAATTGCGCGGAAATGTGACGGGGCTGGTTCTGTTGATCCAGGTCACTGCAATTTAATAAAAATTTTATACAGTGGGTTTGGACCAATATTGGTCGTTGACAATTTTGAATTTATTTACAAAATTAGGAGTAAATGACAGCCATCAGGTCATTGCAACAGCAGCCTTAATAGATAAGGGGCAAAGTTTCAATGAAAGAGTTCCGCACACAAAAATCACACAACAGAGCACAATTCAATTAAGAATTAAGCATCATAAGGCACAGGGCAAAGGAGCGCGCTTCAGGTAATTAAGATTTCCAAGATCAACCGGAGGAATAGCGATGAAGCAGGGGTTCACGGACATTCCGAACGAGCTACTGGAGGCCGTATTAAGATTCAGGTGTCCGAACGGGTACAAGGAAGTAATACTGGCCTTAATGAGGCTGACCTACGGATCGGGGCAGAGGGAAGGAGCGGTATCAGTCTTGCGTCTGTCGCGTTTTATTAATCAGGACAAATCGAACACGGCGAAGCGTTTGAGGGAATTAATCCGGTGCAAAGTGGTAAAAGAGACCGCAAGGCCCACCTGGACAGAGGCGAGGCAGTTAAAGATCAACACGCATTTTAAGGAATGGAGGGAAATCGAGAAGTGTTAAGTTTTAAGTTTTAAGTTTTAAGTTTTGAGTTTTGAGTTTTGAGTTTTGAGTTTAAGTTTTGAGTTTTGAGTTTTAAGTTTTAAGTTAAATTTTAATGGGAGGATAATGAAAGCTGACCAGCTTGAATTACGCAATTAGCAAGCTCCGGAGGAGCGCCTTGTCTATAGCAAACGGCATGTCTCCCCCACGCATTGGAGCTGCGAAGCCACGCCAGAGGCGGGCAGGCTGCGACACCCGGAGGGCAATTAAAAATTAAAAATGAAAAATTAAAAAGTGAAGAAAAGGGGGAGGAGAAATGTTGAATGTTGAATTTTGAATGGGGGGAAAGGTTTAGGTTAAGGCTAAGTAGATGAGGACGAGCAGGTATTTAAACTGCGGAGCAGTTTTATATTTGTAGGAAATGCGTTAAAAAATAATTCGGAACCGCCTATAGCCCTCGCCGGAGACGGGCACGCGGTTCTATATGTGTTACATGAATTGATAACATGGCGGATATGTGTAATAGATATAAAACCAACTACGTGGTTTGGGGTGGTGTTTTTTTATACCATTCCCAGGGTTTTGTCCCGCCTGAAGGCGGGAAGGCCACGCCAGAGGCGGGCGGGCAAACCCTGGGCTACATATAGGGAACCAGCTATGCTGGTTCTGCTTTTATAATATTAATATCCGTTTGGGAATCTGGCAGGTGTTCCTATTAATTCAGCTTATCTAAACATCTTTGCATTTAAGGTGGCAGGTTTTGATGGCCCTTTATTCACGTCTCATTTTCATATAATCCTGCAAGAAGATACTATCATCCATGTCATATCTGATTTCATCTGTAAAAACTTCTTTTCTTCCCCAGCCCTTAAAAAGGGTTGTGGGATAATTAATCAGCATTGCATCTTTTGTACGGGATATATTCTCAATTAAATGCACTATGCCCGGAGGTACTATAAGCAATAATGGGCTGTCTTCACCGCCACAAAATATTTTTCTCATTCTATATGTTTCAGAATCAGCCCTGTTATCCCACAGAAAAATACGCATATTTCCGGGACCAGGAAAAGCAAAGATTTCTAATTTTTCTTTGTGTTCATGCGGACCACGAATAACTCCTGGTTGAGTAAAATTAACATAGCTCATTACCGGGCGAACACCATCAGGAAGTTCATCTATTCTAAAAGTTTCAATCAAATGTCCACGGCTATCAAGATGTTTGGGTAATTGTTTTGCAATTACACCTTTTATCTCCGCAGCGTTTATAGAAATTGTATTACTGCAAACGTCTTCCATTATACTTTCTATATTTAATCAGATTTGAACAAGAATTAACATTTTAATTATAACCCATAAGAAAATGAAACACCTAAAGAGTTTGTAGTTCCAAGTTCATAATAAGGTGTTCTGGTTTTATCCTCATCCGTTATATTGGAATGCTGATAATTTAATGACAAAATTAAAGAGTACCATGGTTCCCAGCTTACGTTTAGGCCGTAATCCGTAACATTCTTTCTTGGACCATAAAGAAATTGAGGATATGGATTGAAATTAAGGTCGGCAGCGGATTTCTCTGTTTTTCCTTTTCTGATGTATTCGCCCCATAATTTTAATTTTACTCCACGTATTATTGTCTGCTCATATGCAGAATAAATTAGATCACTGTTGCTGCCTATCCAATGGCCAAGTTGATAATTGTTATTCGCATAAGTCTGCGCATTATCGCTATGCATGTAAACATAAGGATCGATTTTCGTATACTCGAAGGTTAATTTACTTCCTTCCAAGACAGGATCCAGAATATTCATTCCCAAGGTATAGGCGGCCTCGGTCGGTGCAGACCCATTGTTTTTGAACAATGTACTAAATGACATTTCGTCTATAAAAAGTGAAGCATAAAGCATAGTTTTCAATTTTGCATTTTTATATCTTATATCAGCAAACATCTGAGCATTTCCACCCTGCTCGTTTCCTGCCTCACTATATTCGTTCATTACATAATGATCACTTACTCTGAAGGGAATGAATGGGATGAAGTATATAAGTTCTATTTTATCGCTATATACTACAGACTCACCCAAAGAAAGACTTAAATTTCCCAAAGGGTGGAATGTAAAAAGATGAGAAACAATGTATTTAGGGACCTGAGAGAAATGAGGTCTTGCAACCTTTTCGTTTCCCCTAAAGGTGCTTGAATCCACAATATCCGACTGCAAAGATCCAAAGATATACATAAAGTCAAACCAAGGAGCAGGGCTGACTTTCAGCTTAAAGAACGGAAATGAAGCAGCTTTCGTAGAAAATATTAGCTGCCCTCTTTCACCGCTGCCCCACTGTAGATAATCTTTGGCTATCCCAACTTCTCCCCACTTCCAGGCATATGTCAGTTCAGCATTAACATAATCGTATTCAATTGATTTTTTAAGTTCCTTTCTGAAAATAAACCCTGTCTTATCAGTGAATCTCCTGTCTACGTCCAGGTAAGAACCGTTTTCCTGATGGTCAGAATAAGATGTTTTAAAGCGGAAAGAGCTACTGAGAGATCCATAAACATTAATTCCAGTATGTCTTGCGGTCTGATTTTCTCCGTAGTTATGATTCATTCCATACCCGACATATGGGTCAGCATAGAAATTCAGAAGAGAGTCCGAATAATGAAAAAACCGGAATCTCTCCGGTTTTTCAAATGACAAATATTTCAATTCAGGAATTACAGACTCATTCCTGATTCTTTTTATTTCTGAAGAATACTCATCCAGGTAAAAGTCCAGTTCTTTTTTTTCAATCCCCGTTAAAGAAATTTTTGCTAAAGAAGCTTCTATAAGTTTACCGGCGATATACTGCCTGGACCATGGAAGAGCCTCATCGTTGACGACTATATGTCCTTTTACTGATAAGTTTACCAGAAAAGAATAAATTCCGCTGTTATCTGATAAAGGTACTTCCTGAGCAAAGGAAGGGATGGATAAAAGGAAAATAAAGGGAACACACAGTAAAATAAGCTTCATTTTATCCTTCAGCTTTTTGAAGAATAAGTTCATGCCTGATTTCAGGGATCAGCTCAGCTAGCTTTTCAACAACATCTGCCCTACTATTGCAATTACTATTAATAAGATATTCAACCGTTTTCTCAAGATTTTCAGGAATAAACTTGCTGGAGTTATTTGCAAGCATTATTTTATCATGTAAAGTATACTTGTAATCTTCTCCTTCAACAAAA
>JBLMZM010000301.1:0-8836 GCA_050258815.1 Ignavibacteriales bacterium
TCGGACGTCGGACCTCGGACCCGGCGAAGCCGCTACCCGTACCCTTCCTCCTCCCGTATCTCCTCTGCGCTCAGCCAGCCGTACTTCCGCCCGTTCTCATAATACTTCAGCCTTACTTCCATATCGCGCGGTACAACATCATCGTGCCTGACGAAAAGATCCAAGCCGAATTCCCTTTGTACAAGCTGCGTGAATTTGACCGAAAAATACCTGCAGAGAGGCTCAATGGCATTGCTTAGGTAAGTGAAATTTGCCGCTTCCGCGTTTGCACGGTTGACATCAGCTACAATCCCCAGCTTGCTTGCCGGCACTCGGAACGCCCCCAGTATCTCATCACGCACATTCTTCCTGGAAGCCGAAAAATCCAGCTCCTTGGCCGACATTTTGTGTATGTTCAGCCTTAAGCCGTTATCCAGAACGGGAACCGACGATATCCTCCTGACGCCTCCATACTTTGCTCTGAACTGCTGCTGCAGCTCACGCGCCGTCTCAAGCCCCAGATCTTTGTCAGTCTCAAGCGAAACAGGCGGAACAGGCTGATTGAAACTCTCCACCTGAAAGGCCAGCTCCAGATTATTCACGTTAATAATATCTGCTATGGCCATAATTATGCTCTGCCCGTAAAAAAGATCTCCGGCTTTCTGATGCTTAAAGTTAATTATATCTTCCTTGGCAATATTTATCTTCTGCTGCCCCGATTTGTAGATGTAGCTTTTTATAAGGTCACCTTCACCGGGCACAATTTTAAGATACTCGGGCAGTATGGGATGTATGCGCGAAATTATATTCATACGGTTGCGCTCAAGCAGCCAGTACATGTCTCCCGTTGCATCCATGTTCTGTACGGTCAGAAGCATAAGCTCATACCAGGAAAGATCATAACCCGGATCGCTCATAAGTTGTACGAAGGGATGGTCAAATATCTCCTCTACTGATGTACGGTTATTTTTAACCGTTCTGCGGTAGAGCCTGAATGCTGTCTTGGCCACATCTTCGCTTCTGAGCGTAATGGCTGAGAAAACCCAGCTCTTAATTTCATTGTAAAGCTGCTGCTTCTGCGAAAACCTCGAGATGCCGCTATATGAACCCGCAGGATCTTCTCCGGCGGTAAACCGGTAATCTCTGTTGCTGTTCGATTGGAGAAGTTTGAAGAAACCGTTAAGAAGCCAGTTGTACAGTTTCATTTGGATTGTTAATATTTGTTTTACAACCACTTCTTTATGGTAAGCATAAAATAAAAGAATGTCAAGAAGAGTTAAAGCAATGTGTAAAGAATGGTAAAGTCAATGATAACCATCACAAACTAAGTTTATCGGCTGAAATATTGTTTGGAAATTTTAGTTTATGAAGTAAAAGGATAGGGAAGAAAGGTATTAGGGCAGACTTGCCCCTTTCCCCGGATTTTAAGAAATCAAAATCCGTATCAGGTGCAGCACATTTACAGAAATGAATAATGAACAGTACTTTTGCATTTGAATGCTAAAAGCCCCTCAAATTATGTTTAAGACCAAAGCCAGAATTACGGCAATTACTTTCTCTGTCTTCTTAAGCAGGGGAACAAGCTGATGCTGGTATGAGATGTAGCATTTCAGCACAAAACTGTCGGCTTTCTGACGGTTGTTTTCCCACTGCAGCGCCTGCAGATTATTCAACTTGTCTGTCCCGCCGCGCACAACAGGTAAGATATGGTCAATCTCCCAGCCTGTACCCTTGTGAACCGTTACTCCGTAATTCTTTCTCTCAATCCATGCCCCGCAGGAGTCCTTGCGTATTTGCTCCGGATCTGCCCCGGGAACAATCCTCGCTTTTTTCCAGACAGCATCAATCACATCTGGCCGAAAAGCAGTGCCTTTGGAATCGGTATTGTACAACCTCATCATGTTCAGCCCTCAATTTATGTTAATTATAGTCATGAACACTGCCGGTGAAAGAACATTTTTTTAAGAAAGTGATATGCGGGTTAATTTAAAAGGGTTGGGGGATAATTCAAATGATTCGGCTCACAGCAGGCTTTAGCGTGAAGGAGACAGGCGCTTCCATAAATAAACAGCATCCAAAGGGCAGGCCTCTCATCCCGCCCCTTAATCTTCCCGTCAGACCTCTTTCCGTCGAACATCGAACGTTTAAGCCGCATAAATTATAAGTAGTATCAGCCCTATAACACCAATAATCGGGTGTACAATTGCAAACGTTTTGGGCGGTATCTGTTTTTTCCCTATATCAATAGATAAAAGATAAAACCCTCCCAGTGCCGCTACAATAAGCACAATCATGCTTGCTGTAAGAAGCCCGGCACCAATTCTTGCAGCGCCGACGATTACAAGAATCAAAGCTATTGCATTTAAACTTCCATGGATTACAACAGAAACCTTGGGCGTGATTTTATTCTGAAGAATGTTGGTCAGGATGTGCAGCCCGAATAAAGCACTGATAATAATTATCACAATAGGAGCAGCCATTTTAACCCCCTCGTTGAAATGTAAATTTTTACAGCCTTTATTTCATTAAACCAATTTCCCCCCAAATAATCAATATCCTTCCAATTTCAACTTTCCGACGTCGGACGTCGGACGTAGAACGTCGGACGTTCACTTCCCCAGCGTAAAGTAAAACGTGGAACCCTCTCCGCTTTCTGATTCCACCCATATCCTCCCACGGTGCCTTTCTACTATCTTCTTGCATATGGCAAGACCAATGCCGGTTCCCGGATATTCCGACATGTCATGCAGCCTCTGGAAAATTACAAATATTCTTTCCTTGAACTGCGGATCTATCCCAATCCCGTTATCTGAAACGCTGAAGATCCATTCCCCCTTACTTGCCTCTGCCTTTATCGTTACTACAGGGTTTCTTTCGCTTCTGAACTTTATTGCATTGCTGATAAGATTCTGAAACAGCTGCGACATTTGTACTGCGTCAGCTTTTACAACAGGGAGGTGATCCGACTTTATCTCCGCTCCTGTTTCCTTTATAGTCATCTGCAGATTCTTTTCCACGCTTGAGAGCACTTCATTCAGATCCACGCTTTCAAAGGACATCCCCCTTGTTGTCACCCTGGAAAATGTCAAAAGATCTGTAATCAGCATCTGCATCCTTTTGGCTCCATCTACTGCAAAGTTAATCATTGTGTCAGCATCCGGGTCCAGCCTCCCGCTGTAGCGTTTACCCAAAAGCTGAGTAAAATTACTTACCATCCTTAATGGCTCCTGCAGGTCGTGCGAGGCTATGTATGCAAACTGCTCCAGCTCCTTGTTCGAACGCTCCAGTTCTACCATGGTTTTCTTCAGTTCATCCTCTGCGTGCTTTGCAGGAGAAATGTTAGTCATCTTGAATACCGCCCCCGAAAAAGTGCCTCCTCCTCCGGGTATAAGATCGGTGCTGATCAGATACCATGCGCCGTTTACCAGCATTTCCTCATTCTTTATTTCCTCACTTTCCGGTGTCGTACTCCTGAAATATTTTGTATCAAAAGAGCAGAGCGCTTTGCAGATGTCGCATAACCTGCGCCCTACAATCTCATCCTGTTTTTTGCCCACTATCATTTCAAAAGCCTTGTTGCACTGGTCAATATTAAACTCTGAATTTAGAAGACATACGCCGTCGTTTATAGCATCAAATGTGGCCTGCCACTTCATGGCCGCTTCCTTTAGGCTCATTTCAGCATTCCGTATCCTTAACATGGCATTTATTGTGGCCGTCAGTACCCTCGGCTCCACAGGGTGAGTCAGATATGCATCCGCCCCCATTTCCAGCCCCTGTGCCTTTGACTCATTGTCCAGATATGTTGCCGAAAGATGTATGACTGGAATTGCCGAGGTATCCGGGTCAGACTTAATTCTGCGGCATACCTCAAATCCGCTGATGTCCGGCAGTTTTACATCTAGCACTATAATGTCAGGCTTCTCTTTGGCCTTCATCAAAGCTTCCTGCCCCGTCGAAGCCGTAATAATTTCAAAGCCTTCGGCTCCAAGCGTCCTGCTTGTTGCATATAATCCAACAGGATTGTCATCCACCACAAGAGTTATACATTTTGCGGGTTTGCTGTTCATTCCTTTTTCCCTTTACCGTCTTTTACTGTTTTTAACAGGATATCCCTGATCTGGCTGGCCATTCTGGCTTTCGATATATCTTTTTTCCCAAGCACTGCCGCGGCTGAGCGGTTAAGTCTGGCAATTTCAATTGCGTCCATGTCTTTTGATGTGTTGATTACTACCGGAATGTCCCTCGTTCCGGGATCTGCCTTTAACTTTTCCAGAATTTCAAAGCCTGTCGAATCGGGCATTATTAAATCAAGAAATATTATGTCAGGCTTGTAATTTACCGCCTTCTCAAGGCCGCTCTTGCCGTTTTCAGCCTCAATTACCTCGAAGCGCCCCTGCGGCAGCATCTCTTTTAATATGTATCTGGCAATTGCCTCGTCGTCAATAATTAAGATTCTTGCATTCTTTCTTCTGCTCTTCAAGTTCTGCAGCTTCTTCAGAAGCCACTGCCGCTCAACTGGCTTTACACAGTAGTCGTCTGCACCAAGCGCCAGGCCCCGCTCTTCTTCATCAATTACCGAGGCTACCAGGACCGGTATGTCCTTGTAGCTCGTATTCGATTTCAGTTCTGTCAGAAATTTCCAGGTGTTCTCACCGGGCAGAAGAATGTCCAGTATTATTACGTCAGGCATTGTCTGTTCCAAAGCGGTTCTTGCTTCATCAATGCTTCTGGCCGATTTTACCTTGAAGCCCGTTCCTTTCAGGTATTTATCATAGATAAGGTGCATCGCTTCGTTGTCTTCAATTATCAGAACGGTTGAGTTCTCGGGCGCCTGTTCAAAAACAATCTCCCGGTCCCCGGTCTTCTCACCCCGTGTATACGAAAGCCCGGCAGGGAAGCGGGCAAAGAATGTTGAACCCTCGCCCGGCTTGCTCTTGAGATATACATTACCACCCAGCAGCTCTGTAAGCTTCTTCGACAGCGGAAGGCCCAGACCCGTGCCTTTTGCTTTTTTCTGAAGCTCACTTTCCACCTGCGAGAATTCTTCAAATATTAGTTCCTGATCCTTTGGCGCAATGCCGATCCCCGTATCGGCTACAGAGAAAATTACATATTCTCCATTATCACTCCGCTCGGCTTTTACCCTTACTTCTCCTTTTACAGTGAATTTCAGGGCGTTGGAAATAAAATTTCTCAGCACCTGCGATATCTTGGCTTCATCATTGAACATTAGAGGTATTTCTACCGGGTCTTCAAAAACCAGGCTTACTGCTGGATTTGTCTGCAGCGGCCTCAGCATCCTCCTCAAAGCTGAAAAAAGATCTGAAACCGCAAATTCCACAGGCTTAACCGTCGTTTTGCCCGATTCCACCTTCGCAATATCCAATAAATCACTTACCAGTTCCGTCAGGTCTTCAGCCGATCTCCTGATGTAGCTTACCTGTTTTTCCTGCTCCTCATTCAGATCGCCATCCACATGCTCCTGCAGTAGCCTCACAAGCGCAATGATTGAGTTTAACGGCGTCTTGAATTCATGACTCATATTTGAAAGGAAACGCGCCTTGGCGTCATTTATTCTCTGCAGATGCTCCGCCTTTTCATCCAGCTCGGCATAAAGTGCAACAACACCACGGTTGGTCTCCTCCAGCTCCAGATTCAGCCTCTCTAATTCTTCCTGCCTCCTTTTTATCTCCTCCAAAGTCCTTAGCAGCTCCTGATTCTGCATCTGGAATTCCTCAATAGGACTTTGCGGCTCTTTTTTTATTAGCTCATCTGTTATTCGCCTGATTGCATCGGGACCTATGGGAGCCTTTATATTAGGAATTTTTTTCCCGATTATAACCGTTGTTCCTTTGCCGGGAGTGCACTTTATATCAAAACTGTCCATCAGCCTGCGTGTGCCTACAATTCCAAGCCCCATTCCTGTTTCAGACCGGTAGTGGCCTGCCAGTATGTCTTCAAGATTACTTATTCCCGGACCATCATCTGAAATTTTAATTGAAAGCTTCTGTGCCTCCGGCTTCCCATCAATTGAAAATTCCACTATGCCCCCGCGGGCATAGTTAAAAGCATTTCTAACTAATTCTGAAACCGAGGTCGCTATTGCTGTCTGCTCCCTGGTATCAAAACCCAGTAAAGAAGCTATCTGCCTTGCCCGCTGCCGCGCAAGCACAGTGTCTTCTTCATACTTGATTCTTAAAGTTATTATTTTTACGCTCATAAATTCTTCTTCTCAGGCTCAATTATTCTGACAAGCAAATGTTTCAGTGCATCCTCATCGCTACAACTGTAAAGTCATCATTGCCGCGGGCAAAATCCCTGTAAAGGACTCCGCAGATTACCGACGTGGACTTCATTATCAGTCCCGGATACTTGTCCATATTCCATCTGGCCGACATCCCGTCTGAATGCATTACCATTAGCGAATTCTCTGTCCATGGATAATCAAATACCTGTATCTTTCTGGCTTCATGCCCCGCAATCCCATTATGCGATATCATGCTCCTCGACCCGGTGGGGGAGATTATGACTCCTGAAATGTTGCCTACACCGCAGTATTTTACTACCTTTTTCATTGCATCAAGCTCACTTACTGCAACTGCAGCGCCCCTGGTATGACCCAGTTGCTGATGGATTCTTTGAAGTATTTTGTCTGCCGGGCCTGCTTTCGATTCCTCAAAGGCCTTAACGGCTTCGTTCGAGGCATCTGAAGCCTCCAGGCCATGCCCGAGCCCGTCTGCAATCATTATGGTTATCCCGTTCTGATTTGCCCCCCAGGACCATTTGTCCCCTGAAACCTCCTCGCCGGGTTTGGGAAGATTTATTCCGCTTATCTCATACTTCTGCTCTGAAAGTGCCTGCTTGTTTACCCATATGCGCGATAATATGACGGTACCCTGGCCTTCAACAGAATATATGTCAAAAAAATCTGAAAGGCGTTTTATTGACCCCAGCCCCGTCCCCGGGCTTCCTGCCGTTGAAAACCCGTCCCGCATCGCCTCTGCAACGTTTCTGATCCCGGGACTTTTGTCCAGTGCCAGAAGCTCCAGCCCCTCTTGTTCACCCCTCTTAATCCTGAAAAGCTGAAATTCACCCCCTTGCTTCGTATGCTTTACAAGATTTCTGCACAGCTCGGTTACAATTATGCTGATTCTGCCTTTGTCAGTCTCATTAAAACCAATTGCCGTTGCAGCATATGCCGAAAGCCGCCTTGCTTCTGCAACCCCGCTCTGCTCCGTAATTTTTAATGTAAATATGTTTTTCATTTCCACCTGACAATAGTAACGCGCGTTCCCTGGCCGGGCTTTGTATATATGTAAAACTCGTTGGCCAGCCTCCTGGCACCTCCAAGCCCCAGACCCATGCCCCCGCCCGTAGTGTATCCGTCCTTAATTGCCTGCTCAACGTCCTCAATGCCGGGACCCTTATCCTCAAAGGTCAGCCTGAGCCCCGTTTTTATTCCGTCAATAATCTGGTCTATAACCATAACGCCGCCCCCCCCGTAATCGAAAGTGTTCCTTGCCAGCTCACTTGCCGCAGTAATAAGTTTTGTCTGGTCAACCAGATTCATCCCGATTGCCTTTGCCCACTCCCTTACAAGCTGACGAACCATGACAATATCTTCGGATGTGCGTATTAGTCTCTTGTCACTCCTTTGTACTGTCATCTTCTGTCTCCGGCTCTTCGTTGAATGAGGTCTCATCTTTAATCAATAACGATTCCAGAAGTTCAATGCCCTTGTCCATATCAAGCGCCGTCCTTACGCCTTTCATATCCAGCCCAAGCTCCACCATCGTTATTGCTACAGCAGGCCTCATGCCAACTACCACCGTTAGAGCATCCAGCACCTTGGACATCGATGCAATATTGCTCAGCATCCGCCCTATGAAGGAGTCTACAATCTCCAGTGATGATATATCTATTAGAACCCCCTTTGCTTGCGTCTTTACTATCATTTCTGTCAGGTCATCCTGAAGCGCCAGAGCCAGCCGGTCGTGCATGTCTATCTGTATTGTAACAAGCAGGTATTTTCCCATCTTTAGAATAGGAATTCTTTCCATTTACTGCTCCTTCTTTTGATTAGCCTGGGCCTTGACGATGTGCAGCCCGTTCTTTACAAGTGCCGAGCGGAGCGCTTCGGCCATCGTTGCCTTCGTCGTCACGTCTTCCAGGTTTACACCAAGATGCACTATCGTCTGCGCTATCTGAGGCCTTATGCCGCTTATTATGCATTCCGCTCCCATGAGCTTCGCTGCCGCAACGGTCTTTAATAAATGCTGTGCCACTAGCGTGTCCACGGTTGGAACCCCGGTAATATCAATTATTGCAACGTAAGAACCGCTCTCAACAATTTTCGTAAGAAGGCTCTCCATCACTACCTGCGTCCTTTCGCTGTCGAGTGTCCCTATGAGCGGAAGCGCAAGTATGCCGTTCCACAATTGGACTACAGGAGTCGATAGCTCTATCATTTCCCGCTGCTGCCGCAGTATGATTTCCTCCCGGCTCTTTATGTACATCTCTACCGTGTAAAGCCCAAGCTTGTCAAAAATGACCGTGATATTCCAGATCTCACGGCTTAATACTTTCGGATCATCGGTAACGGCGTCAGTCAGACTGTTGAAGAGCGGCTGCTTTAAGGAGAAAATAAACGTTGCCGTCTCTGATGGTGAATACCCCTGTATTGCTCTTGAACGTGAAACTGATCCCAGCATTTCAAGAACCCTCGACCAGATGGGCGAATAAATATCGTAATTCATACCCTGAGCGGCGGCTTCACGGAAAAGATTTAGGAATTCACCCGACTGCTGCCTTAATTCGTTTTCATTCATCAGGTCGGACCGGAGTGTTATGGACT